>NZ_JBHSFP010000008.1:0-306683 GCF_042654065.1 Sphaerisporangium dianthi | reverse complement strand
CTTCACCCTGCGCGACGCCTGGACCAACGCCACCACCAACACCACCGGCACCATCACCGCCAGCGTCCCCGCCCACGCCACCGTGGTCTACCGCGTCAGCGGCGGCACGTCCCCCACACCCACCCCGACCCCGACGCCCACCCCGACCCCCACACCCACCCCGACGCCCACCCCCACTCCCACCCCCACTCCGACCGGGCAGCCGGGCGACTGCTCGGTGACGTACCGCATGACCAACAGCTGGGGCTCCGGCTTCCAAAGTGAGGTGACCGTCAGCAACACAGGGTCGTCCGCCCTCAACGGCTGGAGCGTGAAACTGACGCTGGCCGGCGGACAGAGCATCACCAACCTGTGGAACGGCGTGAACACCGGCACCAGCGGCGCGGTCACCGTCAAGAACGCCGCCTACAACGGCGTCATCCCCGGCAACGCTTCGACGACGTTCGGATTCACCGCCAACGGAGACGGCTCGATCGCCCCGACCGGAGTGAGCTGCACCAGCCCATAACGATGGCGAGGTCCGGCACGATCGCCCAGGCGCCCCGGCGGGCTTCCGCCGCGGCGCCGAGGCGGCGGCGGATCCCGGCGATGGACGGCGCCTGCCGTCCGGGCGCCGGCACGGGCGTGGCGGGGCAGGACGACGCGCCATCGGCGCCGTCACGTCTAGCATTCGCAGGTGACCACTTACGACGATCCTGACGCGTTCGAGTACCTGGACGTCTCGGCGCTGCCGCAGCGTCAGCAGCGGATCCTGGCCGCGATACGCGACTGGGTGGTCAGGTACGGGTATCCGCCGAGCACACGCGAGATCGGCGACGCGGTCGGGCTGCGGTCGGCCTCGTCGGTGTCGAAACACCTGAAGAGCCTGGAGGAGCACGGGTTCCTGCGCCGGGGCACGACGATGGCCCGGCCGATCGACGTGCGCCTGTTCCTGCGAGCCTCGGCGCCGAGACCGGCCGACGACGTGGTGACCGTGCCCGTGGTGGGGGAGATCGCCGCGGGCACGCCCATCCTGGCCGACCAGCACATGGACGACATGCTGACCCTGCCTCGCGACCTCACCGGGCGTGGCACCGTGTTCGGTCTGCGCGTGCGCGGCGATTCGATGATCGACGCCGCGATCTGCGACGGCGACATCGTCGTGGTGCGTCAGCAGCCCGAGGCGCACTCCGGGCAGATCGTCGCCGCGATGATCGACGGTGAGGCCACCGTCAAGGTCTACCGCCGGCGCGACGGGCACGTCCATCTCGAACCGCGCAACCCGGCCTACGACGTCATCGACGGTGACGACGCCGTGGTGCTGGGCATCGTCGTCTCGGTCCTCCGCAGCGTCTGATCTCCGATGGCGTCCAGTTCGGCGATGGCGTCGGCGGGAAGGGTCAGCTCGGCGGCCGCGATGTTCTCCTCCAGGTGCGCGACCTTCGAGGTGCCCGGGATCACCACGGAGGTGGCCGAGCGCTGCAGCAGCCAGGCCAGCGCGACCTGCTGCGGCGAGGCCTCCACGCGGGCGGCCACCCTGCCGAGCGTGTCCGACTGGATGGGGGTGAAGCCGCCGAGCGGGAAGAACGACGCGAACGCGATGTTCTCCCGCGCGCAGCGCTCGACGAGCGCGTCGTCCTGCCGGTTGACCAGGTTGTAGAGGTTCTGGACGGCCACGACCGGGGCGATCCGCTGCGCCTCGGTCAGCTGCGTGCCCGAGGCGCCGGAGAGGCCCAGGTGCTTGATCAGTCCCTCCTGGCGCAGCTCGGCCAGCGCGCCGAACTCCTCAGAGATCGGGTCGTCGGTCGTGCCGTCGTGGTTGGGCAGGCGCAGGTAGACGACGTCGATGACGTCGAGGCCGAGGGTCTTCAGGTTCGAGTGGACCTGCTCCTTGAGCGACGCGGGCGTGAGGTCAGGGATCCACGAGCCGTTCTCGCCGCGCAGCGCGCCGACCTTGGTGAAGACGCGCACGCCCTCGGTGCGGGCCCCCAGCGCTTCCTTGACGATCTCGTTGGTCACGTGCGGACCGTAGAAGTCGGAGGTGTCGATGCAGTTCACTCCCCGCTCGACGGCGGTCCGGACGACGCGGACGGCCTCGTCGCGGTCCTTCGGCGGGCCGAAGACGTTCGGGCCGGCCAGCTGCATGGCGCCGTAGCCCATGCGGTTGACGGCCAGGCCGTCGGCGAGAGCAAGGCTTCCGGCGGATGCTGCGCTCATGTCGTTCCCTCCATTCCGGTCGCTCGCCCCTGTGGCTGACTAACCGGTTAGCTAGAGGCTACGGAAAAACTAACCAGTTAGTCAATCTGCTACAGTCGCCGGAGGGAGGAAGCCATATGAGCAAGGCGGAAGCGACGCGCGAACGGATCCTCGACGCCGCGCTGGAGGAGTTCTCGGCCTACGGGATCGCCGGCGCGCGCGTCGATCGCATCGCGCGCAACGCCGGGTGCAACAAGAACCTGATCTACATCTACTTCGAGAGCAAGGAGAAGCTGTTCACCACGGTGCTCCAACGCCATCTGGCGGACGTCAACCTGCGGATGCCGTTCACGCCGGCCGACATCCCCGGCTTCGCCGGGAAGGTGTACGACTTCGCCACGGCACACCCGCAGATCATCCGGCTGCTCGCGTGGTCGACCCTGGAACAGAGCGCCGAACTGCCGGCATCCCGGGCGGTCTCCTTCCAGGAGATGGCCGCGGCGGTGGCCGACGGTCAGCGCGAGGGCCGGATCAACCCCGCCTTCCCGCCCGAGTTCCTCATGACGACGCTGATGGCGGTGGCCACGTCGTGGTCACCCGCGTTCCCGTTCGGCACGTCCACCAGGCGCCCGGCGCCGGAGGTGCTGCGAGAGAACATCGTCAAGGCGATCACCCTGCTGGTGCGCCCTCCTGCCGCCGCCACCGAGGCGGACCCCGATCAGCCAGGCGCCGCCTGAACGGGCAGAGCCCGGTCGTGTGAGATATCCCTCTCCCCTTGTCGTGGCGCTGGTGGGGTGGGGAGGTGACCATGGAGCGATGACCTCCTCGCCCCGCCCGCCGCACGTCGGTGACCGACCGGATCCGACAGGCGGGACCACCGCGCCCGGCGGAGAGCCCGCTCCCGCCCGCGGGTACCTGCTGGACAACGCGCGCGCCGAGGCGGGCGAGCGATTCGTCTGGCTGGCCGAACTGTTCGACGGTGTGACGCGGGGGCACTTCGACCGACTGGGGGTCGGGGCCGGCTCGCGCTGCTGGGAGGTGGGGGCCGGTGGCCGCAGCATCCCGGAGGCGCTCGCGGCGGCCGTCGGTCCGGCCGGGTACGTGCTGGCCACCGACATCGACCCGTCGTGGCTGGAGGCGGGCGCCGGGTACGAGGTGCGCCGGCACGACGTCGCCGCTGATCCGCCCCCGGAGCCGGGGACGTTCGACCTGGTGCACGCCCGGCTCGTGCTGGTCCACGTACCCGACCGGGCCCGGGCGCTGGCCACGATGGCGGCGGCGCTGCGGCCCGGCGGCCGGCTGCTGGTCGAGGACGCCGACACCGCTCTGCAGCCACTGGCATGTCTGGACGACGGCGGCCCGGCGCAGCGGCGGGCCAACCGGCTGCGCGACGCGGTCCGGGAGCTGCTGGCGCGCCGCGGCGCGGACCTGCGCTACGGCCGGACACTGCCGCGGGCGTTGCGTGAGGCGGGCTTGGTGGATGTCGCCGCGGCGGGCTCTTTCCCGGTCGGCGGGCCGGCCTGCGACCGGCTGGAGGCGGCGACCATCCGGCACGTGCGCGGCGAGCTGCTCGCGGCCGGCCTGGCCGACGACGCCGAGATCGACGCGCATTTGGCCGCCGTCCACGCGGGCGAACTCGACCTGACTCTGGCGCCGCTGATCTCGGCCTGGGGACGCCGTCCGGCCGAGCCCCCGCCGGCACTCGGTCAGGTGCGGATCGAGAGTCTCACAGCAGTCCCCTCTTCGTGAGGTTTGCCATGAGGTCGCGGACTCCGAAGTCCCAGGGTGCGCAGTCCTCGGCGTGCTGGACGCGGTTGACCAGGGTGCCGAGCGCGGGGGAACCGATCCTCACGACGTCGCCGGTCTTGTGGGTGAACCCCTCGCCGGGGTGGTCGCGGTCCTGGATGGGCGCGAACATCGTGCCGAGCATGAGGACCGCGCCGTCGGGATACTGATGGTGCGAGCCGATCAGTTGCCGCACCAGCTCCTCCGGATCGCGTGATATCCGCGCCATCTCCGAGACCGCCTCGAGGCGGAAGCCGTCCACGCCCTGGATGTCCAGGCGCACCGCGAGGCCGCGCACCCGTTCCAGGTCGAACCG
This sequence comes from Sphaerisporangium dianthi, assembly GCF_042654065.1. Lineage (NCBI taxonomy): Bacteria > Bacillati > Actinomycetota > Actinomycetes > Streptosporangiales > Streptosporangiaceae > Sphaerisporangium > Sphaerisporangium dianthi. Next base: position 302,407 of record NZ_JBHSFP010000008.1, on the reverse strand, counting down.
CTCGTCGAAGAGCCGGATGAGGGGGCCGAGCGCGCACGACGCGTTGTTGTCCTTCGCCATCGGCAGCAGGAGCGCCGATCGGCCCTCGACATCCCGGAGGTTCACGTCGTTGGCGAGCGTCGCCCCCACGATCCGGCCGCTCGACTGGACGATGAGCGCCACCTCGGGCTCGGGGTTGTTCCAGGTCGAGGCGGCGAGCACGCCGACGGGCACCGCGGTTCCCATGGCGGAGAGGATCTGGCCCTTGGTGAAGATCTCGGCGTCCGGGCCGATCCCGACCTCCAGGTACTGGCTCCAGACGCCCTCGGCGACGAGCAGGCTCTTCAGCCGCGCCGCCTCCTTCGAACCCGGCGACAGCTCGTGAAGGTCGGCGCCGACGCCCGCGAGCATCCGCCGGCGGATGTCCGCCGCGAGCGCCATGTCGCCGCCGGCCCGCTCCTCGATGACGCGCTCGATCATCGAGACGGCGAAGGTCACCCCCGCGGCCTTGAGCGCCTGAAGGTCGACCGGTGCGAGCAGCCAGGGCCGGGTACGGTCCCGGTCCGCGGCGCCGGTGTTGGCCAGCACGTCCCCTAAGCCGCCGACATGCCGGCCGTCGAGACCGGAGACCACGGCGGCGGGTTCGGGCAGTTCGCAGATGTCGCGGACCGTCGGGAAATCCGCGCTGATGTCGAAGACCTCCCCGTCGCGGACGACCACGGGTGACGGCCCTTCGACGAGGGGATCCCAGACGCGGCCGATCAGGACACCGTCCGCGGCGTCGTCCGGCAGAGCGTCGGCGGCCGTCCCGTACCAGCCGGCCTCGGCGGCGAGCTCATCGGGCGGTGGCTGGATCATTTGCCGTCTCCCAGATTGAAGAAGGACCGCTCGTTCCCGGGCCGGATGTCGAAGACGGCGTCCTGGAACAGGCGCAGGGGGTGGGGGGTGAAGGGATGCCGCGCGATCGCCTCGAGGTCGAGGTCGATGCCGAGACCGGGCCCCGTCGGGATGATGACGTCGCCCTCCTCGGTCAGCACGAGTCTTTCGCTGGTGATCTCCGGGCGCCATGGGACGTCGGTCGCCATGATCTCCAGGTATCGGAAGTTGGGCAGGGCGGCCCCGAGCTGCAGCGTCGCCGCGGTGCTCAGCGGCCCGCTGGGATTGTGCGGCGCGAAGCCGACGTAGCCGGTCGCGGCGAGCGTCGAGATGAAGGCCAGTTCGGCGATGCCGCCGGCGTGCGTCACATCGGGCTGGACGAAGTCGACCGCCTGCCGGGCGAGCGCCGGCGCGAAACCCTGCCGTCCGAACCACCGTTCCCCGGCGGCGATCGGCACCGGCGACGCCCTGCGGATGTCGACGAGGGCGTCGAGGTTGTCCGGCGGGCACGGTTCCTCGAACCACACCGGGTCGAACTGCGCGATCTCCCGCGCGACCTTGACGGCGTGGTTGACGTCGAACCGGCCGTGGCCCTCGATGAACAGCTCGATGTCGCGCCCGACGGCGGAGCGGACGGCGTCGATCTGCGCGAGCACGCGGTCCAGCTGCCGCGTGGTGATCGTGAGGTCGTAGTTCTCGAAGGGGTCCCACTTCAGACCGCGAAAGCCGCTGTCGACGGTCCTTCTCGCGGCGGCCGCGTAGTCCTCGGCCGTGACGGCCCCCGAGAACCAGCCGTTGGCGTAGGCGCGCACCCGGTCGCGGGTGGCGCCGCCGAGCAGCCGCGAGACCGGGACGCCGAGCTCTCGTGCCGAGATGTCCCACAGCGCCATCTCAAGCGAACTCAGCGCGGTCATGACGACCGGGCCGCCTCGCCAGTACCAGTCTCTCGCCAGCTCGTACAGGATGCCGGATATGCGGGTGGGGTCCATCCCGGTCACGGCTTCGGCCAGTTCGGCGATGGCGCCTTGGACGGCGCGTTCCTTGCCCTCCAGCGTCGCTTCGCCGAGTCCGACGATTCCTTCGTCCGTCGAGACGCGGACGATCACCAGGTTGGTGCGGTAGAAGTCGACGACGAGGGTGTCGACCGAGGTGATCTTCATATTCCGGTTCAGCCCTTCACGGCGCCGGCGGTCATGCCGGCCACCACGTGCTTCTGCGCGAACAGATAGAAGACGACGGCGGGCAACGTGAACATGAAGGCGACCGCCATGACCGTCTGGATCGGCGTGCCGAGTTCGCCGATGAAGTTCGCGATGCCGACCGATGCCGGCTGCTTCTCCGGGGTGAAGATGAACGTCACGGCGAACACGTACTCGTTCCAGGCGTGGAAGAAGGCGATGACCGCGGTGGCGGCGAGCGACGGAGCGATCAGCGGCACGTTGATGCGGGTCAGCACGGTGAGCGGTCGCGCTCCGTCGACCCGCGCGGACTCCTCCAGTTCGCGGGGCAGGCCGTCGATCGCGCCCTTGAGGATGAGGGCGACGATCGGCAGGACGAAGGCGGAGTTGACCAGGATGAGGCCGCCGAGGGAGTCGAGGAGGTCGAATCGCCGGAAGAGCGCGAAGAGCGGGACGACCATGAGGGCCTCGGGAAGCATCTGCGTGAACAGCAGTACGACGGTCACGACGACCTTTCCGCCGAACGAGAACCTCGAGAGGGCGTAGCCGAGCGGGATGCCGAGGCCGATCGAGAGCACCGTCGTGCCGACGGCGATCATCAGGCTGTTGCGCAGCCAGGTCGTCGCCTTGCCTTCGGCCAGCGCGTCGATGAAGACCCCGAACTGCGAGAAGTCGGGGACGAGCCGGGCCTTCTGTGCGAAAAGGTCCGAGTTGCTCGACAGCGCGGTGACGATCATCCAGTACAGCGGGAAGACCGCGACCCCCAGCACGACGAGGACGGCGAGGATCCTCAGGGTCAGGCCCATGCGGGGCAGTCTCATCAGCGGGCCTCCCTCTCGGCGGCACGGGCGACGAACCGGCTGCCGGCGATGACGATGAGCGAGATGACGACGCCGACCATGCCGACCGCCGCCGCCGAGCCGAGTTGCTTCGAGTCGAAGGCCTGCGAGTAGAGCTCGATGACCAGCGTCTGGGTCGCGCCGACCGGTCCCCCCTTCGTCATGAGCCAGATGAGCTCGAATCGCCGCAGGGACCAGATGGTCATGAGGAGGGCGAGCAGGCCGACGGTCGGCTTGATGGCCTGCCAGGTGACGGCGCGGAAGGTCCACCACCTGCCCGCGCCGTCCATCGTCGCGGCCTCGGTGAGGTGCGGGGGGACGGACTGCAGCGCGGACAGCAGCACGACCGAGGTGAACGGGAACAGCTGCCAGATGGTCGTCGCGAGGACCGCCGGCAGGGCGTACCGGGGGCTGTCGAGAATGGCGCCGCCGGGGACGCCGAGGCCGACCGCGTCCAGGAATCGGTTCACGATCCCGTAGTCGGGGTTGAGCATCCATATCGCGATGAGCGCGACCGCGATGCCGGGCGCCGCCCAGGGAATGGTCACGAACGCCCGCGCCAGCCCCCGGCCGCGGAAGCCCTTGTTGAGGAGCAGGGCGACCGCGAGTCCGGCCCCCACCGCGACGACGACACAGACGACGACGTAGATGAGGGTGATGAGGAGGGTACGGCGGAAGTCCTCGTCGCCGAAGATGCGGGTGAAGTTGTCGAATCCCACCCAGGTGCTGCGTGTGGGGTTCAGCAGCGAGGTTCGCGTGAAGCTCAGGAAGATCTCCTGCGCCAGCGGAACGACCTGGAACACCAGGATGAAGAGGGCTGCGGGGGCCAGGAAGAAGTAGGGCGTCCACTTGCTTCCGAGCGGGCTGCCTCGACGCCGGGTCCCGGATCGAGGCCCTGTGATCTGCTGCTCTTCCAGCACGGTCATCGAGTTCGGTCCTTCGAAAATAGGGGACGCCGCCGGCGGGAGGGTCTCGACGGCGGCATCGTCCGGTCAGCCGGCCAACTGGGACGCCTGCTGCTGGGCGCGGTCCAGCGCGGTCTTGAGGTCGACCGTGCCCTGGAGCGCCGCGACGACGTTCTGCACGACGACCTTGCGGATGTCCGGCGTCTTCGCCTCGAACCCCTGCACGATCTGCGGCAGGCTCGTCTCGGTGAGGCCGTCGAAGACGGTGAGGAAGGGCGTCTTCTCGAGCTGCTCAGGGCTTCGTTCGGTGACCGTCGCCACACTGCTGGCGCCGAGGATCTCCTGCAGCTTGACCTGGTTGTTCGGCTCGAGCGCCCACTTGATGAAGGTGGCCGCCGCCTCCTTCGCCGGGCTCGCCTCGTTGATGACGATGGGCGCGAGGATCGCGCCCTGCTTGCGGACCGGGAACGGGATGGGGGCGACGTTGAAGTTCAGCTTGGCGTTCTGACCGCGGGTCGCCGTCACGTAGCCGCCGTTGTTGAGCTCCATGCCCACCTTGCCCTCGGCGAACATGCGGCGGAACGTCGCCGCGTCCGCGCCACGCGGGATCACCTTGGCGTCGTACAGGTCCTTGTACGCCTGCAGGCCCTTGAGGTTCTCGGGCGAGTTGATCGTCAGCTTCTTGCCGTCCGACCACGCGCCGCCGAATCCGTAGACGTAGTTGAAGATGTCCTGCCACACACCGGCTTCCTCGGCCTCCGTCTGACGGAACGCCAGGCCGTAGGTGTCGCCCTTGGTCAGCGACTTCGCGGTGTCGACGAACTCCTCGTAGCTCGCCGGGGGCTTCGGGATCAGGTCGGCGTTGTAGAACATCGCGTAGTTCGACGCCTCGAAGATGATCCCGTGACGCTCGCCGTTGTGGACCATGAACTGGTCCGGCTGCTTGAGCAGGTCGTACTTGCTGACGTCGATCAGGTCGTTGAGCGGTGCGATGAGGCCGGCGTCCGAGGCGGACTCGAACTCCGGCATGTCGAAGCGGATCAGGTCGGGCCCTTTTCCGCTGCCCATCTGGGTCAGGATGGTCTGGCCGAAGGTCGGGTACGGCACCGCCGCGGCTGAGACCTGCACCTTGTTCTGGCTCTTGTTGAACTCCTCGAGCCACTTCGTGAGCGAGGGCCCGCGGCCCGGGTCGCCGAGGGTCGAGGCGGCGAACGTCAGCTTGGCCACGCCGCCTCCGGATCCACCCTCGGATCCTCCGTCGGAACCGCATCCGGTCAGAAGGGCGACGGCCATAGATGTGACGCCGGCCGCCGCGACCATACTGCGGCGAACGCGATGCAGCCTCATTTGTTACTCCAGAGTAATAACCGGTTACTTCACCGAAACCGTGGTCGGATTTGCAACGATCGTAGCGACATGTGCAACGAAGTCAAGTGACAGTTGCGCATGTCATGAGCTACATTGCAAACTACGCAACGCAAGGAGGATGGTAAGTGGCGCAATCGATCCAGCGTGCGATCAACCTGATCCGCTTGGCGGCGGAGCACCCGCTGACACTGTCGGAGGCCTCGGACGTGCTCGGCGTCCACAAGTCCACGGCCCTCCGGATCCTCCAGACGCTGGAGGCCGCGCGATTCGTGCGCAAGACGGGGGCGGGGACATACGTGTTCGGCAGCGGGCTCATAGAACTGTCGGAACTCGCGCTCGGCTCGATGGACCTCCGCCAGTTCGCGTCCGCGCACCTGCGTGCGCTCCAGCGGCAGACGGGCCATACCGTTCACCTGGCGCAGTTGACCGGTGACGAGATCATCTACGTCGACAAGGTGGACAGCCCCGCGTTCGACGCGGTGAAGCTGCCGTCACGGATCGGCCGGGCCGTCTCGATCTACGCGAGCGCCGTGGGCAAGGTGATCCTCGCCCACATCTCCCGGGAGGAACGCGATCGCCTGCTCTCGCACGTCACCTTCGAGCGGTACACCGGCACGACCTTCATCGACCGCGACTCCCTCGACGTCGAACTCGCCCGCGTCGCCGAGCGTGGCTGGGCCATCGACGACGGCGAGCACGACGCCTATGTCATGTGCGTCGCCGCGCCGATCAGGGATTCGCGCGGACAGGTCATCGCGGCCGTCTCCCTCACCGCGATCGAGGTGATCGCCGGCTTGGACCAGCTGAAGGAGAAGCTTCCACTCCTGCTGGAGACCTCGGCACTGATCTCGCAGGAGCTCGGCTACACACCCGAGTCCTCGCCGGCGCCACCGGCGCGCTGAGACGCGGCCCCCCGGACCACCCAGCGGCGCCGCCGGTTTCGTCCCGCGTCGCCGGCCTCCCTATCCCGGCGACCGGGCGATCCGGACATGTCCTTTAGGGCCTGTCCGGAAGGTCAAAAAAGGTCTTGTGTGCGCAAACGTTCTCAGTTACGTTAAGCGCCGGAAACGTAATCGATAACGTTTGCAATGGAGAGGGCCGTATGGCCGAGGTCGGTGCGCCGGTGACGATGAATGATGTCGCGCGAGCGGCGGGCGTCTCCACTGCGACCGTTTCGCGAGTGGTCAACGGGCGTTACGGCGTAAGTGCCAGCACCATCGCACAGGTGCGTTCGGCCATCGAGCGACTCGGCTATGAGTCGAGTCTGGTGGCGACAAGCCTTCGGCGCAGCCGCACCAATGTCCTCGGCCTAGTTACCCACAGCTTTCAGTCTTATACGGCTGAGGTGCTGAAGGGTGTGATGCAGGCGTTGAGCAGGTCGGGCTTCGATCTGATCATCTACACCAACAGCGACCTCTATGGAACGTATTCGGAGGGCTGGGAACAGCGGCATCTGACCCGGCTGTCGGGCACGCTCACGGACGGGTGCATCGTGGTGACGCCCTGGGGCGAGGTGCGCAGCAGCACCCCGGTCGTGGTCATCGATCCGGTACGGGGCTCGACGGTGCCGTCGGTGACGGCCGATAACCTCACGGGTGCGATCTCGGTGGTCGAGCATCTCCTCGCCCTCGGTCACCGGCGCATCGGATTCATCGCGGGCCGTTCCAGCCTGGAGGCCGCGTGGTCACGCGAGGAGGGGTACCGCAGGGCGCTCGCCGAAGCCGGCGTCCCGGTCGACCTGGCGTTGATCGGCAGAGGAGACTTCAATCCCGATTCCGCGGGCCCGCTGGCACACGCGTTGCTGGACAGGCCGGACCCTCCGACGGCGGTCTTCGCCGCGAGCGACGGGATGGCGCTGAAGGTTCTGGAGGTCGCGAAGGATCTCGGGCTCAGCGTACCCGGCGACCTGTCGGTGGCCGGATTCGACAACATCCCGGAGTCGGCGCTGGCCGAGCCGGGGCTGACGACGGTGGACCAGTCGATGTACCGGCTCGGGTACGAGGCCGCGCACCTGCTGAAGTCGCTGGTGAGCGGCGAGTGGGAAGGCCGCCGCCGCATACGGCTTCCGACCAGCCTGGTGATCCGCGGCTCCACCGCGCCACCGAAGAGCACGCCCGGACCATGACGCACGCACGAGCCACGTTCAGTCAGCACCGAAGGGCCCGGTGAACACGAGGCCCGTCAGTGAAGGAGTGGAGACACAGAGATAACCGCTACACCCAACGATGAATTCGGTCGGCAGGAGGGGTCGCATCCGCTGCCGACCATTGAAAGAAGGGTGAATTCCATGAAAGTGTATCACGGCAGCATGCGCCGCAAGGGCGTGCGCCGGCTCTCAGCGGTGATCACCGCTGGAGTCATGGCGATCGCGTCGATGTTACTCGCGCCGCTCCCGGCGTCGGCGGCGGACACACCGTGGCTGAGCGTCTCCGAGGACCGCTACGCGTCGTTCAGCGTCCCGGCCGCCTATGTCCAGGCCAATATGGGCCAGGTGTCACAGGTCGTCATCGAGGGAAACTTCGGCCCCTCCTCCGCCTGGGCGGAGTTCGGTCTCACCCGCCGGGGCGACGCCTGGTCGGGGGTCCTCGGCCCGCTCAAGCCGGGGCTGTACTACTACCAGGTCACGGGCGACGACACCAAGAGCCTGAAGGACCCGACGAACAGCGCCGGCGTGGCGTCCAAGCCTCTCTGGAGCACCTTCCTGGTGCCGGGCGACTCGGCGGCCCTGCTGGCGGACGCTCCCGAGGGCCAGGGCGGCAAGGTCGGCACCCTGACCTACCGGACCAAGGGGACCGAGCGGTCGGCTCTGGTATGGACGCCGCCGGGGTACGCCGCCAAGGACGGCAAGGGCGGCAAGCCGTATCCGGTGCTGTACCTGCGGTCCGGCGCCGACAGGAGCGCCACCGAATGGCTCGACCTCGGTCGCGCCAAGCAGATCCTGGACAACCTGTCGGCCAAGGGCGCCATCGAGCCGATGGTGGTCGTGATCGGCGACGGGCCGGATGACGACAAGGACCTGAAGGACCTCCGGAAGGCGGTCGGGGACGCCTACCGCGTCCATCACGACCGGGAGCACCAGGCCATCGCCGGCGTGTCAGACGGCGGGACGCAGGCGCTGCGCACCGCCCTGACCGGCCCGGGTCAGTTCGCCTACGCTGGCTCGTTCTCCGGTCTGCTGACCGAGGTCGCCGGCGGAGGGCACGGGCCCGCGAAGAAGCACGACCTCAAGCTGGTGCGTCTGTACACCGGGAACGTGACCGATCCCGCGTACAACGCGACCGACCGCCTGACGAAGGCGCTGAAGCGCGCCGATGTCACGTACGAGTTCGACGGGGTCAACCCCGACGCGGGCGGCACCTGGAGCGCCTGGCAGGAGAACCTGATCGATTTCCTGCCGCGGCTGTTCCACAAGGCGCGGGACCACGGTCCGAGCGCCGGCCACGGGCCGCTGAAGGGCCGGTTCGACCCGCCGGCGCCCGGCACCACCCCGACGCCGTTCGTGACCAAGGACGGCTTCGTCACCTTCGAGACCACGACGGACTTCAAGGACGCCGAGCACGTCACGGTGTGGGCGAACACGGCTCCCGGCGGGAGCTGGCTGCGCGTCCCGATGTCCCGTGAAGGCGACAGGTGGCGGGTGACCGTGGGTCCGCTGGACCCGTGGTTCTACTACTACCGGTGGATCGTGGACCGGGTGGGCGTCAAGGACGCGTCGAACCCGACGAAGATCACCACCGAGGCGGCCTGGAGCACGTTCCTCATCCCCGGCGAGAGGTCGCGCCTGCTGTCCGACGTTCCCGCCGGTCAAGGCGGCAAGGTCGAGAGTCTGACGTACCGGAGCACCGTGGCGAACCAGGACAGGACCGCGCTGGTGTGGACCCCGCCCGGCTACGACCCCGACCGCGCGGAGCCCTACCCCGTCCTCTACCTCCAGCACGGCAGCGGCCAGAACTACACCGACTGGACCGAGATGGGACGGGCCAAGCAGATCCTCGACCACCAGTTCCTCGACGGGGACCTGGTGCCGATGGTGGTCGTGATGGGCAACGGCAACTCGTCCAACTTCAACAAGGAACTGCTGGAGAACATCGTTCCCGCGGCCCGCGCCGGCTACCACATCTCCAGCGACCCGTCGCGGCAGGCCCTCGCCGGCCTCTCGATGGGCGGTGGACAGGCGATCGGCGTGCTCAAGGCCTACCCGGGTGAGTTCGCCTACGTCGCGGCGTTCTCGGCCGGGTTCGGCAGCGGCGCCAATGTCGACGTGGAGGCGATCAACAGCAAGACCAAGCTGTTCCGCGTGTACGTCGGCGACGTGACCGACTTCGTGTACCCGTCGTTCATGGCGGGCCTGACCACCATGAACACCCTCGGCGTCCACTATGAGTTCGACGGGGTCACCCCTGGACCGCACGGCTGGGACGTGTGGCAGAAGAACCTCATCGACCTGGCGCCGCGTCTGTTCAAGCGCTAGGCGGGTCCCGTCGCAGGCGGGCACCATCGGAGCATCGCGCCCCGGTGGTGCCCGCCGGGCAAGGGAGCCTGCCGGGCGTTCACCTGAGGATCGGCACGAAGGACCGGGCGCGGGGTTTCGGCCCCCGCGCCCCGTCCCGGTCGATCGCTCGGCCTCAACGGTGGCGCATGGACCTTCGTGCGCTGCGATCCCGAAGGGGAAAGTCAATGAAGAGAAGAAACCTGATAGCCGCGTCGGCCCTGCTGGCCGTCACGGGCGCGCTTGCCGCCTGCTCCCCCGACCAAGGCGGGGGCGGAGGCGGTGCGGCGGGCGACGCGGGCGGTAACAACGCCAGCAGCTGCACGAACACGATCACCAAGAAGGAACTGCCGGTCGTGACGATGTGGGGCTGGTACCCCAACATGCAGCTCGTCGTCGACAACTTCAACAAGCAGAACGGCGAGGTGCAGATCTGCTGGACCAACGTCGGTCAGGGCGGTGACGAGTACCAGAAGTTCCAGACGGCCATCTCGGCGGGCACCGGCGCACCCGATGTGATCATGGTCGAGATGGACCGCATCCCGACCTTCCAGATCCAGAACGCGCTCGTCGACATCAAGAAGTTCGGCTACGACAAGGTCAAGGCCAACTACAGCGAGGGCGCGTGGAAGGACGTCTCGGTCGGCGACGCCGTCTACGGCGTGCCGGTCGACGGCGGGCCGCTGGCGATGATCTACCGGAAGGACATCTTCGACAAGTACAAGATCACACCGCCGAAGACGTGGGCCGAGTACGAGCAGGCCGCGCAGAAGGTGAAGGACGCGGGCGGCCCGAAGTTCGGCGATCTCGGTTCGAACGTGCCGGCCCTGACGATGGCGCTGCAGATCCAGAAGGGCGCCGCTCCGTTCACCTATGACCCGGCGCAGCCGAAGGCGATCGGCGTCAAGCTGAACGACCAGCCCTCCAAGGACGTGCTCGACTACTGGGGCGGCCTCGCGAAGAAGGGCCTGGTCGGCACGCAGGACCAGTTCACGCCCGAGTACATCTCCGGTGTGATCAACGGCAAGTACGCGACGTACATCTCGGCGGCCTGGGCTCCCGGCTACCTGACCGGCGCCGGCGTCGGCAAGGGCAAGGACACCGGCAAGTTCGCGGTGGCGCCGCTCCCGCAGTGGGATCCCGCCAACCCGGTGCACGTGAACTGGGGCGGGTCCGCCTTCTCCGTGACGAGCCAGGCGAAGAACCCCGAACTCGCGGCCAAGGTGGCGTACGGCTTCTACGCCGACAAGGAGTCGCTCACCGACGGCTGGACCAACCAGATCATCTTCCCGCTCAACCTCTCGGCGCTCAAGGCCCCCGAGTTCGTGGACGCGAAGGTGGCGTTCTTCGACGGCCAGCAGGCGAACAAGGAGGTCTACGTCCCCGCGGCGGACGGCTACAAGGGCGTCACCTACAGCCCCTTCGGCCAGTACTACTTCGACGCCATGACCAAGCAGGTCAGCGCGATCATCGACGGCTCCGTCACCGGCTCCCAGGCCGCCGACAAGCTCCAGGAGGACGTGGCCGCGTACGCCAAGGAACAAGGATTCACCGTTCAGTGACGACAAGGGTGGGCCACGCCGTCCTCGGCCGGCCGGCCCACCCGCGATCCTCTAGCATCACATCCCGGAGCCCAAGATGACCCTCCTGATCGAGGAGAGTGCGCCGCGCACTCAAGAGAAGACGCACAAGGTCTACGGCAAGGTGCGCCTGCGTGAGCACCTCATGGGGTGGCTCTTCGTCGGGCCCTTCGCGATCGTCTTCCTGGCTTTTCTCATCGCGCCGATCGCGTACGCGCTGTACCTCAGTCTCTTCCAGAAGAAGCTGATCGGCGGCACCAGCTTCGTCTTCCTCGACAACTACGCGAAGGCGTTCACCGACCCGAGTTTCCTCTCCGGGGTGTGGTTCGTCATCCGCTTCTCGCTGGTCGCCATCCCGCTGCAGATCATCGTCGCGCTCGCGATGGCCCTGATCCTGGATGCCGTGACGTCGCTGTTCACCCGCTTCTCCCGCCTCATGATCTTCCTCCCCTACGCCATTCCGACGGTCATCGGGGCGGTCATGTGGGGGTTCCTGTACAGCAGGAGCTTCGGGCCGCTCACCGACATCTTCGGGTTGTTCGGCCTCGACGCACCCGACGTCTTCAGCAAGAGCCTGATCTTCTACGGTCTGATCAACGTGGTGACCTGGCAGTGGGTCGGGTACTACATGATCATTCTGTACGCGGCGCTGCAGGGCATCGATCCGACGCTCTACGAGGCCGCCCGCATGGACGGCGCCGGCAAACGGCAGATCGCACTGCGGATCAAAATCCCGCTGATCGCCCCCGCGCTGCTCCTGATCCTGGTCTTCTCGCTCATCGGCACGCTGCAGTTCTTCAACGAACCGCAGATTCTGCGATATCTCGCGGCCGGCACGATCGGACCGGATTTCACCCCCAACATGTACGCGTACCAGCAGGCGTTCAAACTCGCGAACTTCAATTACGGATCGGCGATCTCCTTCGCTCTCGGCGGGATCGTATTCGTCTGCGTCTACGCCTTCCTCTTCTTCACCCGCAAGCGCAGGAGTTTCTTCTGATGGCCGCTCCCTCCCGCACCGCCGGACGCCACAGGCCGCAACGCCACCTCCCGCTGCAGATTCTCCTCGGCTTCCTGGTCGTGTATTTCCTCGTGCCGTTCTGGTGGGTCATCGTCAACAGCTCCAAAGACGCGCCCGGCCTGTTCGGCGGCGGCAACACCCTGTGGTTCGCCGGCCATATCGACTACGTCGGGAACCTCACCCGGCTGTTCACCTACGACGGCGGCATCTACGGCAGGTGGATCCTCAACTCCACGCTGTACGCCCTGGCGGGCGGCATCGGCGCCACGGTCCTGTCCGTCCTGGCCGGCTACGGGTTCGCCAAGTACCGATTCGCCGGCAGGCGCTTCAGCTTCTCGGTCATGCTCGGCGCCCTGATGGTGCCCGCGACGGCCCTGGTGATCCCCACCTTCATCATGTTCTCCGGCCTCGGCATGACGAACACGATCTGGGCGGTGATCCTCCCGTCACTCCTCAACCCGTTCGGCGTCTACCTGATGCACGTGTACGCCCGCGACGCCGTCCCCGACGAGATCCTGGACGCGGCACGCGTCGACGGCGCGGGCGAGATGCGCACGTTCCTCCGAGTCGCCTTCCCCCTGATGCGCCCCGCCGTGGTCACGGTACTGCTGCTGTCCGCCGTCGCATCCTGGAACAACTACTTCCTCCCCCTGGCCATGCTCTCCGACAACCGCCTGTTCCCGGTCACGGTGGGACTGGGCGTCTGGCAGGGCATCGCCTCGGCGAACAACTCGGGCAGCACCTCCCTCTGGAGCCTCATCATCATGGGCGCCCTCGTGTCGGTGATCCCCCTGATCATCGCCTTCTTCACCCTCCAGCGGCACTGGCGCGGCGGCCTGTCCGTCGGAGGCCTGAGGTAGCCCCTGCCCGCTCCCCCATCCGGCCCCCGCTCACCCGCCGATCGCCGCCTGCCGGCGGCGATCGGCGGACCGGATCGGGAACGCCTCACCCGGACCGTTCAGCGCGTCGATTCGCGGATCATGAGCTCGAAGGGAGCGACGTACCGGCCGGTCGGGCGAAGGGGCGCGCGGATGCGCTCGGCCACCAGCTCGACGGCCCGTTCGGCCATCCATCGGTGGTCCGGCGCCACGGTGGACAGCGAGGGCACGATGAACCTGGATTCGGGCACGTCGTCGAAGCCGATGAGGCGGACGTCGCCGGGAACCCGCAGACCGCGGTCGGCCAGGCCGCGCAGGACGCCGAGGGCGACGGTGTCGGTCACCGCGACCACCCCGTCGATCTCCAGCCCTGAGTCGACCATGCGGCAGGCCGCGTCGCGGCCGGCTTCCATGCTCGCGTCGTTCAGAGGGAAGAGCAGAGGCGGATCGGCGTCCAGGCCGCGTTCGGCGAGCGCGGCGAGATAGCCGCGGTAGCGGCGCGTCACCATGTTCACGTCGTCGAGGACCCTGCCGGTGACGATCGCGATGCGGCGGCATCCCTGGTCGGCCAGGTGGGCGGTCGCGGCTTTCGTGCCTTCCTCGTTGGGCATGGCGACGTGGTCGAAGCGGCCGCCGAAGTCCTGCTCGCCGAGCATGACGAGGGGGTAGCCGGCGTCGCCCAGCTGTTCGTCCGGCCGGTCGAGCGCGACCGCGCTGAGGATCAGGCCGTCGAAGTGCAGGGTGCGGGAGTGGGCGATGGCGTCGGCCTCTCCGGCCGCCGCCGCGCCGGTCTGCTCGATCGAGACGTGGAACCCCTGCCGCCCGGCCGCCTCGATCACGTGGGCGGCCAGGTGGCCGAAATAGGGAAGCCCGATCTCGGGCACGGCCAGGCCGATGACGCCGGTCCGCCCGGACTTCAGGGTGCGGGCGGAGACGTTGACGCGGTAGCCCGACCGGCGGATGGCCTCCAGCACGCGCTGCCGGACAACGTCGCCGACCCCGTCCCGGTTGTTGACCACATTGGAGACGGTCATCTTCGACACCCCGGCCAGCCGGGCGACGTCGTTCATGGTCACCATGCCGTGCCCCGCGTTCTGGCTCACCCCAGCCGTCCCTCCACGGTGACGAAGGAGTGGACGGGCAGGTGCACGCGCAGCCCGGAGGCCGTGGCGGTGACCTGCTCGTGGACGCGCGGAGCGATGGTGCCCGGCGCCTCGGGGGTGTTGTGGTCCTGCGGTACGCCGGCGGTCAGGATGCGGGAGCTCACCTCGGTCAGGGCGCCGCCGCGCAGGTCCAGTTCGACGTCGGCGGCCTCGGCCGTGTCCAGGTTGGACAGCGAGATGAGCACCCGGCCGTCCTTGCGGCTGGCCGACATCGAGACGGTCTCGAGCCGCCCCGAATCGACCTCCCGGACGGGGACTCCGCCCGGGAGGTCGATCCGCAGCGAGGCGGCGTCCTGGTGCTTCTTGTTCATCTCGAACACGTGGTAGGTGGGCGTCAGGACGAGCGCGCCGGAGTCGGGGTCGGTGAGGATCATGGCCTGGAGCACGTTCACGGTCTGCGCGATGTTGGCCATGATGAGGCGGTCGGCGTGCCGGTGGAAGATGTCGAAGTGCACGCTCGCGACCAGCGCGTCGCGGAGGGTGTTCTGCTGGTAGAGGAAGCCGGGGTTGGTGCCCGGCTCGACGTTCCACCAGGTCCCCCACTCGTCCAGCACCAGGCCTGCGTTCTTGCCGGGGTCGTAGCAGTCCATGATGGTGGAGTGGCCGGTGATGAGCTCGTCGACGCGCGCCGCCGCGGCCATGGTGCGGTAGTAGTCGCCGGTGTCGAACACCGTCGCGTCGCCCTTGTCCTGCCAGGTGCCCGGGATCGTGTAGTAGTGCAGCGACAGCGCCTGCATGAACGCGGCGGGCCGGTACGCGCAGCCCAGGCCGCCCAGCTGCTTCATCAGCGTCTCGGTCCAGGAGTAGTCGCCCGCGTTCGCGCCCGCGGCGATGCGGTAGAGCTTGTTGTCGCCGTGGTCGCGGGAGTAGGTGCCGAACCGGCGGGCCTCGGCCGCGTACTGCTCCGCCGACATGTGACCGCCGCAGCCCCACGCCTCGTTGCCGAGCCCCCAGAAACGCACCCGCCAGGGCTCCTCACGGCCGTTGGCCTTGCGGAGGCGCACCATCGGCGAGTCGCCTTCGCGGGTGAGGTACTCCACCCAGTCGCTCATCTCCCTGACCGTGCCGGAGCCGACGTTGCCGCTGATGTAGGGCTCCGCGCCGAGCAGCTCGCACAGGGCCATGAACTCGTGCGTCCCGAAGTGGTTGTTCTCCTCGACGTTGCCCCAGTGGGTGTTGACCATCGCCGGACGCGCGTCCTTGGGGCCGATGCCGTCCATCCAGTGGTACTCGTCGGCGAAGCAGCCGCCCGGCCAGCGCAGGTTCGGGATGTTCAGCGCCCGCAGCGCTTCCACCACGTCCAGGCGGATCCCGCCCGCGTTGGGAATGTCGCTGTCCTCGCCCACGTAGAAGCCGCCGTAGATGCAGCGCCCCAGGTGCTCGGCGAAGTGCCCGTACAGGTGCCGGCTGATCACCGGGCCCGGGACGTCGAGGTTGAGGATGGCGGTCACAACCTGGTCGGTCATCTATGAACACCTTGCGTTCAGTGGAGTCGGGTGAAGTGGTCGATGCCGGAGGGGCGGTCGGCGCCGGCCTCGCGGCTCGATGGCGGCTCGCGCCTCGGTGCGACCGATGAAGCGAGACGGTGAGGCGCACCTCACTTTACCGATCCATGGATCGGTAAAGTGAGGCCACTTTATCGATCCGGTCCGCCGTGTCAAGACTCCTTTCGGACGCGCCGAGGTCCGCGCGCCTGCGCCGTTCCGCCGGATCGGCCGCCTCACCGGCTCAGACCGGGGTGCGGGCCAGCGGGGATCAGGACGACGGGACGGGGCCCGTCGAGTCGCGGACGCTGAGGGTCGTCGCCAGCTGGAGGTGCCGGGAGGCGGGCTGGACGCCGTCCGCCATGGCGAGGACGGTCTCCACGGCCATCCGGCCCATGCCGACGAGCGGCTGCCGGACGGACGTGAGGCGGGGAGTGATCCACTGGGTCTGCGGCGTGTCGTCGAACCCGGTGACCGACAGCTCGCCCGGGACGGTGATGTGAAGCTCCTTGGCCGCGGCCAGGATCCCGACGGCGATCTCGTCGTTGCCCGCGACGATCGCGGTCGGCCGCTCGTCGAGCGCGAGGATGTCGTGGCCGTGCCGCAGTCCCGCCTCGACGGAGAACGCCTCGTGGCGGACCAGTGCGCGGTCCGGCGTGATGCCGGCCGAGTCGAGCGCGGCCTGGTACCCGTGGAAGCGTTCCACCGAGGGGGCGGAGCCGAGCGGGCCGCCGATCCAGGCGATCCTGCGGTGGCCGAGCCTGATGACGTGCTCGGTCGCCGAGCGACCGCCCGCCCAGTTGGTGGAGCCGATGCTGACGACACGTGATTCGGTCGTGTCGATCGGGTCGATCGTGACGACGGGCACCTCGAGATCCTCCGCGGCCGTGAGCACCGAGCCGGGCACGGCGACGGCGAGCGCGATGATGCCGGCGACGCCGGACGCCTTCTGCTCCGCCAGCCAGGTACGGGCCGCCGTGGGGCTCGTGCTGATCGGCTCCCGGGCCGGCAGGCGAAGCAGGAGCTCGGCCTCAGCGGAGCTCGCGGCCACGAGAATGCCTTTCAGCACCGTCCCGGCATAACGGGACTCCACGATGTCGAGCATGGTGATGAGGGCCTGGACCCTTGGCCGCTCGTGTCGCGCCGCCGTCGGCGTGTAGCCGATCTCGGCCATGACGCTGAGGACGAGCTCGCGCGTTTTCGCCCCCACATCGGTGCGCCCGTTGAGGACCTTCGAGGCGGTCGTCGGCGAGACGCCGGCCAGTCGGGCGACGTCCGCCAAGGTGGCGCGCTCGGAACGACCTCGCCGTGGCATCCGGGCTCCTTCAGGGCTACGAAATTATTTCGAACCTACCACGCACCCTTTCCGATTCGCTTGGGTTTCGCTGCCTGGCGTTTTCTCACATTCACCCGTTGACACCCGACAGACGTCCACCTACTGTCCTAGCAGCAACGAACAAGTTGCGAAATATTTTCGTAACCATCTCCAGGACGAGAGGAGAGGCTCATGCGGCTCTCCCAGAAGGCCAGGCTGCTCTCCGCGATACTCGTGCCGATGGTCGCGCTGGCCGCCTGCTCGGGCGGCGGGAACGGCGGCGGAAGCGGCGGTGGCGCGGCCGGTGACGAACAGGTGAACCTCACGGTCTGGAGCTGGGACGGCACGGTCGCGCAGGCTGTTCCCGGCTTCCAGGCGGCGAACCCGAACATCAAGGTCAAGGTCGTCAACGCGGGCTCGTCCACGGATGAGTACGAGGCGCTCGACAACGCCATCCAGGCCGGATCCGGTGTGCCTGACCTCGCGATGTTCGAGTACTTCGCGGTGCCCTATTTCGCCATTCCCGGCAAGCTCGCCGACCTCGCGGGCTTCGGCGTCGAGAACTTCAAGAAGGACTACGTCCAGGCCGCGTGGAACGATGTGACGGTCAACGGCAAGGTCTACGCGCTGCCGTCCGACTATGGGCCCTCGGCGATGTTCTACAACACGGCCACTCTCAAGAAGGCCGGCGTGGACAAGCCGCCGGCCACGTGGGACGAGTACTACGAGGATGCCAAGAAGATCCGCGCGCTCGGCGGCGACCACTACATCGCCCAGGACACCGGAGACCTCTTCTTCCTGCTCTCGCTGATCTGGCAGGCCGGCGGTCACCCGTTCACGGTGAACGGCACCAAGGTGCACATCGACTTCACGGACGCGGGCACGACCAAGGCCGTGGCCTTCTGGCAGAAGATGCTCGACGAGGGCCTGCTCAACACGAAGATCACGGGGTGGTCCGACGACTGGAACCGGGCGCTCAACGAGGGCACCCTCGCCACCCAGACCATGGGCGGCTGGCTGACCTCGACGCTTCCCGAGCGCGCGCCGAAGAGCGCCGGTGACTTCAGAGTCGCCCCGATGCCGCAGTGGAAGCAGGGGGACAAGGTCGGAGCGGAGAACGGCGGAAGCTCCTTCGGCATCCCGGCCGCGGCCGAGCACAAGGACGCGGCCTTCAAGTTCCTCGAGTACTTCACGCACGGCGGCGGCCTCTCGGCCCGCGTCGACGCGGGCGCCTTCGTGCCGAACACCTCGGTGCTGGAGAGCGACGCGTTCCAGGGCAAGGCCAACAAGTACTTCGGCGACCAGAAGGTCGGCGCCGTGCTGGCCGAGGCCTCGGAGACCGTCGGGAGCGGCTGGCAGTACCCGCCGTTCTTCGAGTGGGCGCGCTCGATCTACGGCGACATCGCATCGCCGCTCTACACCACAGGCAAGGGCTCGCTCGCCGAGATCCTCCAGCAGTGGAAGCAGCGCTGCGTCCAGTACGGCAACGAGCAGGGCTTCGAGGTGGACTAGCGGTCCCTCATCGGGACGGGGGGCGCGCGTGCGGCGACGGCCCTCGCCACACACCGGCCGGTGAAGCAGCGAGCCGGGAAACGCAATGGATCGGAAGGAACACCGACATGGACCAGGCACGTCGCTTCGACGTCACCGCTTCGGCCATGGCGTCGCCCGACGCGGCCCGGCATTCGGCGCCGGCTCGCAAGCGCCGGAGATCGCAGATCGGACTGGCGTTCGTCGCGCCCTTCGGGGCGCTGTTCACGCTCGTGTTCATCGTGCCCATCCTGTACGCCGCCTACCTCAGCCTCTTCCGGCAGAAGCTGGTAGGGGGCAACACATTCGTCGGATTCGCCAACTACGCCAAGCTGGTCCAAGACCCCCAGTTCTGGGACGGGGTGGGACGCATCCTGCGGTTCACGGTCGTCCAGGTGCCGATCATGCTGATCTTCGCCATGGCGCTGGCCCTGGCGCTGGATTCCAAGCGCGTGCACGGCGCCAAGTTCATGCGAGTGACGATCTTCCTCCCCTACGCGGTGCCGGCGATCGTGTCGACGCTCATGTGGGGCTTCCTGCTGGGCGTCAAGTACGGCCTGTTCGGCAGCCTCAACGACGTTCTGGGCACCGACATCGACCCCTTCACCCCCGGCACCACCCTCACCTCCATCGGGCTGATGGTGACGTGGGCGTTCACCGGCTTCAACATGCTCATCTTCTACGCCGTCCTCAAGGCCGTCCCGCGCGAGTTGTACGAGGCGGCCGCGATCGACGGGGCGAACGAGTTCCAGGTCTTCCTCGCGATCAAGCTGCCGGCGCTTCGCGGATCCCTGGTCGTCACGATCATCTTCTCGATCATCGGCACGTTCCAGATGTTCAACGAACCGCAGATCCTGCCCTCGATGGTGGCCAACAGCGGCGTCACCACCTACTACACGCCCAACCTGTACGCGTACAACCTCGCGTTCACCGGGTCGCAGCAGGGTTACGCGGCAGCACTCGCGCTCGTCATGGCGGCGATCACGATCGCCGTCGCCTACGCCGTCCAGATCAGAGGGTTGAGGAATGCGTTCGATCAGTAGCCGGCCGACCGAGGCCGGGAAGGTCTCGGGCACGCCGATCCGTCATCCCGGTCGTGGCCGCCGGCTCCACACGATCGACAATCCCAGGAAGAACACGGTCCTGACCGTGATGACCGGCCTGTTCACCCTGTACTGCCTGCTGCCGCTCGTGTGGCTGGTCATCAACGCGACCAAGTCGCAGGCCGACTTCGTCTCGTCGTTCGGGCTCGCACCCGGCCACGAGTTCGCCCTGTGGGACAACATCGTCGGGGTGTTCACCTTCCAGGACGGCATCTTCTCGCGGTGGCTTCTCAACACCCTTCTCTATGTCGTCGTGGGTGCGACCGTGTCCACCTTCCTGGCCGCCCTCGGCGGGTACGCCCTGGCGAAGCTCGACTTCACGGGCAAGCGGGTGTTCCTCTTCGTCGTGCTGGGGTCGATCTCGGTCCCCGGCATCGCCCTGGCGATTCCGCAGTTCCTGCTGTTCGCGCAGGTGGGGATGACCAATACCCCCTGGGCGATCCTGATTCCGTCCTTCATCAACCCGTTCGGGTTGTACCTGATGTGGGTGTTCACGGCCGAGGCCGTGCCGAGCGGCCTGCTGGAGGCCGCGAAGATCGACGGGGCCGGGGAGTTCAGGACCTTCCTGCAGATCGCCCTTCCGATGCTCGCGCCGGCGAGCGTGACGGTCCTGCTCTTCTCGTTCGTATCGATCTGGAACAACTACTTCCTGCCGTTGATCATGCTCAAGGATCCCGACTGGTACCCGCTGACCGTCGGGATCAATCAGTGGAACAAGCTGGGCTCGACGGCCGGGAACGGCGCCCTCATCCAGAATCTCGTGATCACATCCTCGCTGCTGACGATCATTCCGCTGATCGCCGCGTTTCTCAGCCTGCAGCGGTACTGGCAGTCAGGCTTGTCGCTGGGGGCCATCAAGGGCTGAGAGGACATGCCGGCGGCCTGACATCCGCATTCCACGACCACCGCACAGCGTCCCGCCCGTGCCGGTCTCGCGTTCGAGGCCGGCTTGCGGCGGCGCCGATTCACCTTTCCCCGTGAACGATTCCGCAGAAGAAGTGAGACCATGACGAGCGACGGTGTCATCGAACCCTCGTACCGGATCGACGGCAGGCCGTGCGACGAGAGCGAGTTCCCGCACGTCTGGGCCAGGTGCCTCGGCGCCGGCCGGGCCAACGAAGCACTGCGCGCAGACTGGCGACAGCAGTTCGCCGAGGCCGTCGCCGCGTTCGGAGTCCAGTACATCCGCTTTCACGGCGTCTTTCACGACGACATGTTCGTGTACCGGGAAAGCTACGGCGGCGGTTTCGGCGAGAACACGCCCCTCGCCTCGCCCATGTACACGTTCAGTTATGTGGACAAGGTCTTCGACTTCATCGTGGACCGCGGCGTCCGGCCGTTCGTCGAGCTGGGCTTCATGCCGCGCGAGCTGGCGACGGTACCCGAGACGGTGTTCTGGTGGGGCGCTCACTGCAGTCCCCCGAAGGACATGGCGCGCTGGGTCGAGCTGGTCACCACGTCGGTCGAGCACTGGATCGACCGGTACGGCCTCGCCGAGGTGCGGGAGTGGCGGTTCGAGGTGTGGAACGAGCCGAACCTGGTTCCGCACTTCTGGACCGGGACGAAAACGGAGTACTTCGAGCTCTACCGGCAGACCGTGACGGCGATCAAGAAGATCGACCCCGCGCTGAAGGTGGGCGGGCCCGCGACGAGCGTCTTCGTGCCCGACGACCGCTACAAGGGCGAAGTCGAGGACCGCGCCGCGATGCGCGAGACGGCCGCCGCGGCCGACGTGGACGCGCTCGACTGGCGCCCGGTGTGGATCGAGGACTTCATCGCCTGGTGCGCGGAGCGCGACGTCCCGGTCGACTTCATCTCGACCCATCTGTACCCCACCGACTTCGCGTTCGGCGCGGACGGTGTGGCAGTGCCGATCACTCGGTACGCCGATGCGACGTTCGACGACCTGACCCTGCTTCGCGGGCTCGTCCGGAACAGCCCGTATCCCGATGCGGAGATCCACATCACCGAGTGGTCGACCTCGCCGTCGTCCCGCGACTTCATCCACGACACGGTGTTCGCGGCGACCTCCATCACGCGGTCGTATCTGCAGTGCGCCACCCTGGCCGACTCCATCGCCTACTGGACCTTCACCGACGTGTTCGAAGAGGGCGGCGCCGGGATCGGACCGTTCCACGGCGGGTTCGGCCTGGTGAACGAGAGTGGCATTCACAAGCCCACGTTCCACGCGTTCACGATGCTCGAACGGCTCGGCGACCGCCTGCTCCTCGCGACGTCCGACGGGGTCGTGACCCGTGACAGCCGGACATCGGCCGTGTCGGCGGTGTTCTTCAACTATCCCGACGACATGGACATGAAGGGCGTCGGCTCGGAGAACTCGTATCCGGCGACCCGCGCGCGGGCCCAGATGGGGCCGGTCCGCAGGATCCGCCACTCGATCGGCGATCTCGAGCCGGGCACCAGGTTCCTCGTCGAGATCGTCGACTGGGAGCACGGGAACGTCGCCGAGGCCTGGTATCAGCTGGGGTCGCCCCTCAACCCGTCGCGGGCCGAGACCGAGTACCTGGGCAAAGTGGCCGACTCGCTTCTCAGGTTCACGCTGACCGTGCCCGGCACCGGCGTGCTGACCCTCGACGTCGAACTCCAGCCGTGGGCGGTGATGTCACTGCGGCAGCTGCCGTGATCGGTCAGCGGCCCGTCGCGCGACGTCAGCGGCCATCGGGGGCGGGGAGGATCGTGCGGCCTCGGCCCGGGACGAACGTCCCGGCGGCGCGCACGATCCTCCTCGCGAGGTGACCACGCTCCGGGGAGAACCCAAGGGCGAGCACGGCCGGCCTGCGAGGTCATCGGGCTTCCCGCAGAGCGGTCCAGGGCTCCGGGCCGGCGATCCGGGGCCTCAGGCAAGGGATCCGGCAGCAAGCCCATCACATTCGCGTCGAGGTCGAAATCGACCCACGAGCCCCATGAACTGCGACCGGCACGACACGAATGGGAGCGTGAGGAATGCCCGGCCAGGTGCGGAACGGCACGCTGTGGCCGTCAGAGGTCCCTCAGCCGGTCAGCTGATCGACGATCCGTTCGAAGAAGAACTCGTGCTTGAGGAAGGAGACGTCATACTCGTGGCCCGGGTAGGGCGGGATCAGCTGGGCGGCCTGGATCAGCCGCCAGCCGTCCAGCAGGGCCGCGAGCCCCGACTCGTACGGCGGCTCGTCACTGTCGCCGGTGGTGGGAGAGGTACGGCCGGTGCCGTCGTACTCCGCCCAGCCGACGACATGGGAGTCCAGGGCGGAGTTGGCCAAGTACAGCACCAGCACCCGCTGCCGGAGCACCGGGGCGCGCGTCGGCGTGTCCGTCATACCGCGACCTCTTCCGGACGGTTGGAGACCCTGGTCACCCAGTAGTCGATGTCGAAACGGTCGTCGCCGGTCAGCGCCCGCCAGAGCAGGACGCGGTTGTACCGCTCCAGCCGGCCCGTCGCCGGCTCGTACCAGGGGAACGTCGCGTCCAGTTCCGCGACCACCCGCGGATCGTCCAGATCCGAGGTGTCCCACAGGCGCCGCTGACGCACCGTCGGGTTGAAGCGGATCTTGAACATGTAGCGGACGACGTCGCTGGTGTTGCGGCGGCCTCCGTGCCACAGGCCGTGGTGCAGAAACACCACCGTGCCGGCGGGGCAGACCAGCCGGTCCTGGCCGCGCAGGTTCTGGTAGCGGCCGGTGTCGGATTCGTTGATCCGGCGCAGATGACTGCCGGGCACGCTGAGGGTTCCGCCCATCTCCAGCGTCACCGCCTGCGGGTAGTACATGAGCTGCACGTCGAAGGCGTCCGGCCGGACGTCGATGATGGCGTCGCCGTGCAGCGGCTGCGCGTCCCCGCCGCCGGGTTCACGGACGTGCACGAAGTGGTGGTCCACCGTCGGCCCGGGACCCACCAGGCTGCGCAGCGCCCCCGCCACCTGCGGAAGCTCCAGCAATCGGCGGACGAACGAACCTTGCGCGTAGGCCGTGGACACGGGGGTGCCGAAGGGCACCTGCGGCACCCCGTCCGCCAGCACCGCCAGGCCCTCGGCGTTCATCTCCGCCGGCACCACCGCGTCCAGGCGCAGCGATCCGCGCGCCACGAAGCGCGCCATCTCGACCGAGCTGAGCAGGGCTTGCCTGTTCTCCATGGCCGCCACTCTAGGCGCGGACCACGGCCCACCAGGTGGGTCCCGTTCACCGTCAAGTGGTCTATTCTCACCATTTGTGCGGCTCGTGGTAGAACATGCCCGTGCACACCGTCCTCGCACACCTGGACGAGCCTCCCGCTCTCGCCGCCGTGGGCATCGGCGTACACGGCCCGGCAGGCCACGTGGACATGTTCTCGCTGCCGGGCCTGTGGCAGTTCCATCTCTACAGCTATGAGGCGGACCTGACGGTGAACGGCGCCGCGCACCTGATCCGTCCCGGCCGGGTCAGCCTCGTTCCGCCCGGCACGCAGGTGCGCTATCTCTACCGCGGCCGCTCCGAGCACCTCTATGTGCATCTCCGCCTGGAGCCGGCCGGCGCACCGGCCCGCATCCCGGTGATCCAGGACGCGGGGCCCGAGCTCCCCGCTCTCACGGCGCAGCTGCGTCAGGCGCTGGCCGCCTGGCCGCACACCCCCGCACGAGCGGCGGCCGAGGTGTGGGCCGCCCTGTGGCGGGTCGCCCACCTCGCCCCGCCGAAGACGCGAAGCACCCAGACCGTTCACCCCGCCGTCGCGACCGCGCTGTCCCTGATCGAGACCCGGCTGGCGGAGCCGCTGACGGTGGCGGAGATCGCGAAGGCGGCGGGCGTCTCGCACAACCACCTGACCCGGCTGTTCCGCGCCACCACGGGGGAGACCGTGGTCGGCTACCTCCGCGCCCGGCGGATGGAACGGGCACGCCACTTCCTCCGCGCCACCACTCTGTCGATTCCCGCGGTCGCGGCATCCGTCGGCATTCCCGACCTGCAGGCGTTCAACAAGGCGTGCCGCCGCGAGCTCGGGGCCGCTCCGCGCAGCATCCGCGCCGCTCAGCCCGTCATCGGAGGTGGGGGGACGAACGTCGAGCACGTCTGACGCGGCGGTGCGCGCGAAGGCGGCCCGGCCTCGGCCACGCCTGCCCTCGCGCGACGGCTCAGCCCTTCGGCGGCGCCGTGCTCCCGCGGATCGTGAGGGTGGTCGCGATCTCCAGGCCGACCTGGTGAACCGGCTCCCCGCGGCCGAGAGTCAGGGCCAGTTCCGTGGCCGCGGCCGCCATCTCGCTGAGCGGCTGGTGGACCGTGGTCAGCGGAGGGTCCACCCATCCCACGACCGGGAGGTCGTCGAAGCCCACCACGCTCAGGTCCCCGGGGATGGACAGTCCCAGCTCGCGTGCCGCCTGGTAGACGCCGAGCGCCTGCATGTCGTTCGCGGCGAAGATCGCGGTCGGCCGGTCAGGCCTGGACAGGAGCACGCGCGCCGCGTCGCACCCGTGCTCGCGGGTGAGAAGGGTGCGGACCAGGAGCTCGGGATCGGCGGGGACGCCGGCCACGGCCAGCGCGGAAAGGTGGCCGGCCGTTCTGGCGCGGCAGAACGAGTGATCAGGGCCGCTGATCATCGCGATGCGGCGATGCCCGAGTTCGAGCAGATGGCGGGTCGCCGAATGGCCGCCTCGCCAGTTGGTGGCGCCCACGAAAGGCACATCGTCCGGCAGTTCGTCGATCGGGTCGAAGACGACGAACGGGATGCCTTTCGTCGTCAGCTTCTCGCGTTCGGACGGCGACAGCTGCGCCACCGACAGGACGCAACGAGGGCGGCGGCCGACCGTGTCCTCGAGGGACATCGCGGGCGTGTCATGGAGGCCGAGCGCCGAGATCATGACCCCGACGCGATTCTTGCGGGCCACCTGCTCGACGCCGCGGATGATCTCCACGGCCCACATGTGCTCGAGTTCGCGGAACACGAGTTCCAGGATGTTGCTCCGGCTGCCCGACGGTCTGCGGTAGCCGTACCGGTTGATCAATTCCTCGACACGGGCACGGGTCTGCCCCGAGACTCCCGAGCGTCCGTTGAGGACCTTCGACACCGTGGGGATCGAGACACCCGCGGACTCGGCGATGTACGCGATGGTGACCGAAGGGGGGCCGTCCCCTCGCTCGCCCTGCTCGTCGTCCGCCGGCTCACCGGATCGGTTGTCCGCCACGTTCACCCTTCCTCATCCACGGTGGGCCCGGGAGAACCGTGCCGTCGACAACGTTCCCCTGACAGACGAAGGGCGGCAGGCCAGAGCCGGTACCCCAAAAAAAACTATAGAGCAACCCCGGAGAAAGTTTCCGGCCCACTTCCCGGCCCTGCGCCCGTCCTGCGGCGCGGACCGAGATTCTCCGTGAGCACCGACGCGGACTGCGAAAGCGGCGTGTCCGGCAGGACGGCGCGGCTGTCCGTCGCCGGTACGGATCGGCTTCCGCAACGGACGTTCGACAGTTCGGTTTCGCGAAAAACTTTCGCACGGATCTCTGAGAAGCATGTCCCCCGCTACTTCAGCACGGCGCAGCCGCCCGGTGGCAGCTCGTCCACCGGGCCGTCCGTCAGCAGGTCGTGACCGGGCATGGGCAGGGGTACGGCCTCGGCCGTGTGGTTGATCAGGAACTGCCAGCGGCGGGCGCCGCCGGCGTGGCGGGTGACGGCTTCGACACCGCGCGGCAGGCCGGGCGCCTCCGGGGCGACGCCGGCCTCGTCGAGGAGCCGGGTGATCAGCGCGGCGTAGCCGGTGTCGTCGAGGCGGGTGGACAGATACCAGCCCCGCCCGCCGCCGAAGCGGTGCCGGGTGAGAGCGGGCGCGCCGATGAGCATGCCGTGGGTGTAGGCCGCGATCGGCTCGGCGCCTTCGGCGCGCAGCGCCTCGCTCCACACGCTCGCGCGGGCGCCGTCGGACAGGGTTATCCGCTCGTCCCGCCGCAGCGGCCGGTACTCCTCGACGCGGACGCCCAGCGCCTCGCGTAGCGGCCGCGCGGGGTAGCCGCCGAGGCGGGCGTGCAGGCGCTCGTCGACGGAACCGCTGAAGTGCTGGACGAGCAGCGTCCCGCCGCCCTCGACGTAGCGGCGCAGGTTCGCGGCGCCCGCGTCGGAGAGCAGGAACAGGGCCGGGGCGATGACGAGCCGGTAGCGGCCGAGATCGTGTTCGGGGTGGGCGAGGTCGGCGGTGACGCCGCTCTCCCACAGCGTCCGGTGCGCGCGGCGCAGCGCCCCGTGATAGTCGAGCTCCGGTGAGGGCAGGCCGTCGCCGTCCATCGCCCACCAGGCGTCGGCGTCGTGGAGGACGGCCACCTGAGCGGTGACGGTCGAGCCCGCGAGCTCGCCCAGGCGGGCGACGGTCTCGCCGAGTGCCCGCACCTCGCGGAATATCCGGCTGTCGGCTCCCGCGTGCGGGACCATCGCCGAGTGCCACTGCTCGGCTCCCGCGCGGGACTGGCGCCACTGGAAGAACAGGGCGCCCTCCGAGCCCCGGGCGATGTGGCCGAGGGTGTGCCGCAGCATCTCCCCCGGCTCCTTGGGCAGGACCCGGTCGGTGTCGTACACGGTGCTGGTGCCCTGTTCCATCAGCAGCCACGGCCGGCCTCCCGCCAGGGACCGGGCCCTGTCGGCGCCGAAAGCGGTGTCGGCGGCGGCTCCCATGCCGGGCGCGCTCGGATAGTGGTCGACGGCGACCAGATCGACCTCACGACCGAGGGCCCACTGGTCCAGGTTCTGATAGGCGGGGAGCATGAGATTGGTCGTCACGGGCCGGTCGCTGTGCGCGCGGATGGCATCGCGCTGCTCCCGATAGGCCGCCACGACCTCGTCGGACCAGAAGCGGCGGTAATCCAGGCACTGGCCGGGATTGCGGTGCCACTGGGTGGCCCGCGGCGGCAGCACCTGCTCCCAGGAGGTGTAGCGCTGGCTCCAGAACGCCGTGCCCCAGGCCTCGTTGAGGGCTTCGAGTGAGCCGTGCCGGGCGTGGAGCCACCTGCGGAAGCCGGCGGCGGCGTGGTCGCACCAGCACAACGTGGTGTACTCGTTGTGCACGTGCCACAGGACGACCGCCGGGTGGTCACCGTAACGCTCCGCGAGCGCGGCGGCGACGCGGCGGGCGGCCTCCCGGTAGGCGGGGGCGGCCACGCAGTAGGTGTCGCGGCTGCCGTGCGTGAGGCGGGTGCCGTCCGGTCCCACCGGGAGGGCATCGGGGTGAGCCAGGGTGAACCACGGTGGCGGGGAAGCGGTGGGCGTGGCCAGGTCGACGGCGACGCCGTTGGCGTGCAGGCGCTCGATGTGGGCGTCGAGCCAGGCGAAATCGTGGCGGCCCTCCTCCGGCTCCAGGAGCGCCCATGAGAAGACCCCCACCGTGGCCAGGTTGACCCTGGCCACGCGCATCAGATCGTCGTCCTCCTTCCAGACGGGCTCACTCCACTGCTCGGGGTTGTAGTCGCCGCCGAAGGCCAGGCCGCCGAGCCGGGCCGTCAGCCTCTCCGCGGTCACGCCGGCTCCTCAAGGATCGGAAGCGGCGCGCCCGGCAGGCCGTCGAGCGGCCGCCCGGCCGGGGTGCTGCGGACCCGGGCCGAGTCCGGGCCCCAGGTGTCGACGCGCGGGGTCTCGCCCTTGGCGTGCCATTCCACGGTGTCGCCGAGGTCAGGGAAATGCGCGGGCATGGGGAGGTGCTCCTCGGCGATGGTCACCATACGGTTCATCCCTTGATGGCGCCCGTCAGGACACCGGTGCGGAAATGCTTCTGCATGAAGGGGTAGACGATCAGGAGCGGCACCAGGGTCAGCACCACCACGGCCATCTGCAGCGACAGCGGAGCGGTCTGCGCGTGTGCCATGCCGAAGCCGGAGTTGACCGTGCCGGGCAGGCCGACGCCGCGGTTGACGTAGGTCAGCAGCACATACTGCAGCGGCCACTTCTCGCTCTCCGTCGGCATGTAGAGCATGACGTTGAAGAAGGAGTTCCAGTAGCCGACAGCGTAGAACAACGCGATCACGGCGGTCACCGCCCGCGAGGTGGGCAGGACGACGGACCGGAGGATCCGCCAGTCTCCCGCCCCGTCCATTCTGGCCGCGTCGATCAGGTCGCCGGAGGTCTCGGCGTAGAAGGAGCGGAGCACCAGGATGTTGAAGACCGAGACCGCGCCCGGCAGGATCAGCGCCCACCACTGGCCGTAGCCGCCAAGCCCGACCACCACCAGGAAGGTGGGGATCAGGCCCCCGCCGACGAACATCGTGACGATCAGCAGCACCAGGATGAAGCGGTGCCCGAGCGACCGTGGCCGCGACAGGCCGTAGGCGCACAGGACGGACACGACCATGGACAACGCCGTGCCGATCACGGTGATGCCGAGGCTCACCACCAGCGCGGTGCGCACGGTCGGGTCGGTCAGCATCTCCCGGTAGGCCTGGAAGGTCAGGCCGTCCGGCCAGATCACCAGGCCGCCGGCCCGGTTGATGGCGCCGGGGGTGGACAGGCTGGTCACCACGATGATCCACAGGGGGCCCATCACGATCGCCAGCACACCACCGAGGGTGATGCCCTTGGCGGACCGACCGGCGAGGGTCGGCGGTTCCTGCCAGGGCGGGCGCGAGATCCTCCGTGCCCGGGGAGCCGCCACGGCGGTCGTGCCGCTTCCGATGGTGAACACCTTGGTCATTTCCGGTACAACCCGTCCTCGCCGAAGAAGTGCGCCAGCTTGTTGGCACCCCAGATGAGCAGGAGCGAGATCACGCTCTTGAAGAGGCCGGCCGCCGCGCCGAAGCTGTAGTTGCCCGTGCTGATGCCGTAGTAGAAGGAGTAGGTGTCGAGCACCTCCGCGGCCTCATGGCCGACCGCCACGCGCTGGATGAGGAACTGCTCGAAGCCGACCGAGAGCGCTCCGCCGAGCCTGAGCACCAGCATCAGCACGATCACCCCACGCAGGCCGGGCAGGGTGATGTGCCACATCCGCCGGAAGGGCCCGGCGCCGTCCACGGCCGACGCCTCGTAGAGGCCGGGGTCGATGGCGGACAGCGCGGCCAGGAAGACGATGATCCCCCACCCGGCCTCCTTCCACACGCCCTGGAAGGTGACCAGCAGCGCGAAGGTGTCCGGGTCGGTCATCACGTCCCAGGTCCGCAGGTCATGGGAGCGCAGGAACTGGTTGAGCGCGCCCGCGCCGCCCAGCATCTGCTGGAAGACCGTGATGACCAGCACCCACGAGAAGAAGTGCGGCAGATAGACGACGGACTGGATGAAGTTGCGCACCCGCTCGCTGAGAACCGAGTTGAGCAGCATCGCCAGCGCGATCGGGATGGGGAAGAACAGGACGAGAGAGACGAAGCTGAGGTACAGCGTGTTGTTCAGCGCGCCCCAGAACAGCGGGTCTGCGAAGATCGCGCGGAACTGCTCGAAGCCCGCCCAGTCGCTGCTCCAGATCCCGATCAGCGGGTCGTAGTACTGGAAGGCGGTGACGACCCCGACCATCGGGACATAGTTGAAGACCAGCAGCAGGACGACCGCGGGCACCACCATGATCAGAACTGACCGGTCGCGCCGCAGCTTCTCCCGCCATGTCAGAGACGCTTTCAGCGTGCCGGGCGTGCTCACTGACCCGTGCCGTACTTCTTCAGCACGTTGTCGGTCGTCCACTGCCTGAGCCGCTCCCCGCCGCCGCTCGCCTTCCAGGTGGCGACGGCGGCCTGGACGTCGGAGACCTTCTTCTTGCCGTGGTAGCAGTCCTTGATGGTGTCCTCGACGGCCTGCGCCGCGCTGGCCGACGCCACCTGCTGAGGCATGCTGATGTTCATGTTCCAGAAGACCGGCTTGTACAGGGCGTTGACGTTGGCGGCCTCCCAGGCGGCGTAGTCCCTGGTGATGGAGTCGACGCCGGGGCTGCTGAGCACGGAGGGCGGCGAGGCCAGGAAGGGGAAGGTCTGCGCCTGGACGAACTTCTTGCCGTCCTCGGTCGCGGTCGGCACCCCGTCCTTCATCGTGTGGTGAACGCCCTCGACGCCGTAGTTGACCAGCGTGTACTCGGCCGAGCCGAACGGAGCGGCCAGATAGTCGGCGACCGCCAGCAACTCCTCGATCTGCGCCGGCTTCAGGTTGATGTTGAAGTAGCTGAGCATGCTCGTGGAGGGGCCCATGAACATGCGGGGCCGGCTCGTGCCGTCGGCGGCGATGTAGTCGAACGTGCCGCGGCGGTAGTCCTTGTCGGCGGCGGTGCCCGACTGGTGGTCGGACAGGTTCCAGGTGCCGAGGCCGCCACCGTGCATCAGCACCTTTCCCGCGTAGAAGCGGGTGGCGTCCTCCCGGCCGGCGATCGCGTCCGGGTGGAGGTAGCCGCCCTTCGCCAGCCGGTGGTGCCAGTCGAGCGCCTCGTAGAACTGCGGCAGCTCGTACTTGTGGACCAGCTTGCCGCCCTGGACCTCCCAGGTCGAGGGGAGGTTCCAGGCGATGGAGAGGTAGGTCCACACGTCGTCGAAGGCCCACACGCCGCGCTTGGCGTCGGTCAGCTCCTTGGCCAGGTTCATCAGGTCGTCGGCGGACTTGACCTGGTCGGCGGCGATGCCCTTCGCCTCGAAGATGTCGCGCCGGTAGAAGATGGCGCCGGGTACCGCGAAACCGGTGGAGAAGCCGGGGATGCCGTACAGCTTGTCGCCCCACGCGCCGGCCTGCCAGGCGCCGGTGGGAAGGGCCGCGAGGTTGGGATACTTCTTGATCTTGTCGCCGGCCAGGTAGGGCGTCAGGTCGGCGAGCTGGGTCCCGGCCAGTCCCCCGAGGTTGAAGTTGGCGTTCCACCAGCTCGGCAGGTTGATCCAGTCGGGTAGGCGCTTGGCGGCCGTCATCGTCGGGATGATGGTGGCGTAGTTGTTGCCATCAGCCGGCTTCATGCTGAGCGTGACGCCCAGAGCCTTGTTGATGGCCTCGTAGAAGGAGTTCCCCGCCGGCGGCACCGTTCCCCAGAGCGGGGTGACGGCGGTGTAGGCGCCGCCCTTGCCGGGAACCCCCGCGACGGTGGCGATCCGGTTGGCCGGGTACTTCAGGAAGCCGGGGTCGGTCGCCGCTCCGGCGGCCCCCGTCACGGACGGGATGTCCGCCGTGACGGCGGTGCTGGGCACGTGGGCCGGAAGCGCCGCCCGCAGTCCCGTCTCGGTGTTCGTACCGGTCTTCTGCCGCGGGGCATTGCTGCAGGCGGCGAGCAGCGGAGCCATCGCCGCCGCACCGATGAAGGCTCTGCGATTCAACTCGGGTCGCATGGGGGGATCTACCCTTCGAAGTCGTCGAAGCGCTTCAATATTGCCGCGAGACTAATGACATGTTTCAGGGCCACACAAGGGCAAGTTAGAGCGAAAGTTTCTCTTCGCCGACCATTGACATCCCCTGGCGGGCTCGTGACAGCGTCGATGCGCTTCGCCAGTCCCCCATCGAGCCTTTATAGGTTGGACACGTGCGCTCAACGTCTGCGCGCACCGCCGAAGCCGCGACCGCCGGCTGGTCATCGCGTGAAATTTTCCAGGAAACCATCGGCCGGCAGGTGACCGGTCTTCTCCCCGCGCCCACCGACGGCGCGCGCACCGGCAGCCGCACCGGCACCGGCACCGGCACCGGCAGCCCATGATCCCCTCAGGCGGCGATCGCCCTCATGACGTCGAGGGCGCGCTCGCCGAATGCGAACACGCCCTGTTCCCCCGCAGCGCCGAAGCCGCCGCCGAGGCAGCCCGCGACTTCGAGCCGCGCTTCGGCGACGACACACCCCACGGCCTCATCGCCCTGCTCGCCGGACACGCACAGGCCCAGCGGCGACGAACGCCGAGGAGCATCACCGGACCACACGCCACCCCACGCCGATCAGGGCACGCACGGCCCACTCCGGCAAGCCTCCGCCGTCCCGCTTCGACGGAGGCGGCCGTCATGTCGTGGTCACGGGCTGGTACACGTCAGGGACGGGGTGGACGGGGCGCCGTTGCCGAGGAAGCCGAACGTGGTCGTGCCGGAGGCCGGGATCGAGGCGTTGTACGAGGTGTTGGACACCGTCACCGCGGACCCGCTGGCACTCAGGGTGCCGTTCCACAGTTGGGAGATCGACTGACCGCCGCTCAGCGTCCATCTGACGGTCCACCCGTTGACCGCCGAGTCTCCCGCCTTCACGGTGACCTCACCCTGGTAGCCGCCGGACCACGAGTTCACCGTGCGGTAAGTCGCGGCGCAGGCGCCTGGGGGCTGGGGCGACGGGCTGGTGGACGGCGAGGGTGACGGGCTGGGCGAGGGCGACGGTGACGGCGACGGGCTGGGCGAGGGTGAGGGTGAGGGCGACGGGCTGGGCGAAGGTGACGGGCTGGGCGACGGCGACGGCGACGGCGTGTACGGACACTTGTTGCGGTACATGGAGATGCCGGCCGAATCCATCAGCGGGCACAGGAACTGGGTGTACCGCGTGTCGTTGTCGACGAAGATCTTCAACCAGGGGATCAGCACCCGCATCTCGGTGGTGTTCGCCCGTGTCGCGAACAGATGGTCCACGCCGGTTATCTCCACCCAGGCGCTCGGTGTCGTGGCGGGGATAGTGGTGTAGATCGCGTTCAGATATGACTGCGTGACCGTCGTATCCCGCTGTCCCGAGATGAACATCGTCGGCACCCGGTCGTTGGACATGTTGAAGTTCCCCACAGGGGAGCCGGGCGCGAGTCCGACCGCGGCTTTCAGCGTGGGCCGCCGGAGCAGCGCGGTGAGGACGCCGGCGCCTCCCGCGGAGTGGCCGATCACCGACAATCGGCTGGGGTCGACCCGGTCGCGCACCGAACTCCGCTGCGTGAGGTAGTCGAGCGCGGCGAGGAGCTGGGTCGCCCGGGCATCCGCGCTGTCGGTACGGCTGACGGTCTCGATTCCGATCACGACGAATCCGAAGGACGCCAGCCAGTGGCCCATCCAGGCCTCTTCGACGGAGAACAGCGCGGAGTAGCCGGGCACGATCGCGACCCCGCCGAAGGTCTGGCTGGTATCCGTCGGGTAGTAGATCACCCCGCTGCCGAAGCCGTTCCCCGGCACGCTCATCTGCGCGGTGGCGAAGGTCCCCCTGGTGGCCGCCACGCTGGTCAAGGTCGGGTCGGGGCCCCGCTGGTAGGGATTGTCGGCGGCCGATGCCGGTCGAGTCGCGACGGTCACCGCGAGCAGCCCGAGGATGGCCACCACCGCGGCCACGCGCTTGGTCAACCACGCTCGAGAGCCGGGCTGCGGTCGCGGCCCGCCGGCAGCGTCAGGTGCCGGTGACTCACTCACACGTCGTCGCACTTATTTTCCTCCACTCATGCACTTCCGGCGCCGTGCTCGGCGTCGAGGAATCCGCGGTCAATGACCGGCGCCGGTTACCTGGCTGCGTCGTGGTCCTGGTTCCGCGCATCTCGGGGGAGTCGAGTGTCCGGCCATCGCCAAGGTGGTTCGTCAGGAGAAAGTGCAGAGGTCCCGTTCAGGGGAATACGGACGCCGACCTGCCGCGCCATACGCTGTTAGCGCTCACATGCCGTCCCTCCGCCGAGCCCCCTCTCCTCCGCTGACCGAGGCGGTGCGACAGAGCAAATACGAGGAGAAAGCCTCTGTCAACGGATGCCGGATGCCGGCAGCGACAGTGCGAGGGGGTGAAGACGCTTATCTGGGATATCGGGATCGCCGCACCTCGGCGACGAGGTCCCTGCGCTGAAAATTTCACCGGTGAACGCCTTTCATCTGCTTCCCTGAGCAAGTGGCCGCAGGTGTCCGGCGACAGGCGCCTGGACGCCTTCGACAGGGCCCATCGAGCGGCGCCCGGATAGTGATCCGGGACCGCAACAGGCAGCTTGACCAGCAGTGGAACCTCAACTCTGCCGTTCGACGGCGAACCTGCGGCGACGGCAGAGGCCGACGTCCGGAACCTTCCGCGTCCCCCAGGATCGATCTGGCCGCACCCGCACAAGATCGTCCTGCGGAGCGCACGGCGATTCAGGACCGCACACTTGCTTCCACGCTGGTCGAGGCGCACCAGGACGACCAATTGTGTTAGCGCTAACGCTTTTCACGGACACCACGATAGAGCGCTTGCGAATCAGCCTGGTCGCGGGGCGTACGGTTCGCCGCCATGTTCCTGATGCCTTTCGCAGAGCGTTGACGTGCATAGAGGGCCCGCACAAGACCCGTGCAGGGCATCGTTTCGGTCGCACCCTCGCTATCGGCGAGCCAGGGCCATCCGCGCCAAGCCGCCGAGGCCGGGCGCCTACTTCGGATATTGACCGCGCAGTTGTGATCGCTCACACTGTTGTAACGCCGACGTAACCTTCACTTCCGCCCGGATATATGATGCGCGTTCGGCGTCCCCGCGATACGAACCCGAGTGCCCTGCCACACGAGGTAACCCGCCGTATAAACATTAGCGCTGACATTCGTTGGAGTTCCGATGCAGTCCCCCCATCCGAACCGTCGCCGGCCGCCGCAGGCCACCGGTGCGGCCGCCGGCTTCGACACCGGCCACCTGTCCCGATGCGGCGTGCCGGAGAACCTCGATCGCAGGCCCTCCGGCGGCTCGTGACACCCCTCGTGGCGCAGTGGGACGCCCACAGCAAGGGCGTTCCCATCTGCCGGCCCCCTGCGCGACGAAGCCGCCGACCCAAGTCGCCCTCACCGCCGCCACGTGGCTGTCTCCCCTACGCCGGTCCTGCTGTCGGAGCGGCACGACGCGGCCGGTACGTACGTCGGCGACGCGATGTCCACCAGTGAGGGTTCGACCCAGAAACGCAGATCTAGTGATGGGACATTTCATGGCACTGATCACGGCATCCGATGGTTACTCATCGGGACCTCCGCGGAGCACCGGATCGTTGCGCCGGTTGCTAATCGCCCTTGTGGTGACCGCGCTCACCGCGGTGGCGGCCGTCGTCTCCGCGTCGCCGGCCAAAGCCGCCACCAGCCAGTTCCGCGGCATGAACTGGGCCGTGCTGGGTGACAACTTCAGCACCGGCACGCTCGTCGTTCAGGGCCTGAGCCAGTCCGACAGCAACGCGACAGTGCGGGCCAAGGCCAACGCCCTCTACGACAGCATGGAATACCTCATGGGCGTCAACACCGTCCGGCTGCCCGTCAACACTCACACTGTGGCCAACACGACCTGGTGGAACGCCTACCGCGGCGCCATCGACGCCGCCACCGAGCGTGGATTCAAGGTCATCCTGGCCTACTGGGAGGACGGCGCCGCCTCCGGCGGCAGGATCACCAACCTCTCAGCGTGGAACACGATGTGGTCCAGCGTGGTCAACACGTACGCCTCGAACGGCAACGTCTACTTCGAGCCGATGAACGAGCCGCACGGCTACTCATCGGCGGACTGGCGCAACGTCGCGGCGAACTGGCTCAGCTCTCACCCCACGGCGGTGCCCGGCCGGGTGCTCATCGGCGGCACCGGCTTCAGCCAGGACCTGCGGGACATCTGCAACGACAGCCGCTTCAACTCGACGCTGCTGTCCTTCCACTACTACGCCTTCTTCTACGGCGCGATGACCTACGACGCCTTCCGGAGCCACATTCAGGCGCGTCTCGGCAACTGCGCCTCCCGCGCGGTCGCGACCGAGTTCGGCGCGCCGATGTCCACCGGCCTCAACTACGCGGACGCGAACAGCACCGACAACTTCGTGCGCTACATCCGCGCCATGGCCCAGGTCATGCGGGACAACCAGATGGGCGGCACCTACTGGCCCGCCCTCGGCGGCAAGCCGGGCACCATCGGCTACGACTGGTACTCGATGTACGTTCTGGGTGGCAGCGGCACCAACCTCAACCTGTCCATCCGCAACGGCTCCGGTGCCAACCGGATCCGTTACGCCTGGGGCGACAACATCGGCGGCTCCACCCCCACGCCGGAGCCCACCCCCACCCCCACGCCCGAGCCGGACACGTTCTACCAGATCAACGTGCGCCACAGCGGCAAGGCCATGGACGTCCAGCAACCGAACACCAGCAACGGTGCGCGCGTCGGCCAGTACACCTACGGCGGCAACGCGTGGCAGCAGTGGAGGTTCCAGGACGCCGGCAGCGGCTACTGGCGCATCATCAGCCGCCTCAGCGGAAAGTGTCTTGATGTGGTGAGCGCTTCGACCGCCGACGGCGCCGAGCTCGTCCAGTACACCTGCGGCACCGGCAACAACCAGCAGTTCCAGATGGTCGCCAACGGCGGCTACTTCCAGCTCCGGGCACGGCACAGCGGCAAATGCGTGGACGTGCCGGCCGCGTCGACCGCGGATGGCGTGATCCTCAAGCAGTATTCGTGCAACACCGGCGCCAACCAGCAGTGGTCGCGCACGGCCGTCTGACGGTCGGCTCGGCGTGACCGCGTAACCGCGAGACGGTGTCCGTCGCCGGCGCGTCATCGACGCGCCGGCGACACAGGCGCCAGGCGGAGGAACGGCCGGCCTGGTGTCGGCGAGCGGTCGCAGGAGGGCAGACTCTTGCGGGTGAAGCACATCCTCATCATCGGCATCGGCGCCGGCGACCCCGATCACCTCACCATCCAGGCGGCCAAGGCCATGGCCCGCGCCGACGTCTTCTTCATCCTGGACAAGGGCGAGACCACCCACGACCTCGCCGGGTTCCGCAGGGACCTGATAGACGCGCATGCGAGGGCCCCGTATCGCGTGGTGGAGACCGACGATCCCGAGCGCGACCGGACCGCCGCCGCCTATGGCGCGGCCGTCGAGGACTGGCGGTCGCGTCGTGCGCGTATCTGCGAGCGGCTCGTCCGCGACGAACTGGCGGACGGGCAGACCGGGGCGTTCCTGGTCTGGGGCGACCCCGGCCTGTACGACAGCACGCTGGCCGTCGTCGAGGAGATGCTCGAACGGGGGAACATCCGCTTCACCTACGAGGTCATCCCGGGGATCAGCAGCGTGTCCGCGCTCGCCGCGGGGCACCGCGTGAGCCTGACCCAGGTCGGGCGGCCGGTGCACATCACCACCGGCCGCCGCCTGACCGCGGACGGAGCGACGGCCGACGATCTCGTCATCATGCTGGACGCGCACAGCGCCTTCGCGGGCCTGGACGACTTCCACATCTACTGGGGCGCCTACCTCGGCACTCCCGACGAGATCCTGGTGGACGGCCCGGTCGCCGAGGTCGCCGACCGCATCCGCCAGGTCCGGGACGAGGCCCGCCGCCGCAAAGGCTGGATCATGGACACCTACCTCCTGCGACGCCTGCCCCCCTCTCCTTCCGGCGTCGACGGCCGCGCGGACCACCCGGAGGATCACAGCCCCGGACCCCACACTCGTCCCGACGCCGGCTAGAGGCCGACGGCGTCATCGGCGGTCGAGGTAGCCACCCCGGGTGATCGGTTGGATGAGCCGGGCCGCGTCAGTCCGCGAGCCGGGCGAGGGCCAGTGCGTGCGCCCGGCCGAGGGATTCCGCGGCGGCGCAAGGGACGTCGGGCCGCACGCCGGTGCCCTCCCAGTTCGTGCCGGAGACGGGGTTGATGGCGCGGCCGGTGGGGACGGTGGCCTCCAGGTGGGGGTGCACGGTCCAACCCTTGCACGGGTGCGCGCCGCCGCGGGTGGGCTCGCCGACGACGACGGCGCGGCCGAGCTGTTGCAGGTCGTAGGCCAGTTCTTCGGCGGCGGAGAAGGTGGCGTCGCTGGACAGCACGTACAGCGGTTTGCTGCCGCCGAACCGCGCGCCGGGAACGTGCGGCAGGCTCCAGGACTGCTCGCTGCGCTCGCCGTCGCGCCAGTACATGGTGTTGAGGTGAGTGCGCTCGTCCAACAGGTAGCTGCAGACGAAGGCGACGGTGTCGGGGTCGCCGCCCCGGTTGCCGCGAAGGTCCACGATCAGCGCCTGTGCGCGGGAGGCCAGGGTGAGCGCGGCGCTCAGCGGTTCGGCGGCCCACTCCAGCGGGAACAGCATCGGCGCCAGTTCCACCACGGCGACCCCTCCGTCGAGCGACTCCACCCGGGGCGCACCGCCGAGCGAGGTGTCGAAGTCCCGGCGCATGGAGGCCAGGGTGGCCTCCATCTCCTTGGGGGGCACCTGGTCGGCGTGGTGCTTCAGTCTCAGATGTTTGTCGTTGTTGACGGACTGAAGGTCGGCGGTGACCAGACGGGCGAGCTCCTCGGCGCCGTCGACGTCATAGGCGCCCTCGGCGAGGCGTCGTCGCAGCACGCCGGCGAGCCGCTCGGCTATCTCGGGGAAAACGTAGTGCTCGGTCAGCAACCGGGCCGTCTCGTCGATGACAGGGGCGGGCTGAACCTTCGTCAGAGTCGTCATGGCAGGGAGTAGAGCACTGCTCCGACGAAAACGCCAAAGAGGACATTCAGCAACCTTCGGTATGCGTGATGGGCCACCCCGCCTGCCACCTCTTCGGAAGCCGTACGGCGTGTCGCACCCCGGCGAACGTGTGTGACACCGTGCTAGACGTTAAGGCAGGACGGGTTCGCGGACGCCTGCGCGCATGCCGAGGTAGGCGAGGACGCCGAGGGCCGCGCACATCACCCAGACGGCGCCGCCCACGTACTCGAACAGGGCCGTGCCGATGGTGGGGCCGAGGGCCCAGCCTGCTGCCTGGCAGGTGGACAGTGCGCCTATGTAGCGGCTGCGGAGGATGGGGGCCGGAGCGGCCAGGGCCGGGTAGGCGCCGATGCTGGGAGCGCTGATGATCTCTCCCAGGGTCCAGACGACGGCTCCCAGGATGAAGATCCATGGGCCGAAGGGGAGGCCGAACAGGCTCAGGCCCACGCCCAGGAGGAGGCAGCCGGTGGCGACGGTGGTTCGCATGGGGAAGCGCTGGATGAAGGGGGTCAGCGGGAGTTCCACGAGGATGACCAGCGCGCCGTTGATCGCCACCAGTGCGCCGTAGAGAGCGGTGGGGTAGCCGCGTTGCTGCACTTCGAGCGGCAGCGTCGAGTGGTACTGTGCCTCGGCGACGGCCGTGATGAACATGCCGGCGAGGAACAGCAGGTAGCGCCGGTCCCCCAGCAGGTCCTTGTAGCGCGCGGTGTCCTTGGGGGCCGGGGCCGGGGCCTCGGCGGCTCGGTTCCCGGTGGTGGGGTGGTCGCTCGCGCGGTGAGGGGTCGCGGCCGGGATGACCAGCAGGACGATCAAGGCGAAGAGCAGGTCCGTCAGTGCGTTGACGAGGAAGACGACCTGGTAGGAGAACGCGGCGGCCAGCCACACGCCTAGCAGGGGGCCGATGGCGGCGCCGAGGTTGAGGCCGAAACGGCCGGCGGCCGAGGTCGTGACGAGGCGTTGCGGCGGGGTCAGGTCGGCGAGCATGGTCATGGCGGCGGGGCGGTACATCTGGCCGAAGGCGCCCGCGGCGAAGCTCACGGCCAGCAGCGGGACGAGCGCTGTCACGACGGTCAGGGCCCCGATGGCGAGGCTGCATAACAGCATCGACCAGATGATCACGGTTCGTGCGCCGTACTTTCCGGTGGCGCTGCCGCCGGCGAACGTTCCCACGATCGAGCCCACGCCGAAAAAGCTGACGACGAAACCCGCCTGCGCGGGGCTGTAGCCGAGCCCGGTGAGGTACAGGATCAGGAAGAGCGCGACGAAGCTTCCCATGCGGTTCAGCGCGATGCCGAGCAGCAGGACGATGGCCGACCGCGGCAGTTCGCGCAGCGTGCGGATCACCCCCGCGGGGGTTTCGGCGGCGGGTGTCTGCGGCGGGTTGGTCATGCGGGGCTCCACGTGCGCGGGTTGGTCAAGGGGGGCTCCACGTGCGCGGGTCGATCATGGAGGGCTCCACGTGCGCGGGTCGGTCATGCGGGGCTCCACGTGCAGCGCAGTGCCGCCAGGGACTGGTCCAGTGCGGCGGAGACCTCCTCGCGGGTGGACGCGGTGGCGGTGGCGAAGGCGACGCGGGCTTCCATGAGGTCCTTGTTCGGCAGTCGGACGACTTCGCCCGGGCTGACGAGGGGGACGGCGAGGTCTGTCTCCGGGGGGAGGGCCGACTCGTCGAAGACGATCTCCTCTACGCGGGTCTCGGGCCACGGGGGGTAGGCGAACCTG
Source organism: Sphaerisporangium dianthi (assembly GCF_042654065.1). Classification (NCBI taxonomy): domain Bacteria; kingdom Bacillati; phylum Actinomycetota; class Actinomycetes; order Streptosporangiales; family Streptosporangiaceae; genus Sphaerisporangium; species Sphaerisporangium dianthi. The sequence goes on along the minus strand of NZ_JBHSFP010000008.1, from coordinate 261,732 downwards.
ATTCCGGCGCATGACGTGCGTACCGGGGTCAGGTCGGGGACGGCGCCGCAGGACACGGCGGCGAGGGCCAGGCCGGGGGCCACGCCGGAGGCGTTGCCGCACAGGTAGGAGATGAGGTCGCCGCCCAGCCGGCCGTTGATCTCGATGAGTTTCGGGCCCGTGTCGGTGAGTTTGAGCTCGGTGTGCGTGGCGCCGGTCGAGTAGCCGATGGCGGTGTGGACCTGGGTGAGGAACCTGGTGATCGCGGGGTCGGCCAGCAGCGGCTCGGCGGCCTGTGTCCAGTGGCCGGTCTCCTCGAAGTACGGCGCGTAGCCCATCTCCTTGTGCGCGACGAGGATCGGCATGACCCGGCCGTTCCTCACGACCGAGTCGACGGCGATCTCCTGGCCGGTGAGGTACTCCTCGATCAGGACGGAGCGGTCAGGGGATCGCAGGTCGGCGGCCGGGAGGCGGTGCGCGGAGGGGAAGTGGCCGGCCAGCTCCTCGGCGTCGTGGATGAGCGCGACGGCCTGGCTCGCGACGCCGCCTCTCGGCTTGATGACGATGGGGTAGCCGAACTTGTCGGCCACGGCGCGCGCCTCGGTGAGGTCGGCCACCAGGACGGACTGGGGCTGCGGGACGCCGCGCGCGGCGAGGGCCGAGCGGGTGAGGTGTTTGTCGCGGCAGGCGCGCGCGGCGCCGGGACCGGGGCCTGGCAGGCCCGCGGCGGCCGCGGCCAGCGCGGTGTCGACGACGTGGTCCTCGGCCCACGTCATGATGCCGTCGACGCCGCCTCGTGCGACGATCTCTTGGACGGCGGCGGCGATGCCGTCCGGCGTCATGCCGGGGACGACGCTGACGCCGGTGACGTACGGCGTCTCCCATTCGGCCGGTCTGCCGATGACGATGTGGACGTCGTGGCGCTCACCGATGCCACGCAGCATGAACTCGCGGTACAGGCGGGGCCCTGTCCCGACGACGACCAGCCTCGTCATGCCGGCCGCTTCGCGCCGATGCCGACGAACGCCATCAGTGCCGGGGTCTCGCAGCGGTTGTGCCAGGCGTGCGGGGTCCCCTGCTGGACGACGCAGGAGCCGGGGGTGAGCCGCACCTCGTCACCGGAGTCGAGTTCGAGCCACAGCTCGCCTTCGAGGCAGATGCCGTAGTCGAGGGTGTCGGTGGCGTGCATCCCTGAGGTGTCGCCGGGGTCGAAGGCGTCGATCAGGCCGGGGAGGCGTTCCCGGACCTCCGCGTCGATCTCGGCCTGGTCATCGGGGGACGGTGGTCCGGTGAGCGCGGACGCGGGTGGGAAGCGTACGAGCAGGAGCCGCGTGCCGCCGACTCCGGCGAAGAACGGCAGCGTGATCGGGCCGGGGGCCTTCGGGCCGACGGTCGCTCCGCCGTCGGGGCTGCCCCACATCAGGTACATCTCCTGGCCGAGGAGCGCGCGTGCCGTGATCGGCGGGACGAGCGTGTCGCCTGCGATGACCGCTTTGCCGTCCGGGCCGTAGCCGGTCACGACCAGGCGTGGATCGATCGTCATCAGAGTCCCCCCAGTCCCCGCAGCCGCTTCAGCGTGTCCTCCTCGGCCGCGCGGAGTTCCGCGCACGCGGCGGCCACGCGGGACGCGTCCACCCGGCCGATCGCCTTGCCGATCATCAGCTGGTTCCTGATGTCCCTGCACCGGCCGACGAGGTCGGCGAGCGCCGGATCGGCGTCCGCGTACGCCGGTTGCCGCTTCGCGAACTCCCGCAGGCAGGCCCGTGACCCCTCGTACACCGAGAAGGCGTCGTACAGCAGGGCGATGGTGCGGGCCGGGGTGATCCACGGTGTCCCCAGCAGGTCCGCGACCCCGTCGAGCAGCGCGTAGGTGTCGTCGTAGGTCCGCAGGACCTCGGTGAACGCCGCCGCCGACCCGGCCGCCGCGGCGGCGGCGTCGTACGGGCCGGCGGGGAACCAGCTGACGTGCCGCAGTTTGCCGTTGTCGTACGCCGCGGCGACGACGTCCTCGGGATAGGCGTACCGGCACAGCACACTGGCCTGGTTGTCGTCGAGGATCGACCAGAGGCCGTCGGCGCGGGAGGTGAGGGTGATCGTGTGGACGATGTGCTCGGTGCGGTACTCGGGGGTGTGCGGGAGGTAGTAGACGTCGATGAACAGGATCACGTGACCGGTGCGCTCGACGGTGTCGAGGATGAGCTCGCGTGCCTGCGCGTAGGTGTCGAACGGCACGTACTCGCGGGTGATCCCGACGCGTGCGAGCGCGGCGGGGTCGAGGAGGTCGCTCTGGAAGTCGTACTTCGGGCGGCCGAGGCGGATGACCTGGTCGGCGATGTCGTCGCCGGCGACCAGGCAGTTGTAGAAGGTCAGCGGCAGGTCGGGGACACGCTCGGCGAGCATGACCATGGCCTGCCGCTGGTAGCAGTTGAGGAACGACCGGTCGTATAACTGCTGGTCGTAGTCGTGGACGACGTCCTTCATGTCGTCAGATCGTCCGGGTCATGAAGTAGCTGTGCGGGTCGGGGCCGTAGCCTTCGAACGGGCCGCAGGCTTCGAAGCCGAACTTCTCGTACAGCTTCCTGGCCTGCTCGAAGTGCTCGGTCGCGCCGGTCTCCAGGCTGAGCCGTTCGATGCCCATCGCCTTGGCCTCCTCCAGCATGTGGGTGAGGAGCAGGCTCGCGATGCCGTCACGCCGGCGCTCGGGGGCGGTGCGCATGGACTTGATCTCGGCGTGCGTGCCGTCGATGCGCTTGATCGCGCCGCAGCCGACGAGCTGGTCGCCGTCGTACACCGACCAGAACGTGACCTCCGGGACCCGCAGCCTGTCGAGGTCGAGTGCGTACACGCTCTCGGAGGGGGTGATGGCGTGCATCTCCCGCAGGTGGTCCTCCAGGAACGCGGCGATCTCCGGGCCGCGGAGATCGTCGAGCACGATCTTCATGTACTTGCCTCCAGTAGTGCGCACGCGAAGAAGCCCGGCGCGGAGGCCTGCGCGAGGTAGAGAGCTCCTGGCTCCAGGCCGGCCTTGTGGTCGTAGTCCATCAGATTGATCAGCCAGTCGGCGTTGCCGCAATGACCGTACCGGGTCATCGGCTCCTGGAAGTAGAGCTTCCCGCGGGCCTGTCCGGCGGCCATCGCGTTGAAGGTCGCGATGGGTGCGAACAGGCTCGAAGTGAAGATCTTCGCGACGTCCTCCGGCGTGCGTCCGGCCTGGCCGAACGCCTGGCCGAGCGCGGCCCGCGCCACCGACTGCCGGGTCGCGAACGTGTCCTCGCCGACCATGCCGGAGAAGTCGGCGGCGACACCGGTCCCCGCGAGCGTGAGGCCGGCGTGGTCACGGCCGATGAGGCAGCCGGCCACGGCGTCACCGAAGACCGCGAAGGACTTCACCCGGTCGCGGTCGTCCGGTGTGAAGTCCAGCGCCACCAGTACGACGTTGCGCGCGTCCGCGCCGGCCAGGCCCCAGGCGTACCGCAGAGCCTCGATGGAGCTGCAGCACTGCTGGAGCGACACGATCGCGGGAACGCACGCGGTGAGCCCGGCGGCGCGCATGACGTCGACGGCGACGTCCCTGCCGAGCAGGCCGAGCACGCCGTCGGAGGTCGCGAGCACGAGCCGGTCCACCTCGGCCGCGCGGACGCCGTGCTCGCTCAGCACCTTCGCCACACAGTCCACGATGTACGGGGTGACCGGCCCGGTCATCTTCCGGTACGTGCCCGTCCCCATCGCGGCGAACGCGGTGTCCGGCGACACCGCGCGCCACAGTTCCTCGAACCCGGGGATGTCCTCAGGACGGCCTTCGGCGTGACCGGCGACGCAGGCGAAGGACCCGATGGCCGCCACTCAGACCTCGACCGGCGCGCCGGCGTCGATCTCCTCGATCACCGACAGGATGCCTTCGACCTCGTCGAGCATCGGCACCCACTCGGGACGCAGCGCGATCTTCCCGCCTGCCTTCTCCTCGATGTAGTTGTTGACGAGGATGAGGATGTTGAGCGAGCTGATGCCGAGTTCGGCGCGTGACGTGCTCTGCGCGACCTCGTCGTAGGTGAGGTCCGGGGCCATCGGCTGCGTGCCGAGGAAGTCGACGAAGTGCCTCAGCCGGTCGTCGATCTCAGGCATTGGCCACCCGCCTGAACTCGTAGCCGTTGAGGTTCTCGGTGTAGATCCGGTTGTAGCCGTACCTGTCCTCGCCGGAGACCAGGACGCAGCCGTGGTAGTCGAGGCTGATCTCGTCGCCGAACTCGACCAGCCTGTCCACGTGCTCGTACACCTTGGTCTGCGGGATCACGTACCTGGAGGCGTAACCGAGGCGGGTCTGGTCGCTGATGTTCGGCAGGGACCCGTGGACGCACTTCTCGACGAACAGGACGAACTGACCGGGTTCCATCTCCATGTCGACGACGTCGTCCTTCTCCGGGTCCCAGCTCGGGTCGATCTGGAGCTCGGAGTAGTCGTAGCCGAAGAAGTCGGTCTTGCGCTCCGGGCTCTTGTGGAGCCGCCGGTTCTCGTCGTAGAACCAGCGCTTCTGGCTGCCGCGGATGAAGCGCAGGCAGCCGTTCTCGCGCCTGGCCGGGGAGAAGGCGGTCCAGACGCTGACGTCCTGGAGGACCGTGTCGTCGTCGCGGCTGTAGGCGAAGTTCAGTGAAGGCGTGGCGGCGGTCGTGGTCTCGCCCACGATGTACTTCTCGACCTGGTGCCAGCCGGTGCCGGCGTCACCCGGCTGCTTCTGGAAGATGTTGGACTTCCAGCAGATGATGTCCTCGCCGAGGAGTGAGCGCAGCTTGTTCACGATCTCGGGCCGTGAGATGTGCTCGGAGAGCGTGTCGCAGTCCAGGTGCCGGTCATAGTTGATGATCGTCGAGTTGTGCGGCTTGTTCTTCGACAACGCCATCTCGATCATGGCCTTGCTCCAGATCTTCTGAGCCTCGCCGGGCTCGTACAGATCGAAGGGGCCAACGTAGCCGTTGTCCTTGAAGAACTGGACCTGCTCGGCGGTGAGACCGTCGGTCAGCGATGTCATCTGCCCGTACCCTTCTTGTCGAGGAGCCGTTGTGCGTTTTTCCACATGAACAGGTCGCGGTCGGCCTGGGGCATCTCAGCCGGGAAGGCTCCTTCGGCTGTGAGTCGTTCCACGAAGTTGGTCTGCCTGCCCTGCAACCGGAAGATCGGCCAGTCGGTTCCGAACAGCACCTTGTGGTTGATGTTGCGGCGGAAGAACCGGTTGAGCCCGGCCACCCCGTCGGGGGCCTCGTAACCGCTGGCGTCGATGTAGACGTTCGGCCGGTTGTTGCAGAGCATCGCGCACTCGTCGGGGTAGTGGACGCTGCCGTGCGCGAGCACGAAGTCCACGCCGGGGAAGTCCCGCGCGGGCCGGTCCACGTAGATCGGCAGCGCGATCTCGAAGTCGAGGGCCGGGGAGGTCGCGCCGATGTGCGACAGCACCGGCAGCCGGTGCTGCGCGCAGATCTCGTAGAACGGGTAGAGCGCCTTGTCGTCGAGGCGGTAGCCGCACGGCGGGTAGAGCTTCATCCCGTCGAAGCCGTACTCGACGATGGCCCGTTCGAACAGCGCGATCCCGTCGGCTCCCCACCGCGGGTCGACGCCGACCAGGACGCGGAAGCGGCCGGGGTGCCGGTCGGTCACCACCTTGTGGTGGTCGACGATCTCCTCGATGGTGTGCGTGCCGTCCTTCAGCGCGTAGGTGAAGTCCGGCATCAGCAGCACGGCCTCGTCGATCCCCGCCTCGTCCATCTCCTTGACGAGCTGGTCGCACAGCGGATCCTGGAGGGTCGCGTCGTGCACGCGGCGCAGGTGTTCCTTGCGCGCCGGCAGGCCGCGCGCGTGCATGGACACGGCCATGTTGTCGATGACCCCGTCGCGGAACGACGGCGGGAAGCACATCTCGGCCGCGACGTGGCAGTGAAAGTCGATGATCTTCATGAGCCCGCCTTCAGGCAGATGCCGACGATGTCGTGCACGTATTCGGCCTCGATGAACTCCATGACGTGGCTCATGGTGTCGATGCCGGTCTGCTCCTCAAGGACGAACACGATGCTCATGAGCCCGATCGAGTCGACGCCGAGGTCGTTCCTGAGGCTCATGTGCGGCGCGACGTCCTTGCCCGGCAGGACGCCGGCGATGATCTGGCAGAGCTCGTCCTCGGTCACCGGTCTTCACTCGTCCAGACGGTGCGCCTGACCGCGCCACGGTCGATCTTGAAGTTCCTGGTCAGCAGACCGCTCTCCACGGTGAGCTCCTCCGCCGGGCGGACGAGAGTCGCCGCGATGCGGTGCGACGGCTCGTGGTCCGCGTTCATCCGTGTGATGTGCGCCTCGACCTCGGCCGCCTTGCCCGGGTCGTCCAGCCAGACGACGCAGGCGAGCAGCGCGGCGCCGTCCGGCAGGGCCACCATGGCGCGGACGCCGGGAAAGGCGCGTTCGATGCCGGCCTCGAGCTCGGCCGGGTTGATCTTCACACCGCTCCTGGTGATGATCACGTTGTTCTTGCGGCCGGTGAGCCGCAGGAAGCCGTCCTCGAGGACCCCGAGGTCGCCGGTGACGATCCTGCCGTCGGGGAGGAAGACGGCGTCCTGCGTCTCGACGCCTTCGTACACGTACCCGGCGACCTGCGGCCGTTCGGCGCGCACGACGACCTCGCCGCCGTCGCCGAGTTCGACGGTGACGCCGTCCACGGGCCGTCCCGCCGTGCCGGCCCTGGCCGCACCCGGCACGTTCATGGCGATCCAGCCGATCTCGGTGCTGCCGTAGATCTCGTACAGCGGCGCGCCGAGCTCCTGGAACAGGGTGACCATGGCCGGCGGCACCGGCGCGGACCCGGTGTACATGAGCCGCACCCGCGACCCGTACATCGACAGCCATGCGCGGCCCTTGTCCATGCGCTCGGCCGGGCCGGCGGCCATGACACGGTTGTAGAGCACTTCGAAGAAGGACGGCGGGCCGAGGATGATCGTGGGTTCCACGACCTTGAGCGCGTGGAACATGATCTCCGGCGGGACGACGGTGGCCGCGCAGCCCGTCCAGATCGCCAGGTAGGTGAGGTAGCGCTGCTGGAAGTTCGAGTACGGCATCACGATCAAGATGTCGTCGTCCGTCGTGACCCGCCACGCGCGGGCCGACAGCTCGACGGTGTTGGCGATGCCGTCGTCGGTGAGCATCAGGCCCTTCTGCGTCCCGGCGGTCCCCGAGGAGAACGCGATCGTGCGCACTCCAGGCGGCAGCGCCGGGACGTCGTCGTGCCGCGCCGGGTCGAGCTTGACCGGTCGTTCGGACAGGACCGCGGTGGCCGCCGGCAGGCCGGCCTCGCCGGGGAGCGGCTCGGTCACCAGCAGCGCGGCCAGACGGTAGCGCTCGACGAACGCGCCGATCTCCGCCGGTTCGTGACGGTTCTCCGCGGGGATGGCGACGGGGACGCAGCCGAGCGCGAGCAGCGCGAGGTCGGCGAGGATCCACTCGTAGGAGTTCGGGCCGAGCACGCCGACGAGGTCACCCGGGCGAAGGCCGCTGTCGCGCAGCTCGGACATGAGCTGGACGGCGTCGTCGTGGATCTCGCCGTACGTCTTGACCAGCGTGGTCCTGTCGCGCGCCACGAACCGCATCCGTTGCGCGGGATGCTCGGCGAGCTTGTCCACCAAGGAGTCAGCGAACATGGATGTGTTCCTGGACGTACTCGACGGACCGCATGGGCCCGAGGCGTAACTCCTCGACCAGTGGCTTCAGCGGGCCGGGCTCCGCCGGGCCGTACGTGGCGTGGAAGGTGAGCGCGGGGCCGGGGCCGGGGAGCAGCAGGACCTCGGCGAGGCAGCGGGCCAGCGACCGCAGCCCGGCGATCACCACGTCCGGATCGACGACGAGAACGGGGCCGTCGAGCGCGAGCGCGCCGACCTGTGCCAGGTAGGACAGCTGGAGGAACATGCCGTCGCTGTCGGGGAACGTGCCGAGGCCGCGGTCCACGTAGCGCAGGCATTCGGCCAGGTAGTACGCGATGACGTCGGCCCTGTCCAGCCCGAGCGGCCCGGCCCACACCTCGGCGAGGACCAGGACGCCGAACACGTCGGCGGCCGTCTCCTGGAGCACCCCGACGGCCCATTTGTCGGCGGTCCGCAGCGGGCCGAAGTCGGTCGCGGGCCGGCGCACGAAGTGGCCGAACTCGTGGCTGAGCACACCGAGCGTCGGAATGCCGGCGAACCGCTCGTCCGCCGGGTCGAACGTGTTCCCCCCGCGCACGTACCGCGCGGAGAGCGGCCCGGACACCGTGTCGAGGATGGCACGGTGGGTGTTGCGGAAGTAGTAGGTCTTCATGTACGGCGACCGGCCGACGCCTTCGTCCTCCGGCAGGAAGTACGCGATGTGCTTGGGGTGCAGGTTCCCCTCGCCCGCCATGAAGAACAACCGGGTCGCGCCGAACGCCGGCAGGTCGCCGAGCCGGAGGTCGACCATGAGCGTGCGCAGGTACGGCTCGACCCGGTCGCGCTCGGCGAGCGCGGCGTCCACGAACCCCTGTCCCGTCTCGTCGCTCCGGCAGGCGAACGCCGTCGGCAACCCGCCGGGGTCCTTCCCCGACCAGGTGCCGAGGTGGTTGGCGACGAGCGTCACGTCCTCACGCAGCTCCGCGAGCTCGCACAACGCCTCGGTCGTGTAGCCGTGCTCGACGGCGTCGGCGCGCAGCGCGAGCGCGCGCCGACCGGCGTCGTCCGGCAGGTGCTTGGCGATGTCACGCATGGCGGAGGCGGCCAGCGCCGGAGCGTGGAACCGCCGCGTGTCCTCCCCCGCCGTCTCCTTGACGTGCTGCCAGTCGGCGTCGACGACCGTCTTCAGCGCGGCCAGCCCGGTGAGGAAACCTCCGCCGAGGTCCGGGGTCTCGGTCGCGAGGTCGAGGCACGCCACCTGGTAGGCCCCGGACGGCGGCCAGAAGGCGCCACGCCAGTGGCGGTACGTCCCGGCGGCGGCCTTGTTGCGCACGTAGTCGAACCTCACGCGTTCTCCCTCGAGTCGGCGGTAACCAGGGCCGCGCCTTTTTCGCCGATCATCATGCTCGCGGCGTTCGTGTTGCCGGAGACCATGGCCGGCATCACCGACGCGTCGATCACGCGCAGCCCGGACAGGCCGTGGACGCGCAGCCTGTGGTCGACGACGGACATCGGGTCGGCGCCCATCCGGCACGTCCCCACCGGGTGGTAGGACGTGTCGCCGTTCTCCCGCGCGTAGGCGACCAGTTCGTCGTCGGTCTGGACGTCCTTCCCCGGGATCAGCTCGAACGCGCGGAACGCGTCGAGCGCCGGATCCTCGACGACGCGGCGCGCGATGCGCATCCCGGCGACCAGCCGCGCACGGTCGGCCTCGTCGGCGAGGAAACGCGGCCGGATCGCCGGAGGGGCCGTCGCGTCGGCGGACCTGATGTGGATGGACCCGGCGGACTCCGGCCGCAGCGGATAGACGCCGACGGTCATGCCGGGAGCGGTGTCGAGCCGCCGGGTCGCTCCCGCGCCGTAGCTGGCCGGAGCGAAGTGGAACTGGACGTCGGGCCGCGGCTCGGCGTCGGACGAGCGGACGAAGCCGTGGCCGAGCGCGATGGGAAGACTGAGCAGGCCGCGGCGGCGCGTCAGGTACGTCGCGACCTCGCGGGCCAGGCGCAGGCCGCGCGAGCGCTCGTTGAACGTGATGGGACGGGTGACCCGCCAGCGCAGCCGGGTCGCGTAGTGGTCGCGGAAATGCTCGCCCACCCCTGGCAGGTGGTGCACGACCGGCACCCCGGCCGCGGCGAGCACGCCGGCGGAGCCGACCCCCGACAGTTCGAGCAGCTGCGGCGACTGGACGGTCCCGGCGCTGACGATCACCTCGCGGCCGCAGTCGGCCTGCCGGCTGCGGCCCTGGTGGCGGTAGGTGACGCCGACGCAGCGTTTGCCCTCGAACCTGAGGCGGGTGACGTGCGCGTCGGTGAGCACGGTCAGGTTGGGGCGGCGCAGCGCACGGCGGAGATACGTCCCGGCGACCGACGAGCGGCGGCCGCCGTCGTGGTTGACCTGGTAGTAGCCGAATCCTTCCTGGTCACCGGAGTTGTAGTCGGGGTTCTCCGGGTATCCGGCCTTCTGCGCGGCCAGCAGGAACGCGTCGCACAGCTCGTCGCGCTCACGCGGCAGTCCGACGCTGATCAGCCCTTCGCCGCCCCGGCTCGGCCCGCCGATCCCCGTACGCTCCAGGCTCTTGAAGTACGGCAGGACGCCGGCCCACGACCAGCCGGGGTTGCCGAGGCGTTCCCACTCGTCGTAGTCCTCGCGCTGACCGCGGACGAAGATCATGCCGTTGATCTGGTTGGACCCCCCGAGCAGGCGTCCGCGTGGAATGCTCACGCTCCGGCCGCCGATCGTCGGATCGGCGTCGGTCTCGAAGCACCAGTCGTACCTGGGGTTTCCCATGAGGATGGTCTCCGCGGCCGGGATCGACAGCAGCGGGCTGCGCCGCCGCGACCCCGACTCAAGCAGGAGCACCCGTGTGCCGGGGTCCTCCGACAACCGCGACGCCAGCACGCACCCCGCCGCGCCGGCCCCCACGATGATGTAGTCGGCCCGCATCTAACGGGCCGCCGCGAGAGTGGTCCGGTGCATCAGGCGCCGGTGGTTGACGTCGTCGTAGTAGGTGGCCATGTGCATGGCGCTGCGGTTGTCCCACAGGATGATGTCGCCGACCTGCCATCGGTGCCGGTAGGTGAATCGCGGCATCGTGGCGAACTCCTGCAGGAACGTGATGAGCGGCCGGCTCTCTTCCTCGTCCATCCCCTCGATGCGCCACGGCACGTTGCCGCCGACGTACAGGGCCTTGCGTCCGCGCACGTCGTGCACCTTGACGATGGGGTGCGCGACGTCCACCCACTCCTCGCGTTCCTTGGCGGTGGGAGGCGGCCGGTCGGGGTAGTTGTAGGGCCGGGACTGGACGCGGCTGATGACGACCTTGAGGTCGGCGATCCGGTCCTTGACCTTGACCGGGAGCGCGTCGTAGGCGGCGTACATGTTGCCGTACCACGTGTCCCCGCCGACCGGCGGGATCTCGCGCGCGTACAGCATCGATCCCGTCGGCGGGTCGGTCAGGTACGCTCCGTCGCTGTGCCACACGCGGCCGCTGTACGCCGAGCCGATCGGCTTGCCGTCGCGGGTCAGATTCGACAGCACGAGTATCTCGGGATGGTCGTCGGCGTTGAACTGGGATCGCGTGTAGGTGAGCACCTCACCGAATCTGCGGGTGAACTCCACCTGCTGATCAGGGGTCATCTTCTGGCCTCTGATCAGCAAAATCGTGGTGTCGATCCAGGCCCGATAGATGCGCTCGAAGTCGTGATCTGAAATACGACCTGTGACATCGATTCCGCGGACTTCAGTGCCAATGGTTTCCGTAATGGGAATCAACTCGGGCATGGCTGAACCTCGCATAGAACCCGTAGCGGCGACGGCCGGAGCATATGACACCGTCACAGCGGCACGCAAGACAGCGGGAAACTTTCACCAACCGGAATCGGCCCCACATCCGACCGCGATAAGTGGCGCACCGAAACTCGCACACCAGCACCGACTAGGTGGTTTACATGTTACGAACTCCTCACTCCTATACGAGCGACCCATACTGCGATTTCGGTCGGTCCAGCAATTGACTCGACCCTTTGCCGGCCGCGGGCCGCGTGTTACGCTCTTGCCGCGTGTTCGATGGCTGGAAAACTCAAAGGCGAGAAATCCATCCCACTGGCATGGTTTAGACACCGGTTAGACCAGGGAGGGACAGGGTGCCGCGATCCAAACCGGAGCTCGCTCGCATTCGCGACTATTATTGTCTGCCACGCTCCGTCGGCTCCGCTCCGAAGAGCATCTACGACATCTGGGAGAACGGCGACGCCTTCAACGACTCCGTCACCCCGTCGACCTACGTCCCCGAGTACCGATCGCACATCACTCTCAAGATCCGCATGCTGACCGCGCCTGAGGCGACGGTGCTGTCGCTCGGCTGCGGCAACGGCTTCGTCGAAGCCGACCTGGTCTCGCACGGCCGCGACATGCGCGCCATCGACTGCAACGCCGAAGCCGTCGAGCTGACCAGGAAGAAGGGCGTCGACGCGCGCACCGTCGACTTCTTCGAGCTGCGTCCGGAGGACGCCGCGGACGTGTCGGCCGTCTACGCCGACGGCCTGCTCGGCCACCTCTTCGACGCCACCGAGGAACTGGCCCCCGCGCTCGGCAAACTCCGCGACCTGGCCCTGCGGCCGGGGACCCACCTGATCCTGTCCAACGACGCTCCGCGCGACGGCAAGGCCGACTTCGCGCCGCACGAGCACGTGGACGGGTTCTGGTTCATCGCGAGGGACTATCTGCACAAGAGCCTGGCGTCTTTCGGGTTCGAACCGGAAGAAAGCTACTACTTTCCTTACCAGCGGCCGGTGAGCGGCATGCGCAACCGCACGATATGCGTCGCGCTCGTACCAGGATGATCGGATCCCGCCTTGCCAATGCCGGCTGAATTCGCGGAGCGACTGCTGCCGCGGCTTCCCGAGATGGTCGCGAATCACGGCACACCGTTCCACATTTACGACGCGCGCGGAATCGTGTCAACGCACAAGGCGCTGGCCCGCGCGTTCAGTGAAATCCCCTACCGGCAGTATTTCGCGGTGAAGGCCTTGCCCAACCCGGCCGTCCTCGCGTTGCTGCGCGCCGCGGGAAGCGGTTTCGACTGTTCTTCTCCGGTGGAACTGCGTCTCGCGGAGGCGGTCGGCGCGCGGAGCGGCGACGTCGTTTTCACCTCCAACAACACCGCGCTGTCCGAATACCGGGCGGCACGCGACGCCGGCGCGCTGATAACGTTCGACGACAGGTCGTTCGCGGAGAAAGTCGACGAGCTTCCCGAGGTCGTCGCCTTTCGCGTCTCCCCCAACGGTCTCGCCGCCGGTTCCACGCTCATGGGTGACGCGGCGCACAGCAAGTTCGGCGTCCCCGCCGGCGAGCTCGCCGGCGCGTACGCGGACGCGGCGGCCCGAGGCGCGCGGCGGTTCGGCATCCACGGCATGACGTGCGCCAACGAGCTCGACACCGGCCGCGCCGCGCAGGCCGCCGCCGACGTCATCCGGCTCGGCGCGCGTGTCGCCGAGGAGGCCGGGATCGAGCTGGAGTACGTGAACGTCGGCGGCGGTCTCGGCATCCCTTACCGCCTGGACGACAAACCCATCGACATCACCGCCTACGCGGACGAGATCCTCGCGGCGCGGGAGAAGTTCTTCGGCGTCGACGGGCCGCGCGTCATCACCGAGATCGGCCGGTACGTGACCGGCCCGCACGGCGTCCTCGTCACACGCGTCATCAACCGCTGCCGCAAAGGCCACGAGATCGCCGGCGTGGACGCGTCGATGTCGTCGCTGATGCGGCCCGCCATGTACGGCGCGTACCACCACGTCTCCCTCCCCTACGCCGAGGGACGGCCCGTCGGCAGGTTCGACGTCGTCGGCGCGCTCTGCGAGAACATGGACAAGTTCGCCGTCGACCGGGAGCTGCCGGAGCCACGCGACGGCGACATCGCGCTCATCCATGACACCGGAGCCCACGGCCACGCCATGGGCTTCACCTACAACGGCCGCCTGCGACCCGCCGAGCTGATGCTCACCGACGCCGGCGACGTGGTGGAGATCCGGCGTGCCGAGACCTACGAGGACTACATGGCGACCGTCCGCTGGGAGTTCGATCTTGGATAGGAGCATGGTCGAGACCGCCTTCGAGCGCCGGGAGTCGTTGTCCGAGGACGACCTCGCGGCCCTCGCACCTCACGTCACCGCCGGCCTTGAGGCCCTCGACCGCGGAGAGCTGCGCGCGGCGCGGCCGGAGGGGCCGGAGTGGGTGGTCGACACCTTCGTGAAGAAGGTCATCCTGCTGTCGTTCCTGACCCGCCGGAACGAGGTCGGCGCCGGCGGCCCGCGACGGCCGAAGAGCTTCGACAAGATCGCGCTCAAGTTCGAGGACTGGGACGACGCCGCCTTCCGCGAGGCGCGCCTGCGTGTGGTCCCCGGCGGCGTCGTCCGCCACGGCGCGTACGTGGCGCCCGGAGTCGTGCTGATGCCGTGCTTCGTCAACGTCGGCGCCTACATCGGCCCCGGCACGATGATCGACACCTGGGCCACCGTCGGCTCCTGCGCGCAGGTCGGTGCGCGCTGCCACATCTCCGGCGGGGCCGGCATCGGCGGCGTCCTGGAACCCCTCGGTGAGCAGCCGGTGATCGTCGAGGACGACGTCTTCGTCGGCGCGCGCTCGGAGATCGCCGAAGGAGTGGTCGTGAGGCGTGGCGCCGTGCTCGGCATGGGGGTGTTCCTCGGCAGGTCCACCCCCATCGTCGACCGCGCCACAGGAAAGGTCGCCTACGGCGAGGTCCCCGAGAACGCCGTCGTCGTCCCGGGCTCCCGTGTCGACGCGAACAATCCCGACATCTCGATCTCCGCGGCGATCATCGTCAAGTACGCCGACGAACGCACCCGCGGCAAGACGGCCCTGAACGACCTCGTTCGCGACTGACCCGTCGATGCCATCGACGCGACCAACGCGACCGACGCCGGCACCGAGCGCGTTCGACCGGCTGCGCGCGCTCCTGGCGGGAATCCCCGCACCCCCTGGCGTCGCCACGATCCCCCTCCAGCTCGGCGAGGCCCGCCTCGTCACGCCGCCGGTGGACGGCCGTCTCCTCGGTGAGGTGGACGGCTGGACGCGCTACCCGCCGCTCGGCGGCACACCTGAGCTCCGCGCCGCCTACACGGGCTGGCTGGAACGCCGCTTCGGCCCCCACCTGCGCGCCGCCGTTGACGAAGGATCGCTCGCCATCGAGCCGACCCCCGGCACGAAGCAAGCCGTCACGGCCGCCATCACCCTCGCCGTCCACCCGCGCGCTCCGGCGGTCGTCCTGCCGAACCCCTTCTATCCCACGTACCACGCGGCGGTGGAGGCCGCGGGAGGCCGCGCGATCCTCTACGGCCACGCGCCGGAGGTCCCCGCCGCCGTGGCCGCTCACCGCGGTGTCGCCGCGGTCGTCGTCTGCTCACCGGGAAACCCCCGCGGTGAGACGCACACCCCTGCCACAGTGCGCGCCATCAGCGCGGCGGCGCGCGCGGCCGGCGCGCTGCTCGTCGTCGACGAGTGCTACATCGACCTCGTCCACGCCGCGTCCGCGCACGACGGGTTCCTGACGTCCGGCACGATCAGTGAAACGGGACGCTTCCTGGTCCTGCACACCCTGTCCAAACGGTCCGGGATGCCGGGCCTGCGGTCCGGTTTCGTGATCGGTGACCCGGCGAGCGTGGCGGCGTACGCGAACCGCAACCGCGCCTGCGGCGTCTCCCAGGCGGCGCCGGTGTGCGCGGTGGCGACACGCCTGTGGGCCGACGACGCGCACGTCGCACACCTGCGGTCCGCGGTGAGCGCCAACTGGGACACCGCGGACGAACTGCTCGGCGATCTGCCCGGTTACCAGCGGGCCGAGGCGGGATTCTTCCTCTGGTTCCCCGTACCCGACGACGAGGAGGCCGCGCGCCGGCTGTGGCGCGAAGAGGCCGTGACGGTGATGCCGGGCCGCTACCTCGGCACGGCCACCGACTGCGGCACCAACCCCGGCGCGGGCCACCTGCGCATCGCGCTCGTCCACCCGCAGGACCGCACCCGCGAGGCACTGACCCGCGTGCGCCGGGTGCTCACCAGGCTCGGACCCCTCACGCCTCCAGAGAAGACGGCCAGATGAACGGCGGTCTCCGGCACTGACCCGCGTACGCCGGATTCCCATGAAGCCTTGACCACCAACGACCACAGGGGAGCTGACCAGATGAGCGGCGGTCTCATCGGATGGATCGACTTCGGACGCGACCTGACGGAGCAGGCGCACATCGTGCACGCCATGACGGACACGATGCGCGACCGCGGCCCCGACGCGGGCGCGGTCCACATCACCCGGCACGCGGCGCTCGGCCACCGCAAGCTCACCACCCCCGGCACCACCGAAGGCCCTCAACCGGCGCTGTTCCCCGCGCGCGGCGGCCCGTCCTCGGACGAGGGGCCCGTCGCGCTCGTGTACGACGGCGCGATCTACAACCTGGCCGCCGTCCGCCGGTCCCTGAACCTGTCCCCCGCCGCCACCGACACCGACGTGCTGCTGCGGGCCTACCTGACGCACGGCGCGGACTTCGTCACCCGCCTCGTCGGCGCGTTCGCGATCGCCGTCTGGGACGCGCGCGACCGGCGACTGCTGCTGGCACGGGACCACATGGGCCTGAAGCCGCTGTACTACCACCCCTACCCCGGCGGGATCCTGTTCGCCTCCCTCCCCAAAGCGATCATGGCGAACCCGCTCTTCACCCCGCGCCTCGACCGCTCCCTGATGACGATCGTGCTCCAGCCGCGCCTCACACTCGCCGGTGAGACACCGCTCGCCGGCGTACACGAGGTGAAACCCGCGCACGTCATCACCTCCACCCCCGGCCACGGCCCGGTCTCGCGCGCCTACTGGCGCCTGACGAGCGAACCACACCCCCACACCCCCGCCGAGACCGCCGAACACGTAAGGGAACTTCTCCACGAAGCCGTGGCGACGCAGCTCCCCGCCTCCGGCCCCTGCGCCGCGATGCTGTCCGGCGGCGTCGACTCGACCTCGGTCGCCGCACTGGCGGCCCGCTCCCTGCCGTACCCCCTCGACACGTACTGCGTCGACTTCGACAGCGACAAGGCCCACTTCGCGCCGACCGAACTACGACCCGACGTGGACAGCCCGTACGCCGCCGCCGCCGCGGAACACATGGGAAGCAGGCACACCACTCTCACCGCGACGATGCGGGACCTGCTCGACGTGATCCCGGCGACCCGCCGCGCACGTGACCTCCCCGGCTGGGGCCAGTTCGACGCGTCGATGTACCTGCTGTTCCAGCGAATGCGCCAGGACACCACAGTGGCCATGTCCGGTGAGGCCGCCGACGAGTTCTTCGGCGGATACCCCTACCTCTTCAAACCCGACCTGATCCGCCGCGACACCTTCCCCTGGCTCGGCGACGGCCCCAGACTCGCCGACTACCTGACCCCGGACCTCAGCCAGGACGGCGACGAGAAGGCCCGCTACGCACAGCTCCTCAGCGAAGTGCCGAGCCTGCCGGGCGAACAGGGCCTGGACGCGCGCATGCGCGAAGTCCTGTACCTGGGAATGGCCGGCCCACTGGCCGTGGTCCTGGACCGCAAGGAACGCATGAGCGCCGCACAAGGCCTCCACGTGCGCCTGCCGTTCTGCGACCACCGCCTGGTCCAGTACGTATGGAACGTCCCCTGGTCCATGAAATGCGCCAACGGCCTGAAAAGCCTCCTCAAGCAGGCGATGGCCGACATCCTCCCGCCCACCACACTGAACCGCCAGAAGAGCGCCTACCCCCACGTCCAGAACCCGTCCCACGAAAAGGCCCTGGTGCACGAGGCGATGCGCATAACGAACGCAGGCGACTCCCCCCTGCACGGAATGTTCGACACCCCCCGCCTCAACGACCTCCTCCGCCAGATCGACACCGACCAGCTGAACGCACAACTCCCCGGCGGCGCCAGCGCCGCACAACTCCTCGTCCAGCTCGTCGAACTCGACGCCTGGATGCGCGACCACCAGGTGACCCTGTCCTGACCCGCTACCGCGCGAGACCTGACGCGTCGATCGAGCGACGTCGAACCAGGCCCCTGACGCCGCAGAGCCGTCAGATCAACCCCCTATGAACGCCGGAGGTGGGAGGGCGGTTGGATGGCGGGCCGGCCTGGAGGACAGCGGCGCGGTCCATCATGGCGAGCGGTCCGGGGCGGGTGGTTGACCTCGTTTCACTCGGCTCGGGCTGCGAGGCTGTCGATGAACAGGTCCAGGAGTCTCCTGGCCCGTGCTCCGGAGTCGTCTGCCCCGGTGGTGGCGAGGAGGGCGCAGATCGCGACGGTCGTGTCCATGGCGTCGAGGTCCTCGCGCATGCTGCCGTCTGCCGCGCCGGCCGCGAGGAATGCGGCGACCACCTCGGCGACACCATCGGAGCCCGGCGAGGCGAACGGGGTCGCGGACTGGCCGGCGGCGCGCAGCGTGTCCATCATCCCGCGAGTGGCGAGCATGAACGAGGCGAACTCCGCCACCCAGAACCGGAACGACGCATGGGCGTTCCGGTCCTGGGTGCGCGAGCGCACGCGCGCGGTGACCTCGTCGAGTTTGCTCTGGTAGACGGCCAGCGCAAGCTCGTCTCGGGTGGGGAAGTGCCGGTAGAGCGTGGCGACGCCGACACCGGCCTCACGGGCGACCTGGTTCATCGAAAGGGTCTCGCCCTCGATGTCGGCACGGGCGAAAGCCTCTCTGGCCGCAGCAACGATCAGCTCACGATTGCGCCTGCGGTCGGCCCGCTCGCGGCGGTCCGGATGGGACTCAGTAGACAAGTGGAACGCACTCCTCTTATGCTGGAATGAAACGGAATGCGATCCGTTTCGTCCATCGTAGGTCAGGAGACGTCATGGGCGACAAGACCGTCATCATCACCGGCGGCAACGCCGGTCTGGGATACCAATGCGCGAAGAACGTCGCCCTCAGCGATCCGGGCTACCACGTGGTGCTCGCCTGCCGGAGCCTGGCGCGAGGCGAGGCGGCGGCCAAGGCGCTGCGGGTGGAGACCAACAACTCGAACATCTCGGTCATGGAACTGGACCTGGCCTCATTGGCCTCGGTGCGCGCCTTCCACGTCACCTACTCGCACGCGGCCTTGCCGCCACTGCACGGTGTGGTCTGCAACGCCGGCATCAGCGCAGGCGGCACGCCCGGCATGCCACGCACCGCCGACGGCTTCGAGACGATCTTCGCCGTCAACCACCTGGGGCACTTCCTGCTGACCAACCTCCTGCTGAACCAGATGGGCGACAGCGGCCGCATCGTCTTCGTCACCAGCGACCTGCACGACCCGCCGGCCTTCTTCCCCGTGAAGGTGACCTACCGCGACGCGGCAGCGATCGCCGCCGGCCGAGGCCCGGGAATGCAGGCGTACTGCACGTCGAAGCTGTGCAACCTCTACTGCACATACGAGATGGCCAGGCTGCTGGCCGACCAGACCGACCGGCACATCACCGTCAACGCCTTCAACCCCGGCGCCATGCCCGACACCGGATTCGCCGCGCCCACCGGAAACGCCCTGGTGCGCGGCGCGACGCACGTCATCGGCACGATCATGGGCAAGCTCATCGGGAAGCAGAGCACCTCCACGGCATCCGGCGCCGCGCTCGCCAAGCTCATCACCGACCCCGCCCTGACCACCACGACCGGCACTTACATCGACCGAGGAGCGCAGGCGCCGTCCTCTCCCCTCTCGCGCGACCGCGACAACGCCCGGGAACTCTGGCAGGCCAGCATGGACATGACCGGCCTGCGCGAGTCCGACACCATCTTCGCCTGACCGAACGGGGCGATCCGATCCAGGCTGACTCGCCCGCCCGCGGGAGGCGTCTGTGGCGGGCGGGCATGGCGGTCAGGAGATGGGCAGGCCGCCGACCAGTCGGCATCCGTCGGCCGTCTGGGTGTTGTCCAACGTGGTGAACTGCAGGCTGTCGGAGACATACACAAAGGACTGGCCGGCCGGAGTGACCAGCGAGACCTGCGCGGTGGCCGCGCTGGTCGGCGCGATCGCCGAGACGTTGTACTCCGCCCAGTCGGATGACAGGACCGACAGCGCGCTGTCGCTGTTCGAGATCAGCGTGTTCGAGGCATTTACCACCTTCTGCGAACCGGCCAGCCTCTGGCAACGCGGCTCGAACGAGAACACGAACGGCCTGCTCCGCCAGTACTTCCCGAAGTACACCGACCTGTCCGCATACACCGCCGAACAACTCGACGCCGTCGCGGCCGGACTCAACACTCGTCCCCGCAAGATCCTCGGCTGGCAGACCCCTGCCGAACTCTTCGCTGAGCCCGTCGCAACAGTCGAAGGACCCCTGTTGCGAAGATCGCTGGAATCCGCCCCGACGAGACGGCCTGGTCATTGCGACATTCCAGGGTCCGGGTGTTGCGACGAGCTCTAGAACCTAAGCCGTCAAGTGGGGCCAAGTGAAACTGTCCTAGCCAGGGCGGGAAACGACTCGGCGCCGGGGTCCGGCCGGACGAGTTCGGCCGGCGACTGCATGACGGCAGGTGACAGTGGAACCTGGTCTTCTTTCAGGAGACGGCGGGCCGCGGCGAGCCGGCACATCCGGTCGGCGGCCGCTGCCGCATGAGTGCGATCGCCGACCGCACCGACCGCGGAGTAGGTAATTCTCGCCGATGTGCGGACATTGGCACCTTGGCACAATCGCATCTGCCGGGTGTGGTTGTAACGGCTCGCTCATGTCCGGTGTTTCTGATCGTCACTGACCGAAAAGAGAACATCACGATGGAGAACGTTATGGACGCCGACGAGGCCGGCATCGACGAGTCGGCCCCGGTGGTCAGCCGCCACAGCGTCACGGTGGCCGCGTCGGCAGACACCGTCTGGCGCATTCTCACCGACATCGACACGTGGACGACGTGGCTGCCGGAGATTCCGTACGCGCGTATCGAAACGCCCGGTCCGCTTGCGTCGGGCTCGGTGTTCCGCTGGTCCGCCGCGGGAATGGAGATCGAGTCGACGTTCGTACAGGTGTGGCCGCAGGAACGCCTGGTGTGGCGGGGATACGGTGGCGGGCCGGACGGCGTCCTCGGCGTTCACGTCTGGGCTCTCACCCCGGCCGGCGACGGCGTCGAGGTGTCCACCGAGGAGTCCTTCGCCGGGCCGCCTGTCGATGCCGACCCCGCAACCTTCCAGGCAGGTCTCGACACGACGCTCGCCATGTGGCTGCGTCGGCTCAAGACCACGGCTGAGGCGGCGACCGCCTCATGAAGAACCGTGTGGGCGCCGTCACGGCGATAGTCGTCGTCGGCGGTCTGATGGGCGTTACGGGCGCACCGGCTCGGGCCGAGGCCACGCGCGTCGGCGGCTTCGACCGCACGGTGGTGCGATGCGCGGGAAAGACCGTCGACACCTCGGCGAAGATCCGCTACCGGACGGAGACGGTGATCGCCGCTCCGCTGCGTACCGTCTGGAGGCTTCAGACCGACGTGGAACGCTGGCCGTCGTGGCAGAAGCCGGTCCTCTCCAGCAAGCGACTCGATCGTGGCCCATTACGTCCCGGTTCGTCGTTTCGATGGACGACGCCGGTACCCGAGACCGAGGTGAACCCCGCCACGACCCTCGAGGTCACCTCCACCGTCCGGCAGCTGCGGCATCAGAAGTGTCTTCGGTGGGACGGACCGGCGATCGGTGCCGGGCTGAGAATCGACAAGGGGGTCCACGTGTGGACCTTCACCGAGGTAGGCGGCCGGGTCGTCGTGCGGACCGAGGAGACGTGGCGCGGTGACCAGGTGGAGCAGGACGTCGGTCTCTCCACCACGGCCCTCGGCGCGGGTCTCGAAACATGGCTGACAGAGCTGAAGACCGTGGCCGAGCGGGAGGGTAAGCGCACCCGTCATCCAGCACCGATGTAACCCGGCGGCCCCGCCGGTCTCCTCCGGCGGGGCCTTTCCGGCCCCATCGGAACGGCACCGTCATCGGAAAAGCTCACGCAACTGGCGGCGTGAGGTGATGCCCAGCTTGCGGTAGATGTTGCGCAGATGGGCGTCGATCGTTCGCGGGCTGACGAACAGCAGGGCCGCGACCTCCTTGGTGCCCGCGCCGGAGGCGACCTTGCGAGCGACGAGTAGTTCCCGAGCGGTCAGCCCAGCCGGCGAATCCGCGTCGCCGGCCAGGACCTGCTCGCCGACGGCATCCAGTTCGCGGGCGGCGCGGGCGACGAACCCACGCGCGCCGATGGTGGACAGCAGATCGTGTGCGGCACGGAGTTCCACCCGCGCTTCGCTACGGCGGCCGACCCGTCGCAGCCACTCCCCATGGAGCAGGCGGGCACGCGCGTAGTGGACCCGCATTCCACTTCCGGCCAACCGGCTGATCGCTTCACGGTAAAGGTCCTGCGCGCCCAGCCCCGGGTCGAGCAGCGCACAGGCCAACAGATGCGCACCTGTCGTCCAGGCGTTCGGATTGACCCGTGCGAGACTCTCGATCCATTCGGCGGAGTCTCTGGCTTCTTCGAGACGTCCGGTGGCTGCGGCGGCTTCGACCAGTTCGCCGTGGAAAGCGGTGACGACGTAAGAACCGCGCCGGTGCTGGTCCTGCGCGACCAGCAACGCCTCAAGCGCGGCCTCATGGTCGCCGTTCCCGTTGTGCAGCACACCGCTCGCGTAATGCAGCGGGGTGAACTCCACTCCGACCCGGCCGTGCAGCATCTCTCGTATCTCGCGGAACCGTTCGGCGTCGCCGCTCAACGCGGCGAGCATCAGGTCGGAGCCGACGAGATTGGACGTCCCCGCGGCCTCGTCGACCGCACGCGCCTCGACGATGCAGACGTGCGCGTCGGCGAAGCGGCCCACGATCGTCCGGGCAACCGCCTGGAAGCGCAGTGCGTGCGGCAGTATCGCGTAGGCGCCCTGCGTCCGGGCCAGTTCGACCTGACGATCGGCGATCTGCTCCATGGCGGCGCGGTCACAGAGGTCGATGCTCAACACGCAGGCGCGTTCCATCCACCACGGATCCGCATCGGGCATGCGGGCATGATCTTGAAAGGCGTCGACCGCACGGCGCATCGTGGGCACCGCCTCGTCCACCGCGCGGAGGTTTTGGTCGACCAACGCCTCCAGCAGCAGGTCGACCGGACGTGGCGGCCTGCGCCGGTGTACCCGTTCGCGGATGTGCAGGGCCAGCCGCCGCAGTCTGCCAGGCTCGTCGATGCTGAACATCAGCGACGCGAACGCCTCCAGGTAGGTCTCGCCGGCTTCATCGGGCCCCATGCCGTCGGCCGCGTCGATGAGCGCGATCGTCGCTGGAATACTCCGTTCGACGTGATAGTCGATCATGGCGCGCAGCAGACGTGCCGCGGAACGGCCGGCCGGATCCAGCCCATGACGCTCAGCCCGATCCGCCAGTTCCCGCGCGCCGGAGGGTGCTCCCGATTTCAACCGCGCCTGGGCCGCGGACAACAACCGGTGTGCCTGCCGCGAACCGCTCGGCGTCAGCCGTGCGGCGCGCTCGAAGAACGCGGCCGCGGCCGCGAACCCGCCGCGTCGCTGCGCCCGGTCCGCTGAACGCTCCAGTTCCGTCGCGGTCCTCTCGTCAGGACCGGCGATGGCGTTCGCCCGGTGCCATGCGCGGCGGTCGGGATCGATGTCGGCGTCGGTGCATGCGGCCAGCGCCGCGTGCGCCTGCCGTCGCGCCTCGGCACCGGTCGATCGGTACACCGCGGAACGCGCCAGCGGATGCCGGAAGTGCACCCGTGGACCTGTCAGCAACAGGCCGCTGTCCTCGGCCGCGGCCAGATCCGCGCCGCTCAGCCCTTCAAGTGTCATGGCACGCCGCAGCAGAGCGAGGTCGCCCGTCGGCTCCGCCGCGGCCAGCGCCAGCACCGAGCGCGTCGATGCGGGAAGCCGGAGGAATCGATGCGCGAACCGTTGTTCCACAGCACGGTGCTTCGTATCCCCTGGTAGGCCGAGAGGCCCGGCGTCGCGGGCGAACTCGATCAGTGCGAGGGGGTTGCCGGCCGCCTCGGCGAGGATCCGTTGCACGATCCAGGCGTCATGGCCGAACGGGGCCAGGTACCGCAGCAGTGTGAGGGCTTCGGAGTCGGTGAGTCCGGCGAGAGTGCGTGCGGGCACGCGGACAAGCTCGGGGACCGAAGCGACGTCACGGGCGGCGAACACCATGGCGATCCGCTCCGACGCGATGCGCGCCGCGACGAAGGCCAGCACCTGCCTCGATCCGGCGTCGATCCACTGCACGTCGTCGATCGCGCAGAACACCGGCCGGTCTTGGCCCGCGGCGCCCAGGAGGCCCAGGACGGCCAGGCCGACCAGCATCGGGCTCGGCGTGACCCCGGCATAGAGGCCGAACACCGTGTCGAGCGCGCGCCACTGCGGTGCGGGCAGGCAGGCGCGGTGTTCAAGGATCGGCATACACAGATGGTGCAGGGCCGAATAGGGCAGTTCGCTCTCGAACTCGACACCACCGGCGCGCAGCACCTGCCAGTCGTCGAGCGGCGCAGCGGCCTCGTCGATGAGCGTCGACTTGCCGATCCCCGCCTCGCCGAGGACGAGCAGCGCGCCGCCACGGCCTTCCGCCGCGGCCACCGTCACCGCCGCGATCTCGCTCAGCTCCATCTTCCGGGCGACGAAACACCCCGACCTGATATCGGCCATCAGCTTCCGCGCGTGTCCGGACGAACGGTCGTCGGAGGCGGGGTGGTGCTCGCACGCACCACGAGAGTGGTTTCGAGCTCGTGCCGGTCTTGTGCCGGTTGCCGGCCCGCGGCGAGTGCAGGCGCGAGCTGTGCGGCGGTCGCGCCCGCCTCCGAGGACTGCCGTCGCACCGTGATCAGGAGTGGCGCGCCCCATGCGGCCCGGTCGACATCGTCGAATCCGACCACGCTCAGGGCGTCCGGAATCCGTAGACCGGCCCGGCGAGCGGCTTCGCCTACCCCGAGGGACTGGAGATCGTCGCTGCACACTGCCGCCGTGAGACGGTCAGGCAGGCTCAACAGGTCGGTCCCCGTTTCACGCCCTGCTCAACGGTGAGAACGCAGCGGCGCTCCATACCGTCGTCGTACGGAACGCCGGCGTTGTCGATGGCAGCACGGAAGCCGTCGAGCCGCGCCCGCGCAGAGAGGTCGCGGAGCAGGGCTGCCACCCGCCGGCGGGTCCATGGGCCTACGCCGCCGCGGCCGTCGAGCACCTCGGACACCGCAGGGGGACGACACGCCGGCGAACTCGGCGATCGTCGTGATCGGTACGTCACCACGGCATGCCTTCCCATGTGGCGGTGTTCGGACTGGTTCGACCACAAACGGAGTTTAAGCTCAGCCCGCGACCGGTGATGCGATCGGCTCACCTCACCCGGCCGAGGCCGCGGTCCGCCAGCTGGTCCAGCTGCGGCAGAGCACGTACGCCACCGCGGTCGTCACCACGACGAAGAGGTCGATGAACGCGGTCCGCATCGCGTCGGGCTTGTCCCACATGACGAAGCAGTAGACGGTGATTGCGCCCTTGTGGAAGAGCAGCAGCTCCCACAGGCCCCACTGCCCGCGCGGCGCGACGGAGAGTATCATCCAGATTCCCGCGAAGACGACATAGGCCAGCGTCCGCCAGGCCTCGGTGATGACGCGGTCGTCGGCTACGCTGTTCACGATGAGGATCCCGTTCATCAACGCCCGACGTTTCTAGTCGGGCAGCTCGAACAGTTCCAGCTGGATGCCGTCGGGGTCCCGTAGGTAAAGAATCTTCGTTCCGGCCAGCGTCCCCGCGTCGACGCCATCGCCGTCCTGTAGCACGACCGGATCGGCGTTGACGTGTACGCCTCGCTCCACCAGGTCACGGTGCGCCGCGTCGAGGTCGTCGACCTCGAAACACAAGTGCATGACCCCGACGTCGCAGTTGCGCCCGGTGAAGGGCTTTGGCCGCGGGTTGTCGTACTGGATGAGTTCCAGGAGGACGTTGTCACCGGCCAGTGCGAACGATGCCCGCATCGACGGATTCTCCAGCTCGACGACCGCACCGATCGCCGGGTTCGTGGCCGAGATCGTCACGCCGTGCGGCGCGATGCCGAGAACGTCCTCGTACCATTTCACCGACCGCGCGAGATCGCTGACCGGCACCCCGATGTGGTTCACTCTGGTCACTCTGCTCATGATCCCCATCATGAAAGGCAGGGCCGCACGGTGGAAGGCACAGATCTGCCGCGTACGACCTGTACCACCCAATTCGGCTGACCAGTAGAGGATCCTGTGGTAATGAATGACTTCGGTGCCGCGCTGCGGGCCTGGCGGGACCGCGTAGACCCGGCCGCCGTCGGTCTGACGACCGCATCCCACCGCCGCGTCGCAGGGCTGCGACGCGGCGAGCTGGCGACACTGGCCGGCATCTCCCCCGAATACGTGGCGCGCCTTGAACAGGGCCGGGCCGCCACGCCCTCGGCGCAGGTCTGCGCCTCCCTGGCTCGCGCGTTACGACTCTCCGACGACGAGGAAGCGCACCTGATGCGCCTTGCCGGCTTCGCCCCTGCCCCGGACCGGATTCCCTGCCTGATCCCCGGTAGCCTGCACCGCGTCATCGACGAACTCGGCGACATCCCGGTGGCCGTCTACGACGCCGCCTGGCGGCTCCTGCACTGGAACCGGCTGTTCGCGGCCGTCTTCGGCGATCCCGCTGACGCGACCGTCGACGATCGCAACGCCCTGATCATCCAGTTCGAATCCCGAAACCTCCGGGTCCGCCAGACCGACACCGAGCGTGCGTACTTTGAGCAGTCATTGGTCGCCGACCTGCGCAGCACCAGCGCCCGCTATCCGAACGACCCCGACGTGGCGGCGCTGGTCTCCCGCTTGGCCGGGAACGATCGGTTCCGTCACCTGTGGGCGCTGCGCGCGGTGGCCGTCCACGAGAGCGCCCACAAGACGGCCGTACATCCGGTAGTGGGCGCCATCCCCCTGGACGCCAACGTCTTGACCACACAGAACGCCGATCTCCGCGTCGTGGTCCTGACGCCTCGGCCCGGCACCGGCGCTCGTGAAAAGCTGGACCGCCTGGGTTGACGAGGCCAGGCCAGCACTGGACAAATAAGAAATAACCCTTGAGTTCGTTGGGCTGTTGTGGCCTGCGTAGCCCCATGACCTGGGCTTATCGGCTGGCGCTCCGGCTTCTTCGAGAGCTGATGAGATTTCGGGGATTCTGAATGATGTTCCCCGGCTTTCGTGGAGTCACTTTGGTTGACTTGCATGCCTGGACTCCCAGAAGAGGTCAGCATGCCGAGGAGCTATCCCCCCCGAGTTCCGTCGTAAGGTCCTGGACCTGCTCAAGGCCGGACGGACTGTGCAGCAGGTAGCCGCCGACTTGCAGATCAGCGACCAGGCGATCTACAACTGGCGCAGACAAGACCGTATCGATGCAGGCCTGGAGCCGGGCATCACGTCCACCGACCAGGTCGAGTTGGTCGCCGCTCGACGACGGATCGCCGAGTTGGAGACCGAGCTGGCGGTGATCCGGCGGGCCAGTGAGCTTCTGCGAGAGGCGGTGTCCCCAAAAGGCGGTTCGAGGCCATCGCGATGATGGCCGTCGAAGGCTTCCCTGTCCAGGTCTGCTGCCGGGTGATGGGTGTCTCAGAGTCGGGCTACCATGCCTGGCGCAGCCGCCCACTATCGGATCGCGCTGTGCGCCATGCATGGCTGACCGAGGTGATCCACGAGATTCACGCCGCCTCCCGAGGCGTCTACGGCGGTCGTTCGGGTGTACGCCGAACTTACCCTCGGCCGCGGCATCGCAGTCGGGCACGGCGCGGTCGCCGTGCTGATGCACCGTGCCGGCATCAAGGGGCTATCCGGCCATCGCCGCCGTCGTCCCACCCCGCAGGTGCCCACCGCCACCGACATGGTCGACCGGCTGTTCACCCGATCCAGTCCGAACCAGCCGTGGGTCACCGACATCACCGAGCACCCGACGAGGGAAGGCAAGCGCCGTCACACGTGGGCATCTACGCCGGCGACCATCGGGTCTGTACGGTCACTGTTAGCTGGACACAACCTTCAGGAGGGTGCGACAGGCATGGATGGCATCTTCCCGAGGCCCGAGAACCCTTAGTCACTCAGTTTGTCACTCTCGCCCCGCTTCTGTGATCAGGAGCGGGGCGTTTTCCAGGCTCGCCCACCCCCGTTGTCACCCGGTTGTCACCCAGAATGCGGATAACGTCCTGCCGACGAACCGCGCACAGACCAATCCCGCGAAAGAGCCCCACGGGCAAAGAGCTGCGTGAAGATCTCCGGTTCGGTGAAGGCCGCATCTCGACCGCGGCCGGAGTCTTCCTCCGCCCTCTCACGGTCCGGTCGGGGGCGCCGCCGTCCGGCCGCGCCCCCGGTGCGCCTCAGGAGGAGTAGGTCGTCGTGCAGACGGTCCCGTTCAGGGTGAACGAGGCGGGCGGTGGGTTGGCGCCGGTCTGGTTGCCGACGAATCCGAAGCTGGCCGTGTTGCCGCCGTTCGGGGCGAGATAGGTGTTCGAGCCGGCGGGGGTGACGACCACGTTCTGGCCGTTCTTGGCGAAGACGGCGTTCCATGTGCTGTCGGAGAGGGACTCGGTGGTGGCTGGGAAGGTGAAGGCCAGTGTCCATCCCGTGATGGGGGCGGGCCCGGTGTTGGTGACGCTGATGTTCGCCACGAAACCGCTGCCCCAGCCTGTGGCGACGTTGTAGGTGACGGCGCAGGTGCTGTTCCGCGGCGTCCCCGTCACGAAGGTGACCGGCTTGGAGGGCATCGAGAGATGGCCCTTCTGGCCGGTGGCGAGGACGTTGAGCGTGTACGACGTGCCCGGGACCAGGTTCCGCGCGGTGAACGAGGTCGAGGTCGATTCGCCCAGCAGGACACTGTTGGTGCCGAACTGCCGGTAAACGGCGTAACGGGTGACCTCGCCGCCGGTGGAGCGCTGCCAGGAGATCGTCGCGGTGTTCGCGGTGACGTCGCCGGCGGTCGGATCGCCGGGCGCCGTCAGCGCGGTGTCGACCGGGTTGGTGGACGACGGCGTGAGTTTGAGCGTCACGATCGAGTACGGCGGGATGAGCTGCGTGTTCGCGGTGCCCTGCTTGGAGGTGGCGATCGCGGTGTACCCGGAGCCCAGGGTGTGGACGGTGGGTGTGGCGCCGCTCGGCGTCCAGCCGTCGTAGTCGAGGTGCACGGTGTAGGCGTTGCCGGGGTCCTGGTTGACCAGCTCGACGCTGAGGCCGCCGTCGGCGTTGCGGGCCGCGTGCACGGAGATGAGCCCGTTGTCCGAGCCGGCCTTGACCAGCGTGTCGCCGGGCAGCGCCACCTTGCTGAGCATCTGCAACGCGTAGTAGGGCGCGAACGGCGTGTTCAGCGGCGGCTCGCAGACGTTGTCGCTGTTGCAGTTGCCGCTCGATATCAGGCCCCCGTCGCCGTACGACGTCGTCCCGTCGGGCGCGGTGCTGATCTCGCCCATGCCGTTGCGGGTGTCCCAGTAGTCCACCGTGAAGACGCCGTTCTCCAGCGCGGTGAAGTAGACGTCGGCGGTGAACAGCCCGCCCACCTGCGTGTCCGACTGGTAGTTGGAGGAGGTCTCGGTCAGCGCGATCCCGATGTCCGGGCCCTTCGGGCCGGCGTACTGGTTGATCTGCCGCCGGATCTGGTCCAGCTCACCGGGAAGCAGCCGCACCTGCTGGAGGACGTCCGCGGCGGTGGTGTGGTTCGGGTAGTAGTGCACGATCGCGAAGTCGATGTACGGTCCCGCGATCGACAGCACCGTCTGGTTCCACGCCGCGCTGTCCCCGGTCTGGACGACCCCGTCGGGCCAGTTGCCCGGGTCGGTGACCACCGCGCCGATCTTGATCGTGGGATCGACCGCCTTCATCGCCTGGGCGTACTGCACGAGGTTGTTCGCGTAGGCGGCCGGCCCTTTGCTGTCGTGGTAGTCGAGCTCCCATTCGGCGCCGTAGTAGCCGTTGCCGAAGACCTCGTTGCCGATCTCCCAGTACTTCACGCCGTAGCCCTTGGTGAGGTTGGCGTACCTCACCCAGTCGGCGGCCTCCTGCGGCGTGCCGGAACCGTAGTTCGCGATGAGTATCGCCTGCGCGCCGATGGCGTTGACCGTGCCCATGAAGGAGTCGAAGTCGGTTCCCGGCGCCACGTATCCGCCACCCGAGACGGTGCTGGTCTTCCAGTGGAAGCCGTCCCCGTAGGAGCCACCGGGATAGCGCATCATCTGCACACCGGCCGCGCCGAGGAGGTCCGCTGATGCCTCGGTGTTCATGTTCCCGTCCCATACGGCCTGGTTGAGGCCGTACGCGGTGTCGGGCACGGTGCCGAGCCCTTCACGGGCGTTGACGGTGACGTTGACGGCCGGGGTCTCCGCCTGAGCCGCCGTACCGGGGACCGCGAGGACGGCGCCGGCGAGGGCCACGGCGACGCCCACGGCGATTCCGCGCCCTCGTCGGTGTCTGCGGAGTGATGACTGGCTCACGGGTTCTCGCTTCCTGGAGTTGGGAGAGTGCCGGCGATGCCGGGCGTCCGGTGACACGCGGCATCGCCCGAGGTGGGTGGCCGGCGTCGCGTCGCAGGAGACGTTGATGACGGCGACTGCGTGCCGCCGATGACCGGCGAAACCTACCCGGCCGCGGTGACCGGGTAGAGCCGCCGGTCACCTGATCAGGGTCGTGTCCACTTCTGGTTGTTCTGGCCGGTGCACGACCAGATCTGTACCTTGGTGCCGTTGGCGGTACTGGCGCCGGAGACGTCCAGGCATTTACCGGCGCCGATGGCGGTGATGGTGCCGTCGGAGTTGAGACGCCACTTCTGGTTGTTCTGCCCGTTGCAGTCCCAGATGATCACGGGCGTGCCATCGGCGGCGCCGGCGCCGTTGACGTCCAGGCACTTGTTGCCGTAGACCCGCAACTCGTTCGCGTTGGTGGCCGCCCACTGCTGGTTGGCGCCGCTGTTGCAGTCCCAGATCTGCAGCTGGACGCCGTTGGTCTGGGAGTTGCCGTTGACGTCCAGGCATCGGCCCGAGGCCACGCCCCGGATCGTGGAACTGGGCGATGTGCCGCCGGCGGGCCGAAGATGCAGGCCGAACTCGGCGATGGCCGGGGCGCCCCGGGAGCTGGTGATGCGCAGCCGCACCCGGCTGGTGGTGACGGGGGACGCCAGGCGGATCAGCTTCTTGTGGCCGATCGTGGTATCGGCCGCTATCTGGGTCCAGGCGGTGCCGTTCCAGGAGTCGACGGCGAACGACCTCGCGCGCTGGCCGATGCGCAGGTCCTCCTGGGCGGAGATGACATCGAAGGTCCGCGAGGAGGGCAGGGTCAGCGCCAGCGCGCCGGTGGTCCCGGTCGGCTGCCAGGAGCTGTCGAGGTTGCCGTCCACCGCCAGGTCCGGGGTATGGCCGGTGCTGTTGGAGGTGCCGCTGTCGTTGGCCGCGCCGGCGCCGCTCGCGAGATCGGTGGCGAAGGTCGAGGACACGATGGCGCCGAACTGCGTCAGGGTGTCCACCGCCGTCTGGTCCAGCAGCCCTTGCCGATTCGGGGAAAGGTTCAGCAGCATGTTGCAGTTGCGTCCCACCGATGCGTAGTACATCTCGAGCAGTTCGCTCGGGGGTCTCCAGGTCTCGCCGGGTTGCCAGAACCAGTTGTGGCGCGCTGACAGGGTTCCGTTGCACTCTCCAGGGAACCACCGCAGCATGTTCCACGCGCTGGTCCCGTCGGCCTTGCGCTGGGACAGCACGCTGTCGCTGCCCAGATCGCTCGCGCCGTTACCGCCGGGCACGCCCAGCACCGAATCGGCGCCGGTCGCGGCGTCGCCGGTGGCGGGCACGACCGACCATTCCGAGGTGCGCGCGTAGCCGTTCTCGTTGCCGACCCAGCGCACGTCCGGCCCGCCGTCGTTCTCCATGACCGCGTTCGGCTGCAGCGTGCGGACCATGGTGGCCCAGTCCTTGAAGTTGTAGGGCTGGTTGCGGCCGGTGGGGTTGGCGCCGTCCCACCACAACTCGTCGATGCCGCCGTAGCGGGTCAGCAGTTCGTACAGGGTGTTTTCGAAATAGGCGTTGTAGTCGTCGGAGTTGAAGCGGAACGTCACTCCGTTGACGATCTCCGAGGAGTCGGAAGGGATCGTCACCTGCTTGGCGGCGCTGCCATTGGCGAACCGCCCGCCGGACAGGTTCTCGTGCAGGTCGGCGGGCGACACGTACAGCCCGGCCTTCAGCCCGTACTTGTGCATGGAATCGGTGAAGCTCTTGACCACATCACCCTGTCGGCCGGACCAGGAGGACGACGCCACGCCGAAGTTGCTGTACTTGGAGGGGAAGAGCAGAAAACCGTCGTGGTGCTTGGCGGTGAGGATGGCCCCCTTGAACCCGGCGTTCTTCATCGCGGCCGCCCACTGGTCGGTGTTCAAACCCGTGGGCTGAAAGGCGTTCGGGTCCTCGGTGCCGGTGCCCCACTCTCTGCCGGTGAAGGTGTTGATGCCGAAGTGGAGGAAGTTGTACTGCTCCAGCCGCTGCCAGGCGAGCTGGCGCGGCGCCGGCACGACATCAGCGGCCTTCGCGATGATCGTCGCAGGGGAGTCCGACGCCGACACGGGCGTGACCTGGACCGTGGCGGCGTAGGAGGCGTCGGCCGGCGCCAAGGCGACCGCGACCAGGCCGAGAACCGACATCGCACTGAGCGTTCTTCTGACAAGAGTGCGCATCATCGGCGCGAACGTACGCCGATTCGCAGTCCACATGTGTGGTCCCTTCTTCGACACGCGGATGTTCGGTGGGCCCGGGAGGTGAACCGAGGAGATGCCTGCGGTACGGCAGGCACGGGCGGTCATGGACGCAAGCGCGCCTTACGGAATCGATTCGATGGCGTCGGCGCCACGATCACCGTGGACCGCCATGGTGTCAAGGAGTCCCGCTGCGGTGAGGTCGTCGCCCGGTACGGCCGAAGTGGCGGGCCACAGCGGCGTTTCACGGCTCAGAGACGGTCGGAGCTCCCCGGTTCGAACGAAATTTCTCCGTCAACGATTTGAAAGTTTCCATCGATGCGCCATGAGCCCGGTGAAGCCGGGCCCACCGGTCACTGATCGGCCGGCGAGGAGGTGCTCTCCCGAACCGTCAGGGTCGTGGCCAGCTCGAGGCCTATCTGTGGCGTCTCCTCACCACGCCCCAGGGCGAGCGCCAACTCGGTGGCGGCGGCGGCCATCTCGGTGAGCGGCTGGTGGACGGTGGTCAGCGGAGGATCGACGAGCGCGGCGACGGGCAGGTCGTCGAAGCCCACCACGCTCACGTCCGCCGGTATCCGCAGCCCCAGCTCCCGGGCGGCCTGGTAGACGCCGAGCGCCTGCAGGTCGTTGCAGGCGAAGATCGCAGTGGGTCGCTCAGGTCCGCTCAGCAAGCCGAGCGCGGCCACACGTCCACCCTCTGTGGTCAGCTCGGCGCGTACGACGAGGTCGGTGTCCACGGACAGGCCCGCGGCCTCAAGGGCCGAGCGATAGCCGTCCAGCCGGGCCCGGCAACAAATGATCCGGTCATGTCCGGCGATCATCGCTATGCGGCGGTGTCCCAGTTGCACGAGATGGCGGGTCGCCGACCGGCCTCCCGCCCAGTTGGTCGCGCCGACGTACGGGACGCCGTCCGGCAGTTCGATCGTGGGGTCGAAGACCACGAACGGGATGTCCTTGGCCTGCAACTCCTCACGCTGCTCCTGCGACAGTTGGGCGACCGTGACGACGCAGGCCGGACGACGGGCCAGCGTGTCGCCGATCGGATGTCCCGCCGGATCCCGCGGCGGCCCGAACTCGGTCAGCACGACTCCGACGCGCTGTTCACGGGCCACCCGCTCGACGCCGCGGATGATCTCCATGCCCCACATGTCCTCAAGCTCACCGAAGACGAGCTCCATCACGTTCCTGCGGTTGGTCTTGCGGTAACCGTATTCGCTGATCAGCGCCTCGACACGGGCGCGGGTGTCGGCGGCCACTCCGGGACGGCCGTTGATGACCTTGGACACGGTCGGGATCGAGACTCCGGCCGTCTCCGCGATGTAGGAGATGGTCACGGGTCGGGTCGGGTCGCCTTTCGGGTGCTCCGGGTCGCTGACGATTCCGCCTGACTCGGCGTAGGACAACCTGGCCCCTTTCGTCATCGCCCCCACGGTCAGCACCGCGCGAAGGCCCGTTCACGGCGCAAGGATAACCCGTCGCCCGCAACGGCGACTTGCGCGTTCAGGTCGAGGATCGACCCCGGTCGACCGGCCTGGGGCGAGATGGGACGCGGGGCGACCGTCATGCGCACAGTGGCTTTGAAACATTCACGGAGACTCAGCGCGATACTTTCTGCACGTCCAACGGCCCCAAACCGGCATCGACCACAAAAGCAATGGTCATCGAGTCGGCCGACCGATCGACGGTCGGGGCGAGGTGAAGGATTCAGGTTTCCGGGTCGCTCGTGTAGGTCGACGGGGCCGAGGGCGGGTGGACGGAAATATGGTCGACACCTACTTTATGTTTCTAAATATTTGGCCAGGAACTTTCCACGCTCAAGGTGGTTCGGCGGTTGGAGCCGACCGCTCCTCATCGAGAGACTGCCGATCGGCGCCGTTGAAGGCTGACGCCATCGAGGGAGAGCAATGAAACTGCACAGCTTACGGGGGGTCCGCCTGCGGATCGGCGCGGTCCTCGCCGCACTGACCGCGCTCGTGCCGACGGGAATGATGACGGCCGTGAGCGCGAACGCCGCCGCGGGCTGCGGCGTTACCTACACCGTCTCATCACAGTGGCCAGGCGGATTCACTGCGAATGTTAGCGTTAACAATCTGGGTGATCCCATCAACGGCTGGAAGCTCGCCTGGACCTTCCCGTCGGGCCAGCAGGTCACCCAGGCGTGGAACTCGACGGTCACCTCCTCCGGAGCGCAGGTCACCGCGGCGAACGTGAGCTGGAACGCGACCATCGCCACCAACGCGACGGTCTCGTTCGGCTTCAACGGGTCGTGGTCCAGCGCCAACACCGCGCCGACGTCCTTCACGCTGAACGGCGTCAAGTGCACCGGTGGAGTGGCGAGCCCCTCACCTTCGCCGACACCCACCCCAACGCCAACACCAACACCAACGCCCACCCCCACGCCGACACCGACGCCCACGCCCACGCCCACGCCGACGCCCACACCTACGCCTACGCCTACGCCTACGCCGGGCAATGCGATGGCCATCGTGGCCGCCATGCAGCCCGGCTGGAATCTGGGCAACACGTTCGACGCCATCCCCGACGAGACGTCGTGGGGCAACCCGCTCACCACGCAGGCCATGCTCCACCAGGTGCGGTCCCAGGGGTACAAGAGCATCCGCATCCCGATCACCTGGAGCAACCACCACGGCGCGGCGCCCGACTACACCATCGACTCCGCGTGGCTGAACCGCGTCCGCCAGGTCATCGACTGGTCTCTGGCCGAGGGCTTCTACGTGCTGATCAACCTGCACCACGACTCGTGGCAGTGGATCAACACCTACCCCGCCGACTCCACGACGGTGATGAACCGCTACACCGCGCTGTGGCGCCAGATCGCCGGCACCTTCCGCGACTACTCACCGAAGCTCCTGTTCGAGAGCATCAACGAGCCGCAGTTCGCGGGCACGTCCGACGACGCCCAGGGCGATCAGCTGGTGAACACGCTCAACACCGCGTTCGTCCGCCTCGTACGCCAGACCGGCGGAACCAACGCCACCCGTGTCCTGGTGCTGCCCACGCTGCACACCAGCAGCGAACAGCCCCGCCTGGACGTACTGAGCTCCACCTTCTCCTCTCTGCGCGATCCCAACCTCGCCGCGACGGTCCACTTCTACGGCTGGTGGCCGTTCAGCGTGAACATCGCCGGCGGCACCAAGTACGACAGCAACGTCGAGCAGGACCTGACCGCTTCGTTCGACCGGGTGCGCGACACGTTCGTCTCCCGGGGCATCCCGGTGATCGTCGGGGAGTGGGCGCTGCTCGCCTATGACTACACCCGCCCGGGAATCATCGAGCGCGGCGAGTTCCTGAAGTTCATCGAGGCCGTGGGGTACCACGCCCGCACACGCAACCTCACCACGATGCTCTGGGACGCGGGCTCGTTCCTGGACAGGAACCAGTTGCGATGGCGGGACCAGGTCGTGTTCGACATGATGAAGGCGAGCTGGACCACCCGCTCGGGCACCGCCTCCTCCGATCAGGTGTACCTGCCCCGCACCGGCACGATCCCGAGCCGGACGCTCACGCTCAACCTCAACGGCACCACGTTCCAGGGACTGCGACAGGGCAGCACCGCTCTGGCCCAGGGCACCGACTACACCGTGTCGGGCACGACGCTGACGCTCACGTCGTCCGCCCTCACCCGGCTTGCCGGTAACCGGGCGTACGGGGTGAACGCCACGATAGAGGCCCGCTTCTCCCAGGGCGCGCCGTGGCAGATCAGCATCATCTCCTCCGACACGCCGACGCAGGCCGCCGCCACCGGCACGACGTCGTCGTTCGCGATTCCCACCCAGTTCCGCGGCGACCAGCTCGCCACCATGGAGGCCAAGTACGCCGACGGCAGCGGGGCTGGACCGGCCAACTGGACGTCGTTCAAGGAGTTCTGGAGCTCTTTCCAGCCCGACTACAGCGCCGGCACCATCCTTCTCAAGCCCGAATTCTTCGCCGAGGTCAACGACGGCCGCGTCACTCTCACCTTCCACTTCTGGAGTGGAAAGCAGCTCACGTACTACATCACCAAATCCGGCACCACCGTGACCGGCGGCACCAGCTGACGATCAGCACGAGCGGGTGCCGTGACCATGCGGGCACGGCACCCGCCGAACCCCGTCGGGATTCCGCGCCGGCACGGGCACGGCTCCTGCGCGTACGTGGTGAAGCCGACCTTCAACGGGCCGATGAAGACGCCTTCCGTCACGACCGGCCCGCTGCGCCACGTCAACGCCGGCCGATGCCTGGACGTCGCCAACGCCTCCCAATCCAACGGCGCGCAGGCACAGCTGTGGGACTGCAACGGTCAAGCCAACCAGCAGTGGACGCCGACCTCCGCCAAGGAGCTCAGGGTCTACGGCAACAAGTGCCTGGACGCCAACGGCCAGGGGACGGTCGACGGCACCCAGATCGTCATCTGGGACTGCAACGGCGGGACCAACCAGCAGTGGACCCTCAACACCGACGGCAGCATCACCGGCGTGCAGTCCGGCAAGTGCCTGGACGCCAACGCCGCCGGCACCGCCAACGGCACCAAGGTGATCCTGTGGAGCTGCCACGGTGGCAACAACCAGAAGTGGACCCGCAGCTGATCTTGTGACAAGGGCCGCCCGCGAACGCTGACAGCACATGGCCCGACCGGCGGGGTGGTGTCGTCCCGCCTCAACATGGCCACCCTCAGGAGATGAGAGATGTCGCCCTCACCACGCCATGACGCCCGCGGCCGCAGCCTCGGCCTCCGCGGCCCGGCCCGACATCGGCGTGTCGGCGTACGCGTTCCCCCTCGGCCAGGTCCGGCTCTCCTCCGGCCGCTGGCTGGACAACCAGAACCGCACACTCACGTACCTGCGCTTCGTCGACGCGGACCGCCTGCTGCACACCTTCCGGACGAACGCCGGCCTCTCCAGCTCTGCCCAGCCGTGCGGTGGCTGGGAGGCACCGGGCATCGAACTGCGCGGGCACTCCTCCGGGCACGTGCTGACCGCCCTCGCCCAGGCATACGCGATCACGGGCGACTCGGCGTACAAGAGCAAGGGCGACTACATGGTCGACGCGCTCGCGAGCTGCCAGGCGGCCTCGCCCGGGCGCGGTTACCACGCGGGCTATCTGTCGGCGTTCCCGGAGAACTTCTTCGACCGGCTTGAGAGCGGCCAGACAGTCTGGGCTCCGTGGTACACCCTGCACAAGATCTTGGCGGGCCTGCTCGACCAGTATGCGCTGGCCGGGAACGCCAAAGCTCTCACCGTGGCCACGAACATGGCGGGCTGGGTCGACTGGCGCACCGGCCGGCTCAGCGCCTCGCAGATGCAGGCCGTGCTCAACACCGAGTTCGGCGGCATGAACGCCGCGCTGGCGGACCTCTACCAGCAGACCGGTGACGCCCGGTGGATGACGGCGGCGCAGCGGTTCGACCACGCCGCCGTCTTCACCCCGCTCGCGGCCGGCTCCGACCAGCTCAACGGCCTGCACGCCAACACCCAGATCCCCAAGTGGATCGGCGCCGCCCGGGAGTACAAGGCCACCGGGACGACCCGCTACCGGGACATCGCCACCAATGCCTGGAACTTCACCGTCGGCGCGCACAGCTACGCCATCGGCGGCAACAGCGTCGCCGAACATTTCAGGCCGCCCAACGCGATCGCCGCGTACCTCACCAACGACACCTGTGAGAGCTGCAACACCTACAACATGCTCAAGCTCACCCGGGAGTTGTTCACGCTGTACCCGGACCGGGCCGATCTGTTCGACTACTACGAACGGGCCCTGATCAACCAGATGATCGGCCAGCAGAATCCCGCCGACGCGCACGGCCACGTCTGCTATTTCACACCGCTCAACCCCGGCGGGCGCCGCGGCGTCGCCTCCAACAACGGCGGTTACAGCACCGACTACAACTCCTTCTGGTGCTGCCAGGGCACCGGCCTGGAAACCCAGACCAAGCTCGCGGACTCGATCTACTTCTACAACGGCACGACGCTGATAGTGAACCTGTTCGCCCCGTCGGTGCTGTCCTGGACCCAGCGCGGCATCACGGTCACCCAGACGACGTCCTACCCGGCGAGCGACACCACGACCCTCCAGGTCACCGGCAATGCCGAGGGGTCGTGGACGATGCGGGTCCGCATCCCGGCCTGGGCCTTCGGGGCCGCGATCAGCGTCAACGGCGTCCAGGAGAACGTGAGCACCACGCCGGGCTCGTACGCCGGCCTCACCCGCTCCTGGACCTCCGGCGACACCGTCACCGTCCGCCTGCCCATGAGCGTGGTGATGAGGTCCGCCAACGACAACCCGAACATCGCGGCGGTCACCCACGGGCCGGTCGTGCTGGCCGGGAACTACGGCGGCACCGCGCTGTCCGCGCCGCCCGCCCTGGCCACCGCGTCCGTGACCCGGACCAGCGGCACGGCCCTGACGTTCACGGCCACCGCAAACGGATCCACCGTCCCTTTGATCCCGTTCTACGATGCCCACGCCGTGAACTACAACGTTTACTGGAACACCGGCGGCGGCACCAGCGGCGTCCCCACTGGCTGGGCACGGATCGCCAACGTCACCACCGGACTGGTCCTGGACAGTGGCGGCAACGTCGCCTCCGGCTCCAACCTCAAACTGTGGAACTACGACGGCAGCACCAACCTGCAATGGCAGCTCGTCGACCTGGGCAGCGGCTGGTACCGCATCGTCAACCGCACCAACGGCATGGTCGCCGACAGCTGGGGCAACGCCGCCAACGGCGCTCCCGCCAGGCAGAACGCCTGGAACGGCGGCAACAACCAGCAGTGGCGCCTCAACAACACCGGCAACGGCCGCTACCAGATCATCAACCGCGGCACCGGTACCGCCCTGGACGGCATGGGCAACACCTCCGCCGGCTCCACCGTCGGCATGTGGGCCCCTAACAGCAACACCAACAACCTCTGGACCATCACCGCCACCTGACGGCGGTGGAGGTGGGCACGGCGATCACCGGCGTCTCGCCCAGGCCACCGGCGGCGCAGCTCATCCTGCTGCGGTCACAGGTTGCGTTGGTCTTCTCGACCAGCAGCGGCGCCCGCGTGACCGCCCACAACATGCGCCGCGACGCCCGCAAGGTGCTCAACGATGCCGGATTCAACGGAAAGGCCTGGGCACCAGGGGAATTGCGGCATAGCTTCGCGTCTCTGCTGTCGGACCACGACATGCCGGATGCACGTCCGGGGGTATCTCTCCAGGTGTGTAAGGAGTGATCTAGAGGGAAGCAAGTGACCTGTGGGGACACCCACTTCTTCGGAGGGAGCCCACGCCCCGTTTCCTGGATCAGAGACGGGGTGTTTTGGCTGGTGGGCGCTACTGGGTTCGAACCAGTGACCCCTCGCTTGTAAGGCGAGTGCTCTACCGCTGAGCTAAGCGCCCGGATGCCCTTGGTGGAGGGCAGGTGGGCTACACCTTACGGTACGGAGGGCGACCTGAGCACATCGAGAGCCCAGGTGGAGCCCACGTCGGGGATGCCCGCCGCCTGCCAGCCGAGGAGGGCCGCGCCGAGCATGCCGGCGTTCATGCCGAGGGCCGCGTGGCGCAGTGGCGGGGCGGGACGGAAGCCGAGCCTGGACTGCAGGCGCTCGGCCAGCGGCTCGAAGAGGGCGGGGCCCGCTTCCGCCAGGCCGCCGCCGATGACGATCGAGGAGGGGTCGAGGAGGAGGGTGTAGGAGGCCAGCGCGAGCGAGAGGGCCTCCAGTGCCTCGTCCCAGACGGCGGAGGCGTGGGGGTCGCCGCGCATGGCCAGGGCCACGACGTCCTCGGCGGCGGGGGCGGGTCCGGTGAGGGGTGGCGTCAGGGAGCGCAGGGAGGCGGCGCGGCTGAGGCGCTCGCTGTAGCGGCGGGCCACCGAAGCGGCCGAGGCGTAGGTCTCCAGGCAGCCGACCTGGCCGCACGCGCAGCGTTCGCCGTCGGGGAAGACGGGGATGTGGCCGATCTCGCCACCCCACCCGGCCGAGCCGCCGTACGGCTCCCCGTGGACGATGGACGCGCCGGCGATGCCGGTGCCGATCGGGAGGAACAGGAAGTCGGGCTCGGATCGGCCGGCGCCGAGGACGCGCTCGGCCAGGCCTCCGGTGCGGACGTCGTGTCCGAGCCGGACCGGCACGTCGAGCGAGGTGAACTCGGTCGCGGGGACGTCCTTCCAGCCGATGTTCGCCGCGTAGAGGGCGGTGTCGGAGTTGACCAGGCCCGGGACCGCCAGGCCGACGCCGGCCGGCATGCCGGAGGTGACGGGCGACTCGGGGCCGCCGGAGGGCCTGCCCGAAGTGAAGGGTGTTCCGGTGCCGTATGGCACATCGGAGATGAAAGAGGTTCCGGTACCGCCGGAGGGCCTGCCGGGGGTGAGGGGCGTCCGGGGGGCGGTGCCGGGGGAGCCGCCGGCGGTGGGGGGCGTTCGGGGGGTGGGCGCGGTCGTGTCGGTGGGGGTGGTCGGGGAGGGGAGGGTGCGGCCGGATCGGGCCAGGTCGTCGATGAAGGTGCGGATGGCCTCGATGACGCGCTGGGGGCCTTCGTCGCGGGGGGTCGGGCGGCGGTCGGTCAGCAGGACCTCGCCGTCGGAGGCGACCAGTCCGCCCTTCATGGAGGTGCCGCCGACGTCGAGGGCGACGACGTAGGACTTCGGGCTCATGCCGTCGCTCCGGTGGACGAACTCGCGTGGCCGGACTCGTGCACCGGTGTGTTCCCCACTTCCACGATCCCCGGCGGGCCACGGAACGGCCCGCCAAATTGCGCATTCCCGCGCAGTTTTGCCCATATAGGGGCATGAGTCAAAACCGTGCGAGGACGTGCCTCGACCCGGCCGTGGCCTGCGCCTGGGACGGGTGCCGGCCGGTCAGGAGGCCGGATGACGGCCGAGGACGCGGCTGAGGGCGGCCTCGACCTCTTCTGACAGGCCAGGGGCGCCGGCCCGTACCAGGGAGTGCCTCTCGCCGGGATCGGTCTCGCCGCCCTGCGCGAGCCGCACCGCCCCGCACGAGCGGCACTCGACCTCGCCGAGCCTGCAGATCAGCTTGGTGGAGCCGCAGGATCCGCAGCGGTCGAGATCGAGATCGAGGTCATGCTCCCGCTGACATGACGGGCAGATGAGCACCTGCCGTTCACGCCGCACGCCGCGCCGCCAGGGGCTCGCGCCCCGAACCGGATCCGTCTGCCGGACGCCGCACCGATAGCAGGGCATCGTCGCCACCGCCTTCGTCTTCGCCGGGCCGCCGCCCGGCGCGCTTCGCTAGGAGTGTTCGTCGAGCACCTTGCGGTACCCGGAGATGTCGCGCGCCGAGGGGATCGGGTTCACTTCCTTCCAGCGGACCACACCCTCGCCGTCGATGAGGAAAGTGCCGCGAAGGGCGCGACCTCCCTGCTCATCGAAGACACCGTACGCCTGTGCCACCTCGCCGTGCGGCCAGAAATCCGACAGCATCGGGAAGGTGAAGCCCTCTTTGTCGGCCCACGCCCGCTGGCTGAAGAGGGAGTCGACCGACACGGTCAGTACCCGCACATCATCCGGCACCGAGGTCACGAGTTCGTCGCGAACGGCGCACAGCTCTCCGTGGCAGATGCCGCTGAAGGCCAGCGGGTAGAACACGAGCAGCACACGATCACCACGAAGGCCGCTCAGCCTCACCGGTGCGCCGTGCTGATCTTGCAGCTCGAAGTCCGGCGCCTTGTCTCCCACCTCGACGGCCATGCCGGTCCTTTCCCCACCGAAAACGCCTAGAAGGTTCCTAGAAGATGAACGGATTCCCGCGATTGCGCGTCCGGCGGCACACCGAGAGCATCATGCCTGCCGTACGGCCTGTGTAAGCCGTACGGCAGGAAGCGGAAAGTCGCAGAGCCGCGGCGACGCCCTGATGAGTTGGACGCTCGAAGACGGCAGCACGCCCCGGTGCACCTCCGGACACCCCCCGGGTGATCGGACGACCGGTGAACGGCCGGGCTGGTCAGGCGTCGTTCCGGACGCCGTGACGACGACCGGACACCTTGGCGACGGCCAGTGGGGCTAACGGCGGCCCTTGGGAGCGACGAGTCGCGTGCCCGACCAGTCTCGGGCCGCGCTGACGCTGCTGGTCTGCGAGAGGCCCGCCGTGGCGGCGTCCTCCCCGATGTCGCTCGGCTCGACGTGGCCGTCCCGCCCGACCTTCGGGGTCAGCAGCCAGATCTGACCTCCGTCGGCCAGCCCGGCCATCGCATCACTCAAAGCGTCGAACAGATCCCCGTCCCCGTCGCGCCACCACAGCAGCACGACGTCGATGACCTCTTCGGAGTCCTCGTCGACCAGTTCGTTGCCGGTCAGCTCTTCGATCGACTGGCGAAGCTCCTCATCGGAGTCCTCGTCCCAGCCGATCTCCTGCACCACCTGACCCGGCTTCAGACCGAGTCGCTCGGCCAGGCCGCGCTCGCCCTGCGCCTGACCCGCGGTCGCGCTCACGTTTATCCCTCCTGCTTGGATGGCCCCGCCCAATGCGGTTCGCCGGCCCCTGCGAGGCCGCTTCGGCACAGTCCACACGCTGTGACCCATCGTCGTCAACGGTCGCCACGACCGGTGACCCGCACCGTTATCTGTTAGTCCGACAAAAACGACAAACGAACACGCCGTTCCGCGTTGTCGACGTTGAGGTCGACGATGGCGACCGACTGCCATGTGCCCAGTGCCAGCCGCCCGTCAAGGACCGGAACCGTCGCGTACGGCGGGATGAGCGCCGGCATCACGTGTGACCTGCCATGACCGCGCGAGCCGTGGGCGTGGCGCCACCGGTCGTCGGCTGGAAGCAGGTCGCCCAGCAGGCCGAGGAGATCGTCGTCGCTGCCGGAGCCGAGCTCGAGCAGCGCCACCCCCGCCGTCGCGTGCGGCACGAAGACGTGCAACAACCCGTCTCCCCCGCACGAGCGCGCGAATTCCTCGCACTGCCGGGTGATGTCGTGCACCCGTTCCCTGTTCCCGGTCCTCACCTCGAACGTCTGAGATCTCACCTGACGGATCTTATGATCCCCGCTGAACTGGGACGACAATCGCGTCCGGGCCTGGAAACACCAAACCGGTGTGCCCGTCGTCGAAGCGTACGACGTACGGCGGGCAGCCGTCGGGTCCCCGGACCTCGATGATCAAGCCCGGCCGGTCCCTCTCCCCCACGATGTTCCCGTGGACGAGGAGCCGATCTCCAATGGTCGCGTACACGACGATCCCTCCTTCCTCGCGGTCGCTTCCACGCTCATACGGCTCGTTCCCGGAGGAAAGAGGGAGAGACCCTCCCCCGACGGAGGGAGGGGAAATAAACACCGAAACGTTACCCTTCGCGGATGTGCCGCTTCCGGCTCCGGAGA
Organism: Sphaerisporangium dianthi; assembly: GCF_042654065.1. Lineage (NCBI taxonomy): Bacteria > Bacillati > Actinomycetota > Actinomycetes > Streptosporangiales > Streptosporangiaceae > Sphaerisporangium > Sphaerisporangium dianthi. The sequence goes on along the minus strand of NZ_JBHSFP010000008.1, from coordinate 218,062 downwards.
GTGCGGCTCCCGGGGGTGCGAGCGCGGACGGCGGCGTCCTGCGTCCGCGACACCGCGGCCGCCCACGTCCTGGTCACCGCGGCCGCCGTGCTCATCGTGGAGACCGTGCTTCTTGGGCCGATGATCTCGTCGGCGAGCGGGCCGGACCTCGGCGCCCGCTCGCGGAACCAGGCAGGCAAGGACGCGACGAGGGCCGCGGCGGGAAGAGGGGGACGCCGGCGGGGTCCGCGGCCCGACGGATCAGCCCGATTCCCGGGCCCTCGGCCCACGGTCACCCGGAGCTTCTCGCGGGAAGCTCCGGCGCGGAGCGGAGGCGATGGGGCGGAGCGGAGGCGATGGGGCGGACGGCCGCCCGCACGATGCGCGGGATGGGGGGACGTCCCGCTCATCGCGCGGGAGCGGGGTTCGAACTCTCTCCGGCAGGGGAGGCAGGGAGGTGCGGAGACCCTTCAGGGGGGCTCAGGGGGGACCGGAACGGACCCCCGCATCGATATGCTTTGTTGCGTCCTGCGAAAATCGTCCTACCATCGGTGGTCTAGGCCAGATTTGCGGCCCTGCCAGCAGGGACATCTTGGTTACCGGACGGTAGAGATGCACTTTCCGGAGTAAGCGGCCAGGATGGAAGGCGACCTAGACATCGAAGAAGAGGCTTACCAGTCCATCCTCGGAAGGCGAGACCCAGTGGCTTCCGGACGCCAGCGTTTCTCGATCATCAGCGACGGCCTACCCAGCCAGCTGCCTGATGTCGACCCCAGCGAGACCCAGGAATGGCTCGAGTCGCTTGACACCGTCGTCAAGACGGAGGGTCGTAGCCGAGCCCGATATCTGATGCTGCGCCTGCTCGAGCGCGCGCGCGAGCATCAGGTGGGGGTCCCAGGGCTGCGGAGCACCGACTACATCAACACCATCCCGCCGGAGCGCGAGCCCTGGTTCCCGGGCGACGAGTACGTCGAACGGCGCATCAGGGCCTACACCCGGTGGAACGCCGCGGTCATGGTGACCCGGGCCAACGCCCGCACCAACGTCGGTGGCCACATCGCCACCTACGCCTCGGCCGCGTCGCTGTACGAAGTGGGGTTCAACCACTTCTTCCGCGGCAAGGACCACGGCGAGTCGGGCGACCAGGTGTTCATCCAGGGCCACGCCGCCCCCGGCATCTACGCCCGCGCCTTCCTTGAAGGCCGGTTGAACGAGTCGCAGCTCGACGCCTTCCGCCAGGAGCTCTCCCACGGCTTCCACGGCCTGCCGTCGTACCCGCACCCCAGGCTGATGCCCGACTTCTGGGAGTTCCCCACGGTCTCCATGGGTCTCGGGGCGATCGGAGCGATCTACCAGGCGCGGTTCAACCGCTACCTGCTGAACCGCAAGATCAAGGACACCAGCCGCAGCCACGTGTGGTGCTTCCTCGGCGACGGCGAGATGGACGAGCCCGAGTCGCTCGGCGCCATCGGCCTCGCCTCCCGCGAAGAGCTCGACAACCTCACGTTCGTCATCAACTGCAACCTGCAGCGGCTCGACGGCCCGGTACGCGGCAACGGCAAGATCATCCAGGAGCTCGAGTCGTTCTTCCGCGGCGCGGGCTGGAACGTCATCAAGGTCGTCTGGGGCCGCGAGTGGGACCAGCTCCTCGCCGCCGACGTCGACGGCGTGCTCGTCAACAAGATGAACACCACCCCTGACGGGCAGTTCCAGACCTACTCCGTCGAGTCCGGCGAGTACATCCGCGAGAACTTCTTCGGCGACGACCCGCGCCTGCGCAAGATGGTCGAGCACCTGTCCGACGACGACATCCGCAAGCTGTCGCGCGGCGGCCACGACTACCGCAAGGTCTACGCGGCATTCAAGGCGGCCCGCGAGCACGTCGGCCAGCCCACGGTCATCCTCGCCCAGACCATCAAGGGATGGACCCTCGGCAAGGACTTCGAGGCGCGCAACGCCACGCACCAGATGAAGAAGATGAGCAAGGCCGAGCTCAAAGAGTTCCGCGACCGGCTCTATCTCCCGATCCCCGACAAGGACCTCGAGGGCGACCTGCCCCCGTACTACCACCCGGGCGAGAACGACGACGAGATCGCGTACATGCGCGAGCGCCGGGCGGCTCTGGGCGGTTACCTTCCCAAGCGCGTCATGCGGGCCAAGCCGCTCAAGCTCCCCGGCGACAAGGTCTACGACATCCTGAAGAAGGGCTCGGGCAAGCAGAACGTCGCCACCACGATGGCGTTCGTCCGCCTGCTCAAGGACCTCATGCGCGACAAGGAGATCGGCGCGCGGTTCGTGCCGATCATTCCCGACGAGGCCCGCACCTTCGGCCTCGACGCGATGTTCCCGACCGCGAAGATCTACTCGCCGCACGGCCAGACCTACGAGGCCGTCGACCGCAACCTGCTGCTGTCGTACAAGGAGTCGGTCGAGGGCCAGATCCTGCACGAGGGCATCAGCGAGTCGGGCTCCATGGGGTCGGCCATCGCCGCAGGCAGCGCCTACGCGACCCACGGCGAGCACATGATCCCGATCTACATCTTCTACTCGATGTTCGGGTTCCAGCGCACCGCCGACCAGATGTGGCAGCTCGGCGACCAGATGGGCCGGGGCTTCCTGCTCGGCGCGACGGCAGGGCGCACCACCCTCAACGGCGAAGGCCTGCAGCACGAGGACGGCCACTCGCCGCTGATCGCCTCGACCAACCCCGCCGCCGTGTCCTACGACCCGGCATGGGGCTTCGAGATCGCCCACATCGTGCAGGACGGCCTGCGCCGCATGTACGGCGAGCAGCCCGAGGACATCTTCTACTACCTCACCGTCTACAACGAGCCCTACCTGCAGCCGGCCGAGCCCGAGGGCCTGGACGTCCAGGGCGTGCTCAAGGGCCTCTACCGCTTCGCCCCGGCTCCCGACATCGAGGGCCCGCGGGCGAACATCCTCTCCTCCGGCGTGGCCGGCCGCTGGGCGCTGGAGGCCCAGCGCCTGCTCGCCGAAGAGTGGGGCGTGGCGGCCGAGTTGTGGTCGGCGCCGTCGTGGTCCGAGCTGCGCCGCGACGCGCTCGAGTGCGACGAGCACAACCTGCTCAACCCCGAGGCCGAGCAGCGCGTGCCGTACGTCACCCAGGTGCTGTCGCAGGCCAGTGGCCCGTTCGTCGCGGTCAGCGACTACATGCGCGCCGTCCCCGACCAGATCTCCCGGTGGGTGCCCGGCGACTGGACCTCGCTCGGCACCGACGGCTTCGGCCTGTCGGACACCCGGTCCGCGCTGCGCCGCCACTTCCACGTGGACGCGGCGTCGATCACCCTGGCGGTGCTCACCGAGCTGGCCAGGCGGGGCGAGGTCAAGCAGGAGGTCCTGCGCGAGGCCATCGCGCGCTACCACCTGAAGAACGGCGTCACCGAGGCGGTCGCCCAGACGACCCCTGAGAGCAACGAGACGCAGTCCATGGGGGTCTGACCCTTCTGGACGGCTTACGGCGGGCCCCCGTGCGAATGCGCGCGGGGGCCCGCCGCGCGTCCGGCCCCCGCGCCGTGGCCGGCCGCGCCTCCGGTCCCGCGCCGTGGCCGGCCGCGCGTCCGGTCTTGGGCCGTGGCCGGCCGCGCGCCTGGTCCTGGGCCGTGGTCAGCCGCGCGCCTGGTCCTGGGCCATCAGGTCGGGGATGTGCGGGGCGTACTCCTCCAGGGGACGGCGGGGGTGTGCCTGCTCGTCGGTGAGCGCCGCGCCGGCGATGCGGTCGAGCCGGAACACCCGCACGTCCTCCCGCAGGCGGCACCACCCCACCAGATACCAGAAGCCGCCTCGCCCGCCGATGAAGACGCCCGGCTCGACATCGCGCTCGGTGACCTCCCCCGACTTGGCGTCGTAGGTGATGCGCACCACCTGCCGGTGGAGCAACGCCTCGTCGATGACCCGCGCGACCGCCGCCCGCCGCTCGCCGTCCGCGCCCACGGAGCCCGCCGCACCCCCCGAGCCCGCGCCCCCGGCGCCCTGCGCACCCCCTGAACCCTTGACGCCCGAACCCCCTGAACGCTCGGCGTCCACACCCCCTGAACCCTCGGCGCCCGGGGCCGCCTCGGCATCGGCGGGCTTCGCCGAGCCGGTGGTACCTGTGGCGGGGCTCTCGACGTCGCCGAAGTCTCTGAGCGCGGCGAGCGCCGCGGCGTCCGCCGGCTCGCCGCACTCGCCGGATTCGCCGGACTCCGCCGGCGGGCGCGCGCCCGCGGAGGCGGACATGGCGGCCTTCAGCTTGCGCAGCGCGGTGCGGGCGCCGCCTGCCAGGGGACGCCTCGCGGCCCTGCTGAGGGCGATCGCCACGGCCACCGCCTCGTCGGGTGTGAGGCCGAGCGGGGACGGCGTCCCGGTCTCGTCGAGGGCGTAGCCGCCCCGGCCGCCGTCCTCGGCGCGTACGGGCACACCCGCCTTGCGCAGGGCCTTGATGTCGCGCTCGACGGTGCGGACGCCCACCTGTAATCGCTCGCTCAGCTCGCCCGCGGACCGGCACCGGGGGGAGATCGCGCGCAGCTCCTCGACGAGGGCGTACAGCCGATCGGTACGGTTCACATCCCGAACCTACGCCGCGCGGCCGGCTTTCGCGCCGGACGCGGGTGGCCGGATCAGGCGGCGGTGGCGGCGGTCCAGGCGAGCAGGGCGTCTGGCGCCCAGGTGTTGACCACCCGGGCGGGCTCGATGCCGCACCGCACGGCCCGCTCGCAGCCGAGGTGCTGCCATTCGAGCTGCCCGGGAGCGTGGGCGTCGGAGTCGATGGAGAACAGGCACCCCATCTCGTAGGCCAGCCGCAGCAGCCGCTTGGGCGGGTCGAGCCGGTCGGGACGGGAGTTGATCTCCACGGCGACGCCGAACCGGCGGCAGGCCTCGAAGACGATCTCGGCGTCGAACGCCGACTCGGGACGCAGCCCGCCGCGCCGCCCGCCGGCCTGGACGATGCGGCCGGTGCAGTGGCCGAGCACGTCGACGCGCGGGTCGGCGACGGCCATGACCATCCTGCGGGTCATGTCGCCCGCGTCCATCCTGAGCTTGGAGTGCACGCTGGCGACCACCACGTCGAGCCGGTCGAGCAGCTCGGGCTCCTGGTCGAGCGAGCCGTCGGGCAGGATGTCGACCTCGATGCCGGTCAGGACGCGGAACGGCGCGAGCTTCTCGTTCAGCGCGGCGACGAGGTCGAGCTGCTCGCGCAGCCGGGCCGGGGAGAGCCCGCGGGCGACGGTGAGGCGCGGCGAGTGGTCGGTGAGCGCCAGGTAGGCGTGCCCGAGCCCGCGGGCCGCCACGGCCATCTCCTCGACGGGCGAGCCGCCGTCCGACCAGTCGGAGTGGCTGTGCAGGTCGCCCTGGAGCGCGGCGCGCAGGGCGGCGGTCGCCTCGTCCAGGTCGAGGCCGGCGGTGTCCTCCAGGCGGCGCAGGTAGGTGGGCACGTGCCCGTCCAGGGCCTCGGCGATCGCCAGGGCGGTGACCTTGCCGATGCCCTTGAGGTCGGACAGCCCGCCGGAGCGCGCGAGCCGCACGAGCTCGCCTCGGGGGATCTCGCCGATGGTGGCGGCGGCGCCGCGGAAGGCGCGCACCCGGTAGGTCGGCTCGCCGGCCCGTTCGAGGAGAAAGGCGATCCGCTTCAGCGCTTCGACCGGTTCCACAGCTGCGAATCTACCCAGCATCCCGCGGCCCCGCGGCCGTCGCCCGATACGCCCGGTGATTCGCCATTTACCAGGATTCGGGAAACTTCACCCAGACTTGCTCCGTTGATCACATGAATCATAGGCTTTGCCCACATTTTTTCGAGAGACGGAACCCGATGGCGAACCCCCGGCCGCCCAAGCGCACACGGCCGTCGCATCCACTGGCGATGAACCCCGCGGCGGTGCCGGCCGGCGGCAGGAAGCTGTCCTCCAGTGTGATCACCCTGGGGGCGATGGGCCTGCTCTCCACGCTGGTGGTCGGGTTCTGCGCCGCCCAGGACACCTTCGCCGAACGGGTCTCCGCCGACTGCGTGGACCTCGGCGGCCGCGGGGCCGACGGGTCCTATCCGGTCGTGGACGACGACCGCTGCGACGACGACCGCGCCGGAGGCTCCTACCACGGCTCGCACGGCGCCTACGGCTGGTACTACGGAGGGGTCAGGCAGGCCGGCCGGGTGCTGCACGGCACGACCGTCAAACCCGCCGGCGCCCACATCAGCAGCCGGTCGGGCACGGTGCTCCAGCGCGGCGGCTTCGGCGGCCGGGGCATCGGGGGGAGCTGACATGCGCAGGCAGGCGTCCACGCGGCGGGACGGCTGGGAGAAGACCATCGAGGCGCAGGGCCTGGCCTACCACCGCTCCGCCCACCCGGTCCATCTCGCGCGGCCCTATTGGGACGAGGGCGTGCAGTACGTGTTCACCATGGAGGAGATCCTCGCCCTGGAAAGCCAGGTCGATGAACTGCACGGCATGTGCCTCGCGGCCGTCGAGCACGTGATCTCCGCCGGCCGCTACCGCGACTTCGCGATCCCCGACTGGGTGGCGCCGGAGATCGAGGCGTCCTGGCGGCGCGGCGACCCACACGTGTACGGCCGCTTCGACCTGCGCTACGACGGGCGAGGGCCGGCCAAGCTGCTGGAGTACAACGCCGACACCCCGACCAGCCTCGTCGAGAGCTCGATCGTCCAGTGGTTCTGGCTCCAGGACGTCCATCCCGGTGACGACCAGTGGAACTCCATCCACGAGCGCCTGATCGACCGGTGGCGGGAGCTGCCGCTGCAGAGCGGGCCCGCCCACTTCTCCTGGACCAACATGGACGAGACGGGCGAGGAGGCGATGACGCTCGGCTACCTGCAGGAGACCGCCGAGCAGGCCGGGCTGGCCACCGTGGCCGTCGCCATGGAGGACATCGGCTGGGACCCCCGCGCGCTGCGTTTCGTCGACATGGAGAACCGGGTGATCCGCACGCTGTGCAAGCTCTACCCGTGGGAGTGGGCGGTCGCCGACCCGTTCGGGCCGCAGGCCGTCAGGCAGCAGGTGTCCATGACCTGGATCGAACCGCTGTGGAAGATGCTCCTGTCCAACAAGGCGCTGCTGGCGGTCCTGTGGGAGATGCACCCCGGCCATCCGAACCTGCTCCCGGCCTACCTGGACGGCCCGCGCGACCTGCGCGCCCACATCGTCAAGCCGCTGCTCGGCCGGGAGGGCGCGGGGATGCGCATCGTCACCCCGGAGGGCGCCCAGAGCACCGAGGGCTCCTACGGCGCCGAGGGCCACGTCTACCAGGAGTTCCTTGCTCTGCCCGACTTCGACGGCTGGCGGCCGGTGCTCGGCGCCTGGGTCGTCGGGGACGAGGCCGCGGGGCTCGGCATCCGGGAGACCTCCGGCCTGATCACCGATGACTCCTCCTCCTTCGTCCCGCACCGCATCGCACCGTGACCCGTCCCGCACCGCATCGCACCGTGACCCCCGCACCGCAGCCCGACTTGATCCGTTCCGCACCGCATCGCGTCGCGTCGGCCGTCCCTCCCACCCCCCGCCCAGCACGCCCAAGGAGCACCAATTGACCATCGCGCTCGCCGCCCCCCTCGGGGAGGCGCTCGGACGAGGAGCCCTCGCCATCCTCGCGTACGCGGTCCTGGGCGTCCTGTTGCTGATCGCCGGCTTCTACGTCGTCGACCTCGCCACGCCCGGCCGGCTCAGCAAGCTGATCCAGCAGGACCGCAACCCCAACGCGGCGCTGCTGGCCGCCTCCGGCCTGACGGCCGTCGGGCTGATCGTCGCCGCCTCCATCTGGTCGTCGGGCGGCGCGCTGCAGGAAGGGCTGCTCGTCACGCTCGCGTTCGGCCTCACCGGCATCGTCGTGCAGGCTCTCGGCATGCTGTTGTTCGACCGGGTGGCCGGCATCTCGGTGCGCGACCTGGTGCGCGAGCCGGCGCTGCAGCCTGGCGCCGTCCTGCTCGCCGTGACCCACGTGGTGATCGGGCTGATCACCGCCGTCGCGGTGATCTAGCACACGCGGGCCGCCGCCTGGCGGCGACAATGCGCAGGTAGGGCCGTCGCACGGCGTGACATAGCGCACGTAGGGCTGTCGCACTCACGCTGACCTGGCACCCTAGGGATGTGAATGACCGGGTACGCGAGGACACCGCACGACGGCTCGAGCGGGCGATGGGGACCCTCGGCACCGCCGCGATGACCCGCATGGACGAACGGCTGCCGTGGTACCGCGCGCTCTCGGCGGAGGACCGCTCGTGGGTGGGCCTGGTCGCCCAGGCCGGCATCGCCGCCTTCGTCGAGTGGTTCCAGCACGCCGACGAGGGCAGGCCGACGCCGAGCATCGAGATCTTCGGCACGGCTCCGCGCGAGCTCAAGCGTTCGGTCTCGCTGCAGCAGACGGTCGACCTCGTGCGCGTCGTCGTCGAGGTGGTCGAGGCCGAGGTGCAGGATCTCGCGGCGCCCGGCGGCGAGGAGCTCCTGCGGCAGGCGATGCTGCGCTACACCCGCGACGTCGCCTTCGCCGCCGCGCACGTCTACGCGCGCGAGGCGGAGGTGCGCGGCGCGTGGGACGCCCGCCTGGAGGCCCTCATCGTGGACGCGCTGGTGCGCGGCGAGGTGGACGACGGGCTGCACTCATGGGCGGCGGCGCTCGGCTGGACGTCCTCCCCGGTCGTGGTGCTCGCCGGGTACGCCCCGGACGTCGACCCCCAGACCGTCATCGACGGCATGCGCGACAAGGGCCGGCGGCTCGGCCACGACCTGCTGGCCGGGGTGCAGGGCGACCGCCTGATCGTCATCGTCGGCGGCGCCGGCAGCATCAAGGACGCCGCCAGGCACGTGGTGCCGCGCTTCGGCCCCGGGCCGATCGTCATCGGCCCCGAGGTGGCCGACCTGCACGCCGCGGCCAACTCGGCGCGCGCGGCCGTGGCGGGCCTGCGGGCGGCGCAAGGCTGGCCCGACGCGCCACGGCCGGTCCTCGCCGAGGACCTGCTCGCCGAACGGGCCATCGACGGCGACGAGGACGCCCGCGAGCAGCTCATCGAGAACGTCTACAAGCCCTTGGAGGGCACTCCGCTGCTCGACACTCTGGCGACCTACCTGGAGCAGGGCACATCTTTGGAAGCCACGGCCCGTCTGTTGTTCGTCCACCCGAACACGGTGCGTTACCGTCTGAAAAAGATCACGGAACTGACGGGCTACCAGCCCACCGAGGGCCGGTCCGCCTTCACTCTGCAGGTCGGCCTGATCCTCGGACGGCTGTCGCAGGCAACCGTAACTTAACCATGGTTCGGTAACGGTCCGGAAACCTTCGCTGGAGGATTCCTACAAAGACCCACCGATAAAGTTCGTACGGATCATTAGCAGTGTGGTGAACTCCTACAGGGCATGGTGGATTTTGTGCTCGTCATCGTCGCTCCAGGGCAAGGCGCCCAGACCCCAGGCTTCCTGTCCCCGTGGCTTGAGATCCCCGGTCTGCGTGACCGGCTTTCGGCATGGTCGGACGTCGCCGGCCTCGATCTGATCTCCTACGGCACCTCGGCCGACGCGGACGAGATCCGTGACACCGCCGTCGCGCAGCCACTCCTCGTAGCCGCCGGCCTCGCCGTCGCCGAGGTGCTGCTGGCCCCGGGCGACGCCGCGGCGAAGCCCCCCGTGATCCCAGACGTGCTCGCCGGCCACAGCGTCGGAGAGTTCACCGCCGCGGCCATCGCGGGCGTCCTCACCCCCGAACAGGCCATGGGCCTGGTCGCGCAGCGCGGCCAGGCGATGGCCAAGGCCGCCGCCGTCACCGAGACGGGCATGACGGCCGTGCTCGGCGGCGCCGAGGAGGACGTCCTCGCGGCCATCGAGCGGCACGGCCTGACGCCGGCCAACATCAACGGGGCCGGCCAGATCGTCGCCGCCGGCACGAGCGAGCAGCTCGCCGCCTTCGCGGCCGAGCCTCCGGCGCGGGCGAGGCTGCGGTCGCTGTCGGTGGCCGGCGCGTTCCACACCCGCCACATGGTGCCCGCCGTCGACCACCTGCGGGCCGAGGCCGCCGGCATCACTCCCGGCGACCCGCGCGCGACCCTGCTGTCCAACTCCGACGGCCAGGCCGTCGCCGGCGGCGCCGAGTTCGTGCGGCGACTGGTCGACCAGGTCGCCCGCCCGGTCAGGTGGGACCTGTGCATGGCCACGATGGCCGGGCTCGGCGTCACCGCCATGATCGAGCTGCTGCCGGGAGGCACGCTGACCGGCCTCGCCAAACGCGCGCTGCCCGGTGTCGCGACACTCGCGCTCAAGACTCCCGACGACCTCGCGGCCGCGCACGCCCTTACCAGCAAGGAGACCGGCCAGTGAGGATCATGCGAGGCTCCCCGGGCGCCAAGGTGCTCGCCTTCGGCGGCTACCAACCGGCCGGCGTCGTCACCAACGACGACCTGGCCAAGACGATCGACACCAACGACGAGTGGATCCAGAGCCGCGTCGGCATCAAGGAGCGCCGCATCGCCGGCCCCGAAGAGACCGACATCGACATCGCCGTTCAGGCCGGCGGCAAGGCGCTGGCCGCCAGCGGGCTGGCCGCCGACGAGATCGACCTGGTCGTCGTCGCCACCTGCACGCTTGAGGCGCAGATCCCCAACGCCGCCGCCCGCGTCGCCCACCGCCTGGGCATCCAGGCCCCCGGCGCCTTCGACGTGAACGCCGCCTGCGCGGGCTTCTGCTACGCCCTGGCCGCCGCCGGTGACGCGGTGCGGGCAGGGTCGGCCACCAACGTGCTGGTCGTCGGCACCGAGAAGCTCTCCCAGTGGGTCGACTGGACCGACCGCGCCACCTGCGTGATCTTCGCGGACGGCGCCGGCGCGGCCGTGGTCGGGCCCTCCGAGACGCCGGGCATCGGGCCCGTCGTGTGGGGCAGCGCCGGCGACAAGTCTGACGCCATCATCGTCAAAGACCGCGACTCCTTCCTCCACCAGGAAGGCCAGACGGTGTTCCGGTGGGCCACCACCGCGCTTCACCCGGTCGCCAAGCAGGCCTGCGAGCGTGCGGGCGTGGACCCCTCCGAACTCGCCGCCTTCGTCCCCCACCAGGCGAACCTCCGCATCATCGAGGCCATCGCCCGCAAGATCGGCGCGGACAACGCGGTCATCGCCAAGGACCTCGTCCTGGCCGGCAACACCTCTGCGGCCTCGATCCCGCTGGCGCTGAGCCGCATGATCGAGCGCGGCGAGGTCCAGTCGGGCGACCTGGCCCTGCTGCTCGGCTTCGGCGCGGGCTTGACCTACGCCGGCCAAGTGGTGGAGATTCCCTGAGCTTGTACGGAAGGCCCGCACGGCGCCGTACATATCAAGAGAAGCACCCGATTCCAAGGAGAAATCGCGACATGGCACTGACCGAGCAGGAGATCCTCGCGGGCCTCGGCAAGATCGTCAACGAGATCACGGGCATCCCGGCGGCCGAGGTCACCCCCGAGAAGAACTTCGTGGACGACCTCGACATCGACTCGCTCTCCATGGTCGAGATCGCCGTCGCCGCGCAGGACGAGTTCGGCGTCGAGATCCCCGACGACCAGCTCAAGCACCTGAAGACCGTCAAGGACGTCATCAACTTCATCCAGAACTAGATCCACCTCAGGCGTCCGGCCCCCCGGCCTGGCGTCTGAGCCCCCCATGCTTGAGGTCGAATCACAAGGAGCGCATCAAGTGAGCAGAGATCGGGTTCGTGTCGTTGTCACCGGGCTCGGCGTGACAACGCCCCTCGGCGGAGACGTCGCCTCGTCCTGGTCGGCGCTCCTCGCCGGGCGGTCGGGCGTCCGGCCCCTCACCGACGACTGGCTCGACACCGTACCGGTGAAGTTCGCCGGCAAGGCCGCCGTCGAGCCGGGCGAGGTCCTGCCCAGGCCGGAGGCCCGCCGGCTCGACCGCGCCGAGCAGTTCGCGCTCATCGCGGCCCGGGAGGCCTGGCGGGACGCCGGGACGCCCAAGGTCGCGCCCGACCGGCTCGGCGTCGTGGTCGGCAGCGGCATCGGCGGCATCACCACGATCCTCGCCGCCTACGACACCTACAAAGAGAAGGGCTGGCAGCGACTGTCGCCCTTCACCGTCCCCATGCTGATGCCGAACGGCTCCGCCGGGTGGATCAGCATCGAGCTGGGCGCCACGGCCGGCGTCCACGCGACCGTCAGCGCCTGCGCCACCGGCGCCGAGTCCGTCGGCTACGCCATGGAGATGATCAAGTCGGGCCGGGCGGACGTCGTCGTGGCGGGCGGCACCGAAGCCGCCATCCACCCGCTGAACATCGCCTCCTTCGCCGCCATGCGCGCCATGTCCACGCGCAACGACGACCCCGAGCACGCCTCCCGCCCCTGGGACGTCGACCGCGACGGGTTCGTCCTCGGCGAGGGGGCGGGCATCATCGTCCTCGAGTCCGAGGAGCACGCCCTCGCCCGCGGCGCCCGCGTCTACGCCGAGGCGGCCGGCGTCGGCTACTCCGCCGACGCCCACCACATCGCCCAGCCCGAGCCGACGGGCGCGGGCATCAGAAGCGCCGTCCGCAAGGTCCTTGCGGACTCCGGCCTCACCGGCGGGGACATCAGGCACGTCAACGCGCACGCCACCTCGACCCCCGCGGGGGACGTGGTGGAGGCGGTGGCCATCCAGGAGATCCTCGGCGACCACCCGCTCGTGACGGCGACCAAGTCGTCGACCGGTCACCTGCTCGGCGGGGCCGGCGGCATCGAGTCGGTCTTCACGATCATGGCCCTGTACGACCGCGTCGTACCGCCCACCATCAATGTCGACAACCTCGACGAAGGAGTCGAGGTGGACATCGTGCGCGGTGAGCCGCGCAAGCTCCCCGATGGCCAGATCGCCGCGATCAACAACTCGTTCGGCTTCGGCGGCCACAACGTCGCCGTCGCCTTCGCCAGCGTCTGAGTTTGGAGCGCCAGTGACTGTGCTCGACAACGAGGTGGCGGCCCGGGTCTCCGAAGAGGAGCCCCCCGACCCTCGCGACCCTCATATACGTCTTTCCGCCCTGTTCGACGAGGGCACCCTCCACCTGCTCTCCCCCGCCGACGACCGCAGCGGCGCCCTCGCCGCCATGGGCCGCGTCGAGGGGGTGCCCGTGGTCGCCTTCGCCAGCGACGCCCGCGTCCAGGGCGGCGCCATGGGCACCGCAGGCTGCGAGCACATCGTGCACGCCTACGACGTCGCGGTCCGCGAGCGCGTGCCGATCGTGGGGCTGTGGCACTCCGGCGGCGCCCGCCTGGCCGAAGGCGCCGAGTCCCTGCACGCCGTGGGCCGCGTCTTCGCCGCGATGACCAGGGCCTCGGGCCTGGTCCCGCAGATCTCCGTCGTCCTCGGCCCCGCCGCCGGCGGCGCCGCCTACGGGCCCGCCCTCACCGACCTTGTGATCCTGTCCGACCAGGGCCGCATCTTCGTCACCGGCCCCGACGTCGTGCGCAGCGTCACCGGCGAGCAGATCGACATGGCCGCCCTGGGCGGCCCCGATCCGCACAGTAAGCGCAGCGGCGTGGTCCACGTCGTCACCAAGACCGACGCCGACGCGATGCTGCAGGCACGGCGCCTGGCCGTGCTGCTCGGCCACCAGAGCCGCGTCCGCCTGGAATCGGTGCAGGACGTCGACTTCTCCGGCCTGCTGCCCGACGAGGTGCGCCGGGCGTACTCCGTGCAGCCGCTGGTCAACGGCCTGCTCGACGAGCCGGGTGTGGAACTGCACCCCAAGTGGGCGCCCAACATCGTCACCACGCTGGGCCGCCTCGGCGGCCGCACGGTCGGCGTCATCGCCAACAACCCGATGCGGCTCGCCGGCTGCCTGGACTCCACCTCGGCCGAGAAGGCCGCCCGCTTCGTGCGCATGTGCGACGCCTTCGGGGTGCCGCTGGTCGTCCTGGTGGACGTCCCCGGCTACCTTCCCGGCGTCGGCCAGGAGCACGACGGCGTCGTGCGGCGCGGCGCCAAGCTCCTGCACGCCTTCGCCGAGGCCTCGGTTCCGCGGGTGACCCTGGTCACCCGCAAGGCGTACGGCGGGGCGTACATCGCGATGAACTCCCGGGCCCTCGGCGCCACCAAGGTGTTCGCCTGGCCGACCGCCGAGGTCGCCGTCATGGGCTCGCTCGCCGCCGTGCGCGTGCTCAAGCGGCGCGAGATCGCCGCCGCCCCCGAGGAGGAGCGTTCCGCCCTGGAGACGCGGCTGGCCGAGGAGCACGAGAAGATCTCCGGTGGCCTCGACCGCGCCATCGAGATCGGGGTGATCGACGAGGTCATCAAGCCCGCCGAGACCCGCAGCGCCATCGCCAAGGTCCTGGCCCAGGCGACCCCCGCCCGAGGCTCACACGGCAACATCCCGCTGTGACCCCGCCGGTCCGGCGCGATGCCGCCGGGCCAGGGGTGTGCCGCGGACGCGAACCGTGCGGGGCCCGGATGGTGAACACGGTGCGCACACCGTGAACGCGGGGCTCGCGCCATGAACGGAGACCCCGCACCGGAGTACCGGTGCGGGGTCTTCTCCACGTTCATGGCGCTCCGCGTTCATGGCGCTCCGCGCCTGCGGAGCGCCTGCGAGCGCCTGCGAGCTGTCACACGGCGGCGTGCAGCCACCGCACGGGGGCGCCGTCGCCCGCGTACCGGAACGGCTCCAGTTCCTCGTCCCACTGCTTGCCGAGCAGTTTGTCCAGCTCGTCCTCGAGGACCGCCCGGCCCTGGGCCGCCATCAACATCACGTTGCGCAGCCTGTCCTCGGGGATCATGATGTCGCCGGACACGCCGATCATGGCCGTGAAGGCGCCGAGCGTCGGCGTGTAGGCATGTCGTGAGCCGTCGACGCCCGGAGAGGCGTCCTCGGTGATCTCAAAACGGATGCGCTGCCAGCCCATGAGCGACGACGTGATCGCCGCGGCCACGCCAGGACGGCCTTCCCACTCGGCCTGTGTGCGCACAGTGCCAGGCTGGGCCGGCTGCGGGGTCCACGACAGGTCGACGGGTATGCCAAGAACACCCGCGACCGCCCATTCGATGTGCGGGCACAGCGCGGGCTGAGCCGAGTGGACGTACAGCACGCCACGAGCAGACACCGGACCTCCCGTTTCGTACGAGGTGCGCCTTCCCCAACGTCCTCATACTGGGATGATCACAAGTGACTGAGGGAGAGACTACCGTCCGTCGTGGCGGGGCACCAGAGCCGGGTCATACCTAATCACGCTTGGCAACTCTGCGCATGGGGAAAGATGCACTCCGTGATTGCCGTGTCTATGCGAACCCCCCGGGAGCCCCCGTGAACGTGCAGGCCGTCGAGCACCTCCCCGGCCGCCGCGCCTTCATCCGCCCAGGTGTCCTGCTCGCCCGCTCGCCTGACGCCGCGGGACGATGGACCCAGTCGGCCGAGTACACCGACGGGGTCTTCACGCTGCGGCTGGCGCCGGGGGCCGACCCCTGCGAGATCGCCGCGACCTTGCGAGACCAGGGCCACGAAGCCTCGCCCAACCATGTCGTCGTCGGCCAGCCGCTGTTCTTCGGGGGCCCCTGCGGCGCTCCGCTGCCCGCGCCCGCCCTCGCCTGCGACGGCGGCGAACCGTCCCGGGTGACGGCCGCCGTGCTGGACACCGGGGTGGCCCCGCACCCCTGGTTCAAAAAGGCCGACTGGTTCCCCGGACAACCCGCGGAGGTCCTCGACGCCGATGGCGACGGGCTTCTCGACGGTCAGGCGGGACACGGCACCTTCATCGCCGGCCTGCTGCTGCGCCAGGCCCCGGGAACCCGGCTCCGCATGGTCAGGGTCCTCGACAGCCACGGCGTGGGCGACGAGGCCGGCGTGCTGCGGGCGCTGAGCGCCCTGCGCGACGCGCACACCGACGTCCTGGTGCTGTCCTTCGGCTGCCACACCTACGACGACCGGCCCTCGCCGCTTGTGGAACGGGCGCTCGCCGCGCTCCCGGACACCGTGGTCGTCGCCTGCGCGGGCAACACCGCCTCCTCGCGGCCCTTCTGGCCGGCCGCGCTGCCCGGCGTGATCGCGGTGGGCGCCCTCGATTCCGCCGAGACCACCCGCGCCCGGTTCTCCGCCTACGGCCCCTGGGTGGACGCCTGCGCGCGTGGCGAAGCCTTGACCAGCAGTTTCGTGGACTTTCACCCGTTCGACGGCTATGCCTCGTGGAGCGGCACGTCGTTCGCGGCCGCCGTCGTGGCAGGAGCCATCGCCGGCGCCGCCCGGCGCATGTCCCCCGGCGACGCGGCACGGCACGTCCTCGGCGCGACCGGCGGCAGGCGATTTCCCGATCTCGGGGTCCACGTCCCCGGTCCTCGCTAGTCTGCTCACCGAGCGCGTTTCCCCCATCACGCGAAGTGTTCTTATGCCTTATGACCTCGACCTTCTCGACGAGACCGCCTGGCGCGACCTCGTCGCCCGCTTCGGGCGCCGCATGTGGGCCGTCGCCCGCGCGGCCGGCCTCGGCCCCGCCGACGCCGGCGACGCGGTGCAGGCCGCCTGGCTCCGCCTGCTCGAAAGCCTGCACACCATTCGCGACCCCGAGCGCGTCGGCGCCTGGCTGATCACCACGACCCGGCACGAGGCGGCGCGCATCGGCCGCAGGCGGGCGGGCGACCGGCCGTCCGGCCTGCCCGCCGACCTCCCCGCGCCGGGCGGCGACGACCCCGCCGCGGCGATGCTCAGCGACGATCAGGGACGTCGGCTCTGGGCCGCCGTCGACACCCTCCCCCGGCCGTGCCGGGCGCTGGTGCGCCTGATCGTCATGGTGCCCGACGCCAGCTACGCGCAGCTGTCCCGGCGGCTGGACATGCCCATCGGCAGCATCGGACCTACCCGCATCCGCTGTCTCAAGCGCCTGCGGTCCCTGATGGAGGACGAACGTTGACCGAAGACGAGCATCTTCTGGCCGCTCTGCGCCTGGCCGCCGGCGCCGATCCCGTGCCGGACCGGGTGATCATGGACGCTCACGCCGTGTACGCCCTCCGTCTTCCCGGCGCCGTCATCGCCGACCTGGTCTCCGCCCACACCGCCCCCGGCGGCCCACCTCCCCGCGACACCGGGGGCGCCCCGGCGAACGGCGACACCTTGGGCGCCCCAGGGAACGGCCACTCCGGGGGCGCCTCAGGGAACGGCCACACCGGGAGCGCCCCGGGCGGCCACACCCGGGACGGCCACCTCAGGGGCGCCTCCGGGGGCGACGGCACCGGAGACGATCCGGCGGACGGCAATGCCCGCAGGCGCCTTGACGGGGCCGCGTCCGGCGGCACGGCGACGCCCCCTGACCGCTCTCCGTTCAACGGCACGGCGACGCCCCCTGAGGGGTCCCCGTCCAACGGCACGGCAACGCCTCCTGACGGCTCTTCGTTCGACAGCACCACACCCCCCGGCGGGCCCCTGTCCAATGGCAGGCCGGCGGCCGGGGCGGGGAGTCTGTTCAGACCAGGGCTGTTCTCCGACGCCCGGCCGTTGTTCCCGCCGGCCAGGCCGCCGGCCGGGGTCCGCTCCGACGGGCACGCCGCTGAGGGTGAGCCGCGCCTGCTGCGCTTCGCCGCCGGCGGGCTCACCATCGAAGTCGAGATCATCGTGTGCGACTCCCATCTCGACCTCGCCGGCCAGGTTCGCCCCGCGCCGGGCAAGGGGGCCCGTGTCGAGATCCGCACTCCGCACATCAGCAAGATCCGCTCCCCCACCGAGATCGGGAGCTTCGCCATCACCGGCCTGCCCCACGGATGGGTGAGCATCGTCTGCCACCGCCTCGGCGATCCCCCGGTGGCGACCCGCTGGCAGTGCATCCGGCCGTGAAGCCATCGGAGACCCGACAGATGCCCACCCTGGACGAAGAACGCCCCGACGCCGCGGACGGCGCCCCCGCCCCGGTCCAAGGGACCGCGCACCTGGCGACCGCAGCGGAGGAAGCCCTGGAGACGTCGGGAATCGACCCCCTACAGGCACACGGACACGCGCCGTCCACCCCAGCCCTGGAGACCGCGCACCTCGCGGCCACAGCGGCGGAAAAGGCCGTGGAAGCCTCAGGAATCGCTCCCCTACGGGCACGCGAACACGCGCCGTCCATCCCGGCCCAGGAGGCCGCACACCTGACGGCCGCGGCGGAGAAGGCCGTGGAAACCTCGGGAGTCGACCCCGTGCGGGCGCGCGAGCGCGCGCTGGCCGTCCTGGACCAGGCGCGGGCGCGGAACTGCCGGGAGGCCGAGTCGATCGCGCACCGCGCACTCGGGCTCGCCGCCCGCGAACTCGGGCATCTCACACCGGCCGCCGACCACCTGCACCAGGCCATCGCCGTGGCCGGCGACCTCGCCGGGCGCGCCGCCCAGGCCCGGATGTCGCTGGTGACGGTCCGCGCCGACCTCGGCGACCCCGTCGGCGCCCTTCAGATCGCCGATCTCGCGGAGAGCGGGCTGGACGGCCTCGACCAGGCACGGCTCGGCGTCCAGCGGTCGGTCGCGCTGGTCCGCCTCGGCCGGGCGCGCGAGGCGGTGGCCCAGTGCGACCGGGCCGTCGAGCGGCTCTCGGGCGCCGGCGACCCGCGTTTCCTGGCCGGGGCCCTGCTCAACCGCGGCCTGGCCCACACCTACCTGGAAGACTACGACGCCGCGTCCCGCGACCTGTCGGCCTGCGTGGCCGTCGCACGCGACGCGGGGCTCGATCACATCGCCACCCTCGCCGAGGCCAACCTGCCGTTCGTGGCCACCCGGCGCGGGGACATCCCCGCCGCCTTCGCCGGCCATCAGGCCGCCGAGCGGGCTCTGGCGGGCTATCCCGAACGCCTCGCCGCGATGCGCGCCGACTTCGCGGGCGCTCTGCTCGCCGCCTATCTGCCCGGGGAGGCACGCGCGCTGCTCAGGGAAGCCGTCCCCGACCTCGCGGCCACGGGTTCCCTCGTCGCCCTCGCCGAGTCGCGGCTGCTGCTGGCCCAGGTCGAGCTCCTGGTCGGCGACCCGCACCAGGCGCGGGTGACCGCGGAGACCGCGGCGGGCGAGCTGGCCGGGCAGGGACGTGACGCGTGGGTGCCGCTGGCCGACGAGGTGACCCTGCGGGCCCGCATCGCCGTCGAAGGGCCGTCCCATCGGCTGGCGGAGGAGGCGCGGGCGCTGGCCGCCCGGCTCGCCGCGCACGGATGGCCCGCGCCCGCCGCGGCCCTCCGCCTGACCGCCGCCGAACTCACCCTCCCCACCACCCCACCCTCGATCCCGGCCGAATCCACCCCTGCCACCGCACCGCTCCCAACCCCCACCGAACCCAACCCGCCCACCAGACCACTCCCAATCCCGGCCGGGCTCACCCCGGCCATCGGATCGCCTTCGATCGCGGCGGTGCCACCGGCTTCTTCGGGATGCGCCGATGGAGAGGACGCCGGCCCAGGGAGCAGCGGGTCGGGCGCCCGCGCCACGGGCGGGACCGCTGGGCGAGACACGGCGCCGACCGTACAGAGCATGGTCGCGGACGATCTGGAGTTCGTCATCGACGGGCCGGCGGCGGCCGGGCGAGCGCATCGCGTGGTGCGGCACCATGCTCTGGCGCTACGGCACAGCCTCGGCGGAGACCTCGCGGGCGCGTTCTCGGCCCTTCGCGAGGGGCTTCGTGAGGCCGCCGCGGGAAGCGAGCAGCTGAGCGATCCAGGAGTCCGGGCCCATGCCCTGCGGGCCGGTGAGCGGCTCGCAGGCTTCGGCCTGTCGCTGGCTCTGCGCGACGGGCGGGCGGACACCGTCCTCGGCTGGGCCGAACATTGGCGCGCGGTCGCGCGGGGACATGCCGGGGAGGCCCTGTCGGCGGAACGATTGTCCGCCGAACTCGGCGGGGCCGCGCTGATCGAGCTGGTACGGCACGACGACCTGCTCGCGGCCGTGGTCGTCACGGCGGAACGTCGCGTGCTACGTCGTCTCGGCTCGTACACGGCGGCGGCCGAGGCGACCATCCGGCTGAGGTACGGGCTCCGGCGAGCCGGCCTGCGGGACGCCGGCGCCGGGCTCTGCGGGGTCGCCCGGGAGTCTGAGGACCTGGCCGCGCGACTCCTCGCACCACTGGCCCGCGACATCGGCGATCGCCCGGCGGTGATCGTGCCGACCGGCGCGCTGCACACGCTGCCGTGGGCGGCGCTGCCGCCGTTCCGCGGGCGGGCGATCTGCGTGGCCGCGAGCGCCGGCGCCTGGCTGGACGCGGCCTCCCGCCGTCCGGCTCCGGGCCACCGGGCGCCGCTGGTGGCGGCCGTGGCGGGGCCGGGACTGGAACACGCCCGCGCGGAGGCCGCGATGGTCGTCCGCACCTACCAGGAAGCCGCCTGCACCTGCCGCGAAGCCACCGGCTCCCGCCAGGAGGCCGCCCATACCGGTCCGGAAACCGTCCCCGCCTACCAGGAGGCCGTCCGCACCTGCCCGGGAACCGTCCCCGCCTACCAAAAGGCCGTCCATACCTGTCCGGAAACCATCCCCGCCTGCCATGACGCCGCCCATACCTGTTCGCAGACCGTCCCCGACCACCAGGAGGCCGTCCGCGCCTGTTCGGGAACCGTCCCCGCCTGTCAGGGAAGCGTCCGCGTCTGTCGGGATACCACCGGCGCGTGCCGGGAGGCCGTCCGTACCTGTCAGGAGACGGCGGTGCGGGTCCGCGCCGGCACGGCCGACGTGCTCGACGCACTGGGGCGGGCGGAGATCGTGCACATCGCCGCTCACGGATTCTTCTCGGCGCGGAGCCCGCTGCTGTCCCGCATCGCCCTCGACGACGGTCCCCTCATGGCGTACGACCTGCTGGGACTCGGCCGGACACCGTGGCTGGCCGTGTTGTCGGCCTGCGACGCGGGCATGGCGCACGCCCCGGTCGACGGGACCACCCTGGGGCTGGCGGGCGCCTTCCTCGACCAGGACACGGCCTGTGTGATCGCCGGGCTGGTCCCTGTGCGCGACGACGAGGCGCTGGCCCTGATGACGCTTCTGCACGGCCTGCTGGTGCGCGGGCACGGCCCGGCGGAGGCACTGGCCGTCGCGTCCCACAAGACCGGGGTGCAGGGCTTCGCCTGCTTCGGCTCCCTCGGCGACCCGCCACCCCTACACGGCACCTAGCACTCACCTTCTCCCGTCGCGGACCGCTCGCCGCGCCAGAGCGGCCGGCGGACAGCACACGGCGGAGAACACACGGCACACGGCACACGGCACACGGCGGACCACGCACGGCGGGGCGGCGGACCACGGACGGGGATGGGGATGGGGATGGGGACGGGGACGGGGACGGGGACGGGGACGGGGACGGCGGACCATGGGCCCCGGGCCACGGACGGGGGCGGCGGACCGCGGAGCACGGACGGCGGGGATTAGAACACGCCATAATCCAGGCGTGAGCGGGCGTAGCAGGCGATCATTCCTCCGGCTCGGCGGCGCCGCCGCGTTCGGCGCGCTGGTCCCGGCGTCCGCCGCGCCCGGCGGGGGCGGGGGCCTCACCGGCCCGTTCTCCGGCCACTTCGCCATGCTCCGCCGCCGGTGGCGTGAGGTGACGGCGGGCTCGGGGTTCGACCCCGCGGCCGAGCCGTACCGCGCCCAGTTGGCCGAAATCGGCGCGACGGCCGTCCGCTACGGGGAGGCCATGGCGCCGTCGGACGCCTGGTTGTGGCCCGACCAGCCGTTCCCGTCGTTCGCCACCACTCCGGCGCGGCTGCGCACCATGGCCCGCGCCTACGCCCTGCCAGGCACCGGAGTGACCGGCGACGCCGGCATGGCCGCCGTGGTCGCCACCGGCATCGACCACTATCGGCGGCGCGTGTACGCGGCGGACGCCGAAGAGGTGGGCAACTGGTGGATCTGGCACATCGGCGTGCCGAAGAAGCTCCTCGACGCGGCCGTGCTGATCGGCTCGCATCTGACCGAACCTCACAGCGTCGCGTTGCGGGAGGCTGTGGATCACTTCGTCCCCGGCCGCCGCCTCGCCTCCTACAAGGGCACCAGCACCGGGGCCAACCGCGTGGACCTGTGCATCGTCATGCTGCTGCGCGCGATCATCAGCTCCGACCCCGAGAAGGCCGCGCTGGCCGTGTCGGCTCTGTCGCCCGTCTTCCCCTACGTCGAGGAAGGCGATGGGTTCTACCGAGACGGGTCTTTCGTCCAGCACACTTCCGTCCCCTATCAGGGCGCGTACGGAGCATCGCTGCTGTCCGGCCTCTCGACCCTGTTCGCGGTGTTGCGCGGCTCGCCCTGGGAGATCGCCGATCCGGACGCGCAGGTGGTCTTCGACAGCGTCGAGAGGTCCTTCGCACCCGTGATCCACGACGGCTTCTGCATGGACATGGTGCGCGGCCGCGGAGTCGCCAGGAGACCGTACGGCGACCACGGCAGGGGGCACGAGATCGCCTCCGCGATCCTGCTGCTGGGTGAGTCCGCGTCCGACGGCGAGCGGGCCCGCTGGCAGGCCATGGTGAAAGGGTGGGCGCGGCGCGACACCTGCGTTCCCATGCTCCGGACGGCCGCGGCCCGCGACCTCGGCTTCCACGCCCGCCTGGCCGCGATCATGGCCGATGACGCCGTCGAGGCGGCCGCGGAGCCCGTCGGGCACCGGCTGATGGCGATGAGCGCGCGGGCCGTCCACCGCAGGCCGGGTTGGTGCGCGGGGCTCAGCATGGCGTCATCGCGCATCGGCCACTACGAGCACGGCAACGGCGAGAACCTGCGCGGCTGGCACACCGGCTCGGGGATGCTCTACTGGTGGGCCGACGGCCACGGCGATCAATACTCGGACTCGTTCTGGGTCACCGTCGACCCCTACCGTCTGCCGGGCACGACCGTCTCGACCCGGCGGCTGGCCGACGGCGCCGGTGAGGCGTGGGGCGGCACCTGCCCGCCGGGCCGCTGGGTGGGCGGCGCCACCGACGGCCTGTACGCCACCGCCGGCCAGCACCTGAACGGCCTGGAAAGCACGATGGAGGCGTTGAAGTCCTGGTTCTTCCTCGACGACGCGGTGGTGTGCCTGGGGGCGGGGATCACCGCCCGGGACGGCGTGCCGATCGAGACCGTCATCGACAACCGCCGGACCGACGCGGCCCTGACGACGGCGAGCACGGCGGACGCGGCGGACGCGGCAGTGGCGGACACGGGTGTGGCGCGCGTGGAGACGTGGGCGCATATCGCCGGGCACGGGGGCTACGTCCTGCCCGGGGGCGCTTCACTGCGCACGTCGCGCGAGCGACGTACGAGCGAGGGCCCCGAGCCGGTCGCCCGGAGCTACGTCACGCTCTGGCTCGACCACGGCGTGGACCCCGTCTCTGCCGGCTACGTGTACCTGCTCCTGCCGGGCGCGAGCCTCGAGGCGACCCGGGCCCGGGCCACCGACCCCGGCTGGGCACGCGTGCTCGCCAACACCGCCCGCCTGCAGGCCGTCCATGTCCCTTCGCTGGGGATCACCGCCGTCAACTTCTGGACCGGCGGGACCGCGGGCGGGCTGGCCGCCTCGGCCCCGTGCGCCGTCCTCGTCAGGGAGCGCGACGACGGCACGGCCACGGTCACCGTGGCGGACCCGCGCCGCGAACTGGACCGGCTCGCCGTGACGTGGGACCGGCCGGTGGCCGAGGTGCTGCACGGACATCCGCTGCTCACGCATGCCCGGACCGGCGACACGCTCGGGCTCACGTTCGGACGCCTGGCCGACCGGCTGGGCTCCTCACACACGATCACCGTACGACTCGGCCGGCGGTGATCCGCGAACGTTCGCCGGTCACCCGTCATAGGGCGGCGCCGGGGCCGCCGAGCCACCTCTCATCGCCGCGGCGCCGACGCAGTGTCACCAGAATGTAAGGCTTCCCTTCCGTCGAGTCAGGGTCACTTGACCTGATGGAAGGGAAACCTTACATTCAGGTCATGGCAAAGCAGGTAGAACAGGACCAGGTGACACGTGCGGCCCGCCGCGCTGTGCTCATCGACGGCATACCCGTGGTCACTTTGGGCGGCATCGCTCTGGCCCTGGGCAGCAACCCCGATCAGAGCACCGCCCAGAAGGCCTGGTGGATCGCGATCACCACAGTGTTCGCCCTCGCGATGGCGTGGGTGCTGCTACGGGCATTCCGGCGCGCGGACGAATACCTGCGCAGGATTCAGCTGGAGAGCATGGCCATCGCGTTCGCCGCGGTCCTCGTGGCGCTGCAGGTGGCCACCCTGCTCGATGCCGCGGGCATCATCCGGCTCCATCAGCTCGCGCAGTTGATCCTCCTCGGTGGCGTGGCGCTCTGGCAGCTGATCGCGGACCTGCGTACCCGTTTGAACCGGTGACGGCGCACCATGAAGAACCGACTACGCGAACTGCGCGCAGTTCGCCGGTGGAGCCAGGCCGACCTGGCCGACCGGTGTCACGTCTCCCGGCAGGCCATCAACGCCATCGAGACCGAGCGGTACGACCCCAGCCTGCCCTTGGCGTTCACCATCGCCGACGTCTTCGGCCTGACCATCGAGGAGATCTTCCGTCCTGACCGGGCGGAAACGACGGACGCCCCGGCCGAGCGGCCGCCGCACAAGTAGGACCCGCCAGCGAATCGACCGCCGTACGGCGGCGAGCCGTCCGGCACCCTCGCCTCATGGGTGCCCGAGGTGAGGGTGCCGGGTGCGCGAGGCGCGAAGGGGTCAGCCTTTGGCGACGGGGCGGGAGGGGTCGGTGACCCAGTTGGACCAGGAGCCGACGTAGAGGGCGGCGTGGACGCCGGCGATCTCCATCGCCAGCACCTCGTGGGAGGCCGTCACACCGGAACCGCAGTACGCGCCCACCGGCACCTCCGGCGTCACCCCCAAGGAGAAGAAACGCTCGCGAAGGAACTCCGCCGGGTGGAACCGCCCGGACGGGTCCACGTTGTCCATCGTCGGGGCGCTGACGGCTCCGGGGATGTGGCCGGCGACCGGGTCGACCGGCTCGACGTCGCCGCGATAGCGTTCGGCCCCACGGGCGTCGAGCAGCACGCCCTCCTCGGCCAGCGGGCCCGCCTGCGCGGCGTCCAAGATCGGCATGCCGCCCGGGCGCGCGGTGAAGTCGCCGGGCTCGACCACCGGCTCCTCCTTGGTCACCGGGCGGCCCTCCTCGACCCACCGCCGGTAGCCGCCGTCGAGCACGCGCACGTCGGGGTGCCCGAAGTAGCGAAGCGTCCACCAGGCGCGGGCCGCGGCCGTGGAGTCGGCCTCGTCGTAGACCACGACCCGCCGGGACCCTGACACGCCGAGTCGCCGCATGGCGTCCTGGAAGGCTGCGGCGTCCGGCAGCGGGTGACGACCGCCGGCCCCCGGCGGAGCGGCGAGGTCGCGGTCCAGGTCGCAGAAAGCGGCCCCGGGCAGGTGCCCTTCGCGGTAGGACTCGATGCCGGGCGTGCCGACCAGTCGCCACCGCACATCGAGGAGTGTGGAATCGCCAAGGTCATCAGGGTTGATCAACGGGCTCATCGGAATTCCGGGGCGGACACCCGGCCTTCGCGGCCATGGGAGGTAGCCCCTTGCCTCCTTGTCTGCGAATGGTCGGCGGTCCGGCCGCCGATGATGGCCGGCTCCGGAGTCGCCGGCCTCCACCGACGGTCCACCGTCCCCGGAGTCAACCACGCCGGACACCGCGACACCAGGTGATCCGCGTGTCGTCTGTGGCACCCCTATGAAGGATCGACGGTGATCCGCCCGAAGGAGAACCGGGCTTCCGGCGAGCTTCGGCGTCCCAGCGGGCGGTCACTCGAAACGGTCACTTCATGCGGTCATCGGTCCCGGATCGCGGCGGGCGCCGCGCCGGAGGCCGGGGGCGTCAGCTCGCCGAGCGGGCCGTCGCCTCGGAAAGGGCCTTGGCGAAGGCCAGGACGTTGCTGACGGCCTCCGGTCCGTCGGCGGCCTCGCTGACGCGCAGCGACAGGTCGTCGGCGGTGATGGCGCCGGTGTAGCCATGGTCGGCGTCGCAGTTCTCGTCCCCGCAGGTGGCCGGCTCGAGATCGACGTGGGAGATCGCGCCCCAGCCGATGGTGAGCGTCACCTCGGTCGGCGGAACCCCTGGCACGTACGCCGCGGGGTCGGGGACCACTCGAGTGACCGCTACGGACTGGACGCGGCTCAGGCGCACCGCCTCTGTGGTCGTGGACGCGTGGGAGGTGGGCATGCCGTCGGCGGGCGGGTGCTCGTCGGTGTGGCACACCAAAAGCCTGGTGGGTGAGAGGATCACGACGGTGACGTGCCTGCGGACCTCCATCGCAGGATCGAAAGTGGCCTCATGGTGGACGACGAACGCCGTCACCTGCTCCTTACCCAGCGCGGATTCCGCCGCGTCGGCCACGAGATCGGGGTAGTAGCCACTGCGTTCGATAGCCTCGCGCAAGCCAGCGGCCGAGACTCGGGTTTCCCTCATGGGTCCATCCTGCCCTGTCTCGGCATGGTGTTTCACCTCATGGACGTCCAGCTTGACCCCGTCCGGCCGGGGATGCCCTATGCCGGATCACCGAGCCTGCGACCATTCGTCGCTTCCACCACAACAGACGTCTCGCGTCACGTTCGCGGACAGCGTTGTACGCCCAGGGCGAGCGGGCCACCCGCGGCCCGCCGGACCATGAAAAGCCCACCCGAGCTCCCGTCGCCATGGAGCTCCGGCGCACCCGTCACCATGGAGCTCCGGCCGGTCACCACGACCCACGCCGGACGTGCCCCTCGGCCGCGGCCGGCCGTCACCTCGTCCGCCGGGACCGGCCGGGGCGGCCGTCACCTCAGCCCGCCGGGGGCCGGTCGGAGGCCGCCGTCACCTCATGCGCCGGGGCCCCGGTCGGGGCTGCCGCTCACCTCATGCGCCGTGGGCCCCGGTCGGGGCGCGGGCCGACGTTGCCGCGGAGCAGGGCGCGGGCGCCGAGCACGCTGACCCCCGCCTCCCCCACCAGCACCGGGTCGAGGACCAGCCGCGCCACCTCCGGCAGTTCGTCGGCCAGCCGCCCCACCCGGATCAGCAGATCCTCCAGCGCCTCGACCGCCACGGGCGGGTACCCGTACCGGCCGAAGAGCAACGGAGCGGCGCGGACGGACCGCACCAGCGCGGCGGCGTCCTCCACGGTGAGCGGCGCGAGCCGGAACGCCTCGTCGCCGAGCAGGCGGGCGGTGATGTCACCGAGTCCGAAGGACACCACCGCGCCGAAATCCGGATCGTCCACGACCCGGACCACGGTCGCCACGGCCGGTTGCGGCGCCATCCGCTGGACCGACAGCGTCACCTCGGCGCCGAGCCGCCCGGCGAGGTCGACGTACGCCCGCCGCACGCCGCCGGGGTCGGACAGGCCGAGGCGCACCGTGCCGGCCCGGTGGGACGCCTCAGGGTCGGCGGCCCGCACCACGACCGGCCAGCCGAGTCCTTCGGCCGCCGCGACGGCGTCCTCGGGCGAGGACACCACCTCCGACGGCCACACCGGCACCCCGTAGCACGCGAGGAGCTCGGTGGCGTCGATCTCCAGCGACCCGGCGGCCGGGGCCGGCGTCCGCGACGTTCCGCGGCGCCCGGCCGATCTTGATCCGGTCAGGGGCGGCCGGGCGGAAGGCGGCTCCTCCTCCCGGGGTGAAGGGAGCCCGCGTCCCTCTTCGCCGGGTGAAGGGAGCGCACGTCCCTCTTCTACCGGCGAAGGGAGCCCGCGTCCCTCTTCTCCCGGCGAAGGGAGCGCACGTCCCTCTTCCGAAGGCGAGGAGAGCACGCGCACCTCTTCTTCGCGGGGCGAGGAGAGCATGCGTTCCACCACCGCTCTGGCCGCCGGGGTGTCCACGCCCTCGAGGTCCGGGGGCGTGCCGAGCGGGGTCTTGCGCCAGAGTGCGTGGCGGACCACGTGGGCCAGGGCCCGGACGGCCTCCTCGGCCGCCGGATATGAGGGGATGGACCCCTTGCACGGGTCCCCGCATTCCCCTGGGATGCGAAGTTCGTCCGGTATGCCCATGCGGCCCTCGAAGGTGGCCAGAAAGGGTTTGCCGGTCTCCTTCGCCACCCGGACCAGTTCGGCCGCGACCTCGGCGGCGTTGCCGGGGACGGGCGGCATGTAGATCGCGACGATGGCGTCCACCTGGCAGTCCATGTCCGCGAGCGCCTTGCGGTAGTCGAGCGCCCCGGCGTGGGCGCCCAGGTTCGCGGGCGGGCACGGCTCGAGTCCGGCCGCCACGCAGGCCTCGGCGGCGAGCAGCGCCATCGCGTCGGAGTTGCTGACGACGCCGACCCTCGGCCCCTCGGGCAGCGGCTGGTAGGCCAGCAACTGGGCCACGTCGAACAGCTGGGTGAGGTCGTCCACCCGGATCACTCCGGCCTGCTCGAACAGCGCGCTCAGCGCGGTGTCCGGCAGTCCCAGCACCGGCGCCGCGTGCCCGACCGGCACCCCTTGCGTGACGCCTCCGCTCTTGAGGACGACGATCGGCTTCTCACGGGACGTACGCCGCGCCAGCCGGGCGAACTTGCGCGGGTTTCCGAGCGACTCCAGGTAGAGAAGGATCACGTCGGTGGCCGGGTCCTGCTCCCAGAACTGCAGGAGGTCGTTGCCCGACACGTCGGCCCGGTTGCCGGCGGACACGAACGTCGAGATGCCCATGCCCCGCTGGGCCACCCGCTGGAGCAGCGCGGTGCCGAGCGCGCCGGACTGGCTGAAGAACCCCACCCGTCCCCTGCCGGGCAGCCGGGCGGCCAGGGTGGCGTTGAGCCGCACCTTCGGGTCGGTGTTGGCGATGCCGAGGCAGTTGGGCCCGACCACGCGCAGCCCGTACGCGCGGGCGATGCGCACCAGCTCGTCCTGCCGGGCACGGCCCTGCGCCCCCGTCTCCCCGAAACCGGAGGAGACGACGACCAGGCCCTTCACCCCCTTCTCCGCGCACTCCTCGACGACGTCCAGCACCGCGTCGGCGGGCACGGCGACCACGGCCAGGTCCACGTCCCCGTCGATGGCCGAGACGCTCTTGTACGCGCGGACGCCGGCGACCGCGCGCACCTCGCGGTGGACCGGGTACACCGGCCCGTTGAAGTCGGCGCCGAGGAGGTTGCGCAGCACGGTCTGGCCGATGCCGCCCGCCTCGCGGCCCGCGCCGACCACGACGACCGAGGTGGGGGTGAGCAGCCGTTCGATCGACCGGGCCTCGGCGCGGTGCTCGCGCGCCATGGTGACCTCGCGTGAGGTCTCGGTGGTCGCCAGGTCCAGGGTCATCCGCACGACGCCGTCCTCGAACTGGCTCTGCGCGGTGTAGCCCGCGTGGCGGAAGAAGGCCGTCATGCGGGTGTTGGACGGCAGCACGTCCGCGATGAAGGTCCTGATGCCGCGTTCCCGCGCCGCGGCCCGCAGGTGCTCCATGAGCACCGAGGCGACGCCCCTTCCCTGGTGGGCGTCCTCCACGAGGAACGCCACCTCGGCCGTGTCCTGCTGGTCCAGACGGTCGAAGCGGACGACCGCCACCATCTCGGTGCCGAGCGTCGCGATCAGCGCCACCCGGTTCACGTAGTCGACGGTGGTGAACCAGGCCACCTCCCGGTCCGACAGTCGCGGACGCGGGCCGAAGAACCGGAAGTAGATGGATTGTTCCGACAACCGGGAGTAGAAGGCGCGGAGGATGTCGGCGTCCTCGGGCCGGATCGGGCGCACGTGCACGGTGCCCCCGTCGGCGAGCACGACGTCGGCCTCCAGGTGGGCCGGGTAGTGAGGTTCCACATTGATGAGGGTAAGCGGCCTTCTGTCCGATTCGTTGGGCAACGCTTGTGCATCGACTGTGCACGGGTGTCCGCTCTATGCCCCACGCCCCGGCTTGAAGCTGTTAGGTTTTCTGTCAGCAGCCTCCTGTAGTGCCAGCAAGGTGGTGACATCATGACCCGGGTTGTCGTGGTGGGCGATCTGATGACCGATGCGGTCGCACGCGCCCGCTACCCTCTCGCCAGGGCAAGCGACACTCCCGCCGTCGTCACGATGCACGGTGGCGGCTCCGGGGCGAACATCGCTTCCTGGCTTGCCGTCGAAGGCGCCGAGGTCGCGTTCGTCGGCCGTCGCGGCGCCGACATCACGGGCCGCAACCGTGACATGGAGCTCATGGGCTACGGCG
The DNA here is from genome assembly GCF_042654065.1 of Sphaerisporangium dianthi. NCBI lineage: Bacteria > Bacillati > Actinomycetota > Actinomycetes > Streptosporangiales > Streptosporangiaceae > Sphaerisporangium > Sphaerisporangium dianthi. Next base: position 188,094 of record NZ_JBHSFP010000008.1, on the reverse strand, counting down.
TGGACGCCCGCCTTGTCATGGATCCCGAGCGGCCGACCGGCACCTGTGTCGTGCTGGTCACCCACAAGGGCGAGCGCACCTTGCTCTCCGACCCGGGGGCCAACGCCGCCCTGTCGCCGGAAGACCTTCCTCGTGATCTGTTCGCCCAGGGCGGTCACCTGCACGTCTCCGGTTACACCCTGCTCAACGACGGCTCGCGCGACGCCGGGCTCGCCGCTCTGGACCACGCGCGCCGCGCCGGCATGTCGATCTCGATCGACTGCGCCTCCGCGGCTCCGCTCGAGCGCACCGGCGCCGAGCCGTTCCTCGAGTGGACCCACAGCGCCAAGCTGCTGTTCGCCAACGACGCCCAGGCCAAGGTCCTGACCGGTCGCGACGACCCGGCCTCGGCCGCCAAGGTGCTCACCGCCTGGTTCCCGCAGGTCGTGATCAAGCTCGGCGCCGAGGGCTCCCTGTGGTACACCAACAACCGGGCCGAGCCCGTGCGCGCGCCCGCCGACCACATCGAGCGCATCGTGGACGGCACCGGCGCGGGTGACGCCTTCACCGCGGGCTTCCTGCAGCCGTGGCTGGAGGGCAAGCAGCCGGCCGACGCGCTCGCCGCGGGCAACGCCCTGGCCGCCAAGGCCATCAGCAACCTGGGCGCCCGCCCCCGCCTCTGACCCACCGGGGCGCAGGCCGGGCGGAGTCCAGCCGGCAGCAGTACGCCCCCCTGGGCACGAGTCGCGTGCCGTCTCACTCCTGTACACGCCCGCCCACGGCTCTGACCCACCACCCCCTCGGCTCTGACCCACCACCCCCTGGGCACGAGTCTCGTCGCTCGCCCTGGCTCCGATCCACTCCCTCTGGGCACGAGTCGCGTACCGTCTCACGCCTGTGCGCGCTTGCCCACTCGCCGCCCAGGCGTCGGGCACGCCGCGTGGTCAGGCACGTGGCCCGGTACCTCACCTCCGCCTGTGACTCCCCCGGGCACGAGGGCCGCGCCGGCTGGTCATGTCGTGGTGGCGAGGGCCAGGGGAAGGACGGCGGGGGCGCCGGCCTGGCGGAGGAGGACTGCCGCGATGGTCATGGTCCAGCCCGTGTCGATGCGATCGTCCACGAGCAGCACCGGGCCGCCGGAGACGTCGGCGTCCGGCGGCGCCAGCGTGGCCCGCAGGGCACGGACCCGCTGGGCGCTGTTGTGCTGGCGTCCCGCGGGACCGTGCTGGTAGGTCAGGGAGCCGAGGTGGCGGAGCCGGCCGATCGCGGCCACCCGCTCCCCCAGGGTGGAGACCAGCACCGGCCGGGTGACCGACGGCATGGTGACCACCGACACCGGCCGCTCGGCCCACTGCCACGCGCTCAGCACCGCGACCACGGCGTCGAACGCCTCGTCCGGCACCGGGCCGTCGGGCGCCCCCTCGGCGAGCAGCCGGCGCAGGACGTTGCCCCAGCCGATGTCGGTGAGCCGGCCGAGGGCACGCCCCGGCTCCGCCGCCACCTCAGGGCGGATGCGGCCGGACAGGCCGAGCTCTTTGAGGCCCGTGGGCCACTGGCGCCGGGGCTCGACGTCCACCCCCGGGCGGTGGAGCCGTTCGCGGGCCTGGCGGACCGCGGCGGAGGCGATCTCCACCGGGCGGTGCACCCCTGTGCAGTTGTCGCAGCGACCGCAGGGATGCGCGGTGTCGTCGTCCAGGTGGTGTCTGAGGTACTGCTCGCGGCACTCGGTGGTCGAGATGTAGCCGAGCATGGCCCGCTGTTCGGCCGCGCGCTCGGCGGCGACCCGGGCGTATCGGTCGGTGTCGTACTCCCATGGCAGACCGGTGGCCTGCCAGCCGCCCTTCACCCGCCTGACCGCGCCGTCCACGTCGAGGACCTTGAGCATCATCTCGAGCCGGTTGCGGCTCAGATCGACGCGGGGCTCAAGCCCGGCCGTGGACATCGTCCCCTGATCGGCCAGGGTGTCGAGGGTGGTTCGCACGACCTGTTCGGGAGGGAAGGCCAGCGAGGCGAAATAGGCCCAGATGTCGCGATCTTCCGGCCCGGGGAGCAGGATCACCTCGGCGCGCTCGACACCGCGCCCGGCCCGGCCGACCTGCTGGTAGTACGCCACGGGCGACGCGGGAGCCCCGACGTGGATGACGAACCCGAGATCGGGTTTGTCGAACCCCATGCCGAGCGCGGAGGTGGCGACCAGGGCCTTGAGGCGGTTGGCGAGAAGGGCCTGCTCGGCGGCGAGGCGCTCGGCGGGGTCGGTCTGGCCGGAATACGCCGCCACCACGTGCCCCTGGTCGCGGAGGTAGGCGGCGATCTCTTGGGTGGCGGCCACGGTGAGGGTGTAGATGATGCCCGAACCCGGCAGCTCACGCAGCGTCTCGGCGAGCCAGGCGAGCCGCTGCTCGGCCGTGCCCAGCCGGACGACGCCGAGATGAAGGCTGTCGCGTTCGAGCGGCCCCCGCAACACCAGCGTGTCTCCGGCCGGAGTGCCGTTGGCGCCGCTTCGCTCGCCGGATCGCCCCGGGGGCGGGGCGTCGTGTGGGCCGGTGGAGGCGACGCGCTCGGCGGCATCCTGAGGCTCTGGGGCGAGCCGGCCGGCGAGGTCTCCGGAGACGGAAGTGGCATGGTCGGCGAGGTCTCCGGGGACGGGGGTGAGTTGCTCGGCGATGTCTCGGGTGACCCGCGCGTTGGCCGTCGCGGTGGTGGCGAGCACCGGCACGCCCGGCGGCAGGTCGGCCAGCAGGGTGCGCAGCCGGCGGTAGTCGGGGCGGAAGTCATGACCCCAGTCGGAGATGCAGTGGGCCTCGTCCACGACGACGAGCCCGGCGCCGGCGGCGAGCTTCGGCAAAATCTGATCGCGGAAGTCAGGGTTGTTCAGCCGCTCGGGGCTGACCAGCAGCACGTCGATCTCACCGCGCTCGACCTCGGCATGGACGGTGTCCCACTCGTCGGCGTTCGCGGAATTGATCGTGGCGGCGTGCACGCCCGCGCGCTCGGCGGCGGAGATCTGGTTGCGCATCAACGCCAGCAGCGGCGAGACGATGACCGTGGGCCCCGCGCCCCGCGCCCGCAGCAGGGCGGTGGCGATGAAGTAGACCGCCGACTTGCCCCACCCGGTGCGCTGCACGACCAGCGCGCGCCGCCTGTCGACGACCAAGGCCCGGATGGCGGACCACTGGTCGTCGCGTAGAACCGCCTGATCGCCCGCAAGGGCGCGCAGCCTGCGCTCGGCCTCGGCCCTCAGGCCACTCTCGTCAACCATGGCTCCTTGCTACCAGGTCCGAGCGACGTTTTCGGCCGTCGACGCCAACCTGTGGACAACTCGCGATCGTCCACCAAGTCATCCCCAGCGTGCAGGCCGGGTGCCCCACCGCACCAGGCGCCGGCCTCGCCGTACCACTTCCCGCCGTCGCGGCGCCCTCTACAAGCACAACACGAGCGGAAGGATCCGTCCGGCCGAGACCGCATGAGGACCGAAGACGAGCGGAGGCACGGAACGGGAGACGAAGCCAAGCGCGCCGACACGGGCGGGGCCAAGGGAGGACATGCGAGGCGATCGGAGACCGAAGACGAGCCGAGGCACGAAACGGGAGACGAAGCCAAGCGCGCCGACACGGGCGAGGCCAAGGGAGGACATGCGAGGCGATCGGAGACCGAAGACCAGCGGAGGCACGGAACGGGAGCCAAGCGCGTCAGCAGGGCGGGGTCAAAGGAGGGTATGCGAGGCGATCTCGAGGGTGGCCGGAGGTGGGCAAAAGGGCTTCGTGTCGCGGAGCACCTCGCAGCTTCGGCACAATGTTCGATATGGCCCGACGGACTACCACACCCCCGCAAGACGAGGACTTCGAGGAGCGGATCGTCGACATCGACGTTTCGACCGAGATGCGCACCAGCTTCCTGGAGTACGCCTACTCCGTGATCTACCAGCGCGCGCTCCCTGACGCGCGCGACGGGCTGAAGCCGGTTCAGCGCCGCATCCTCTACTCGATGAGCGAGATGGGCCTGCGCCCCGACCGGGGACACGTCAAGTCCTCACGCGTCGTGGGCGACGTCATGGGCAAGCTCCACCCCCATGGCGACACCGCGATCTACGACGCGCTCGTGCGCATGGCGCAGCCGTTCTCCATGCGGCTGCCGCTGGTCGACGGCCACGGCAACTTCGGGTCTCCCGACGACCTGCCCGCCGCCATGCGGTACACCGAGGCGCGCCTGGCCCCGGCGGCCATGCTCATGGTGCAGTCGATCGACGAGGACGTCGTCGACTTCAAGCCCAACTACGACGGCCAGGAGACCGAGCCCACGGTCCTGCCGAGCGCCTTCCCCAACCTGCTGGTGAACGGCGCCGCGGGCATCGCGGTCGGCATGGCGACCAACATGGCCCCGCACAACCTCGTCGAGGTCATCGCCGCCGCCCGCCACCTGATCAGGAGGCCGGACGCCTCCCTGGACGAGCTGATGCGCTTCGTCCCGGGCCCCGACCTGCCGACCGGAGGCTCGGTCATCGGCCTCGCGGGCATCAGGGACGCCTACGAGACCGGCCGCGGCACCTTCCGCATGCGGGCGAAGGCCACCATCGAGCAGGTCACCCCGCGGCGCAAGGGCATCGTCGTCACCGAGCTGCCCTTCAACGTCGGTCCCGAGCGGGTCATCACCAAGATCAAAGAGCTGGTGACCTCAAAGAGGCTGTCCGGCATCTCCGACCTGAAGGACCTCACCGACCGGCACAAGGGCCTGCGCCTGGTCATCGAGATCAAGAACGGTTTCCACCCGGAGGCCGTGCTCGCCGAGCTCTACCGCCTGACTCCGATGGAAGAGACGTTCGGCATCAACAACGTGGCGCTGGTCGACGGCCAGCCCCGCACTCTCGGCCTGAAGGAGCTCCTCCAGGTCTACGTCGACCACCGCATCGAGGTGGTGCGCCGCCGCTCCGCCCACCGCCGGCGCAAGCGCGAGGACCGCCTGCACCTGGTCGACGGCCTCATCGTCGCCCTACTCAACATCGACGAGGTCATCCAGGTCATCCGCTCCTCCGAGGACTCCGCCGAGGCGCGCACGCGGCTCATGCAGATCTTCGAGCTGTCGGAGATCCAGGCGAACTACATCCTCGACACGCCGCTGCGCCGCCTCACCCGGTACGACAAGCTGGAGCTCGACCGCGAACGGCAGACCCTGCAGGACGAGATCGCCGAGCTGACCGCCATCCTGTCCTCGGAGGACCGCCTGCGCCGGGTCGTCTCCGACGAGCTGGCCGAGGTCTCCAAGACGTACGGCACCCCTCGCCGCACCGTCCTGCTGGAGGGCGGGGTGGTCACCACCCCTGGCGCCATCCCGCTGGAGGTCGCCGACGACCCCTGCCTGGTCCTGCTCTCCTCGACCGGCCTGCTGGCCCGCACCTCCGACGCCTCACCGCTCGGTTCCGGCGACGAACGCTCGGCCCATGACGTGCTGATCTCGGTGGTGCGCTCGACCGTGCGGGGCGAGGTCGGCGTCGTGACGTCGGCCGGGCGTCTGATCAGGGTCTCGGTCGTCGATCTGCCGACGTTGCCGCCGTCGGCCAGCCCGCCGTCCCTGTCAGGCGGCCACCCGGTCAGCGAGTACGTCACGCTGAATCCCGGCGAACTGGTCGTCGGTCTCGGCTCGCTCGATCCTGAGGGCGCCGGGCTCGCTCTCGGCACCGCGCAGGGCATGGTGAAGCGGGTCGTGCCCGAGTACCCGGCCAACCGCAACGACTTCGAGGTCATCGGCCTCAAGCCCGGCGACAGCGTGATCGGCGCCGTCGAGCTGTCCTCCGAGGACCACGATCTGGTGTTCATCGCCTCGGACGCCCAGTTGCTGCGCTACCCCGCCTCGGCGGTGCGCCCGCAGGGGCGTCCGGCCGGCGGCATGACCGGCATCCGGCTGGACGGCGGCGCGAAGGTCATCTGGTTCGGCGTCGTCGACCCGGGCAGGGAGGCCCGCGTCGTGACCGTCGCCGGGACGGCGACCGCGCTTCCGGGCACCGAGCCGGGAGGCGCCAAGGTCTCCGACTACGCCGACTATCCGCCCAAGGGCCGGGCCACCGGCGGCGTGCGGGCTCAGCGCTTCCTCAAGGGCGAGGACGCGCTGATCCTCGCCTGGGCGGGTCCTGCTCCGATCAAGGCCGTGTCGTCCACGGGCAAGCCGGTCGAGCTTCCCGCGGAACTGGGCCGCCGCGACGGCTCGGGCGTCCGCCTGAGCGCTCCCATCTCGGCGATCGGCGGGGCGCTGGGCAGCACGCCCGAGGACACTCTGGTCCCCTCGCCGCGGCGGACGCCTCTGGAGGAGGCCGACCCGCGGTGACCATGCCGCGCGCCCGGACCTCGCGAAGGCGCCGTCCGGGCGCGTCAGTCTGCGTCGCAGAGGCAGAAGGGATGCCCTGCGGGGTCGAGGAAGACCGTGAAGCCCTCGTCGACCTCGCCGGGCTGGTACGGGTGCTTGACGGCGCCCAGCGCCAGCACCTCCGATTCGGCCTTCTTGCGGTCGTCCACGGTGAGGTCGAGGTGCGCCTGCTGCGGATGCTCCGAGCTGGGCCAGTTGGGCGGCTGGTAGCCCTCCGCCCGCTGGAACGACAGCCTGATCGAACCGCCGTCGCCGAGGCTCACCCATTCGTCGTCCCCGTAGGCGACCTTCCACCCGATCACGGACGAGTAGAACTCGGCCAGCGCCCTGGGGTCGGGACAGTCCAGGACGATGTTCCGCATGCGCGCGATCTCCGCCATCGTCGCTCCCTTCTCTCCATCACTCGGCAACACCGTTGATCACCTTACAGTGGTGTCGCACAAGATGGCCTCTCTATTTCGTGCGCCGGCCCGCCCCGCACGAGCATGGCCGGACCACCGCTTACCCGAGCGCCCTGCCCCGAAACGGACCCGGGCCACCTGGTCGACGGTGGCGCACGCCCCGGCCATCCGGCGGCCAGCGGCCGGCGGTGGGAGAGAATGGCGGCATGGCCGTCACATCGTTCATGGTGCCGCTGGGCACCGCCGCCCCTGAGTTCGACCTTCCGTCCGTCGGCGGTGGCCGCGTGTCGCTCGCCGAGCTCGAGCGCACCCCGGCGACCCTGGTGATCTTCCTGTCCAACCACTGCCCGTACGTCCGCCGCATCGAGCAGGGCATCGGCGCGCTGGCCGCCGACTATCGCGGGCGGGTCACCACGGTCGCGATCTGCAGCAACGACGTCGTCAACTATCCCGACGACGACGCCGGCCACCTGGCCGAGCAGGCCGGGCGCGCCGGCTTCGACTTCCCCTACCTCATCGACGAGCCGCAGGACGTGGCCAAGGCCTACCACGCGGCCTGCACGCCGGACTTCTTCCTCTACGACGCCGACCGCCGCCTGGCCTACCGGGGTGAGTTCGACGACGCGCGGCCGTCCAACCAGGTGCCGGTGACCGGCTCGACGCTGCGCCGGGCGATCGACGCCGTGCTCGCCGGGCAGCCGGTTCCCGGCCCGCAGAACCCCAGCCTCGGCTGCGGCATCAAGTGGAAGCCGGGAAACGACTAGCGCGACCGGACGAGACCGGCGCTCAGGTCTCCGGCCCCGGCTGGTGGACGACGGGCGCGGCGGGCCGGTCAGCGGGGCGAGGGCAGGCCGTCGGCTCTGGCGGCCGCGGGGATGGCCGTCAGGAGCTCCCAGGGGTCGCCGTCGTGCCAGGAGTCGATGAGTTTGGCCACCGCCTCCCCCGGCTCGAAGTCGCCGCAGCCGTACGCGCCGAAGCAGCCGGAGTCCTCCAGAGCGGTGATCAGCGGGTCGTCGGCGGGAAGGGCCTGCGTGTAGGCCGCGGCGTCGAGCAGGGCGAGCGCGCAGCGCGCGTTCCAGTCGCCGTCACGGGTCTGGACCCGGTCGAGCCGCCACCTGGCCCGCGCGCGTAGATGGCCGGCGAGCGAATCGGTCGTCCCCACAACGAAGCCCCTCCACGATCTTTCACCTTGAGTGTCAACATCATCACTCATCGTGACGCGTGATCGTGGGATCTTTGCGAACCCTCTTAACAGGCCCCCCGCAGGTATTCGCGAAATCGGCATCCGGGAATATTGGCTCCATGACGGAAGCCTTCGACGATCTGCTCACCGCCAACGAGGACTTCGCCAGATCTTTCCAGCACTCTGATCTGACCGGACGCGCCAAGCGCGGCCTCGCCGTGGTCACCTGCATGGACTCGCGGATCGACCCGCTCAACCTGCTCGGCCTCTCGGCCGGCGACGCCAAGATCCTGCGCAACGCGGGGGCACGCGTGACCGACGACGTCCTGCGGACTCTCGTCCTCGCGGTGTACCTCCTCGGGGTCGACCGCGTGCTGGTGATGCCGCACACCGACTGCCGGATGGCCAAGTCGACGGACGAAGACGTCCACGACCTGATCGGCAGCCAGTACGGCGTCGACACGCGCAGCCTGGAATTCCACACCGTGCCCGACCAGGACGCGGCGCTGCGCCGCGACATCATCCGCATCAGGACCTACCCGTACCTGCCGGACCGCCTGGCCGTCGGCGGAGCGGTGTACGACGTCCACACCGGCAAACTGATGCCGGTCGAACTCTGACCGCCGTCACCGCCTGGGCAGCGTGAAGGCCGGGAGGAGCCTCCCGGCCTTCACGTCGTTCTCGGCGATCTCGACGCCCGCGCCACCCGCCGCCACCGGCGAGGCCGGCCCTCAGGCGTCGATGGCGTCGCGGTCGACCTCGGCGGCGCTGCTGACGATGAACTCGCGGCGAGGGGCCACGTCGCTGCCCATGAGCAGCGAGAAGATCTGCTCGGCCGCCTCGACGTCCTCGATGCGGACCCGGCGCAGGGTGCGGTGGCGCGGCTCCATGGTGGTCTCGGCCAGCTGGTCGGCGTCCATCTCGCCCAGGCCCTTGTAGCGCTGGATCGGGTCCTTCCAGCGCTTGCCCCGGCGCTCGAGATCGCGCAGGACGCGGTGCAGCTCGGCGTCGGAGTAGGTGTAGACGAACTTGTCCTTGCCCTTGCCGGGGTTGATGATCTCGATGCGGTGCAGGGGCGGCACGGCGGCGAAGACGCGCCCCGCCTCGACCATCGGACGCATGTAGCGGTGGAACAGGGTGAGCAGCAGGCAGCGGATGTGCGCGCCGTCCACGTCGGCGTCGGCCATCAGGATGACCTTGCCGTAGCGGGCGGCGTCGAGGTCGAAGCCACGGCCCGAGCCGGCGCCGATGACCTGGATGATCGCGGCGCACTCGGCGTTCTTGAGCATGTCGGCCACCGAGGCCTTCTGCACGTTCAAGATCTTGCCGCGGATGGGCAGCAGCGCCTGGAACTCGGAGTCGCGCGCGGCGCGGGCCGTGCCGAGGGCCGAATCGCCCTCGACGATGAACAGCTCGCTGCGGTCGACGTCGTCGCTGCGGCAGTCGACCAGCTTGGCGGGCAGCGCGGAGTTCTCAAGGGCGCTCTTGCGCCGCTGGTTGTCACGGTGCTCGCGGGCGGCGATGCGGGCCTTGGCCGCCGCGACGATCTTCTCAAGGACGGCCCTGAGCTGGAGCTTGTGGGCACGCTTGGTGCTGCCGAACAGCTCTTTCAGCTCGCGGGAGACCACGTGGGAGACGATGCGGCTTGCCGCGGAGGTGCCGAGGACCTCCTTGGTCTGGCCCTCGAACTGGGGCTCGGGCACCCGGACCGTGACGACGGCGGTGAGGCCCTCGAGGAGGTCCTCCTTGGTGACCGGGTCGTCGCCGTTCTTGAGCAGGCGGGTCTCTCTGAGCTGCTCGTTGATCGTGCGGTGCAGGGCCCGCTCGAACCCGCTGAGGTGGGTGCCGCCCTTGGGCGTGGCGATGACGTTCACGAAGGAGCGCACGGTCGTCTCGTAGCCCTTGCCCCAGCGGACGGCGACGTCGACGGTCAGTTCGCGCTCGACCTCGGTGGAGGTCATGTGGCCCTGCTCGTCGAGCACGGGCACGGTCTCGTGGAAGTGGCCGACGCCCTGCAGGCGCATGACGTCGCAGACGGCCTCGTCGCGGGCCAGGAACTCGGTGAACTCGGAGATGCCGCCGTCGAAGCGGAACTCCTCTTCGACCGGCTCTTCGCCCCGGCTGTCGCGCACGGCGATGGTGAGGCCGGGAACCAGGAAGGCGGTCTGCCGGGCGCGGACGTGGATCTCGTCCAGCGAGACCTCGGCCTCGGGCAGGAAGATCTGCTTGTCGACCCACCAGCGGACGCGCGTGCCGGTGGCCTTGCGGCCCAGGGCCCCGCCGTCGCGCAGGCCGGACTTCTTCTTGAACTTGGCGGTGGGCCCCTCGCCGTCGAACACGCCGGGAACGCCGCGGCGGAAGCTGATCTCGTGGACGCGCCCGCCGCGGTCGACCTCGACGTCCAGACGGGCGGACAGGGCGTTGACGACGGAGGCGCCGACGCCGTGCAGGCCGCCGGAGGCCCCATAGGAGCCGCCGCCGAACTTGCCGCCCGCGTGGAGCTTGGTGTAGACGAGCTCGACGCCGGCCAGGCCGCTCTTGGGCTCGATGTCGACCGGGATGCCGCGGCCGTCGTCGCGGACCTCGGTGGACCCGTCGGGGAACAGTTCGACCTCGATGCGCTTGCAGTAGCCGGCGAGGGCCTCGTCGACGGCGTTGTCCACGATCTCCCAGAGGCAATGCATGAGACCGCGGCTGTCAGTGGACCCGATGTACATTCCGGGGCGCTTACGGACGGCCTCCAGGCCCTCCAGCACCGACAGATGACGGGCCGTGTAGCCCGTCTCTGTGCTGACTGCGGTCACTCCCACTCCCACTGAGCATCGAACATGTGTGCGTAGCCTACCGTTTCGTATGGTCCGGCGCGCCTAAGCGTGCCATCAACAGGGGGTTCTGCGTCAGCCCGCAGCCGAATCACGTCACTTAACGACACATTCTGCTCTCGGCGTATCCGGGGGGCGATTGGGAACGTCCTCATCGGGTTAGATGTTGAGCCAAGTGACTGACGCCAAATCCCCACGTCAGTGGGGTGACCCGAAAGGCGATACGTGACTGGAGCTCTCGCCCCCACCAAGCCGCTGACCGCCGTCGACCGTTGCGACCGATGCGGCGCCCAGGCGTACATCCGCGCGTCCCTCCCCATGGGCGGGGAGCTACTGTTCTGCGCTCACCACGGGCGTCGGCACGTTGCGGCTCTGCGCGACAAGGGCGCCGACATCCAGGACGAGTCGGCGCGCCTCAGCGAAACCCCTTCTACGAACACCAGCGAACGATGAGCCCCGGCCCGTCGTTCTGAGCCAGATAACCGAGCACAACCTCATAGAACGTGAACGCGGCGATCTGAGGCGGTGTCCCCCCGGACACCTCCCCAGGCCTCGCCGCGTCGCGCTGTCAGGGCGCCTCACGCCGGCGTCGACACGCGATAGTGGTAGCGGCCGGCCGGTGTGAAGCCCTCGGCGGCGTACATGGCGATGGCCGTGGTGTTGCGCGCCAGGACCACCAGGTACGCCCCGGTGGCCCCGCGTGCGCGGCCGTGCGCCAGCAGGGCGCGCAGCACGCTGCGCCCGAGGCCGCGCCGCCGTGCGGCGGGCACCGTCGCCATGCAGTAGATCCCCAGCATGCCGTCCTGGAGCACCGAGCGTCCCACGGCGAGCGGAGCGCCGTCCTCCTCCACGGTGGCGTAGCTCGCGGGCACCCCGCGGGCGATGCGCTCGGCCGTCTCGAGGCCCCGGTCGAAGCGGCCGTCCACCTCCCACCACGTCGCCAGCCAGTCGCCGGAGGGCTCGTCCGCGATCGTCGCATGGTGCGCGGGCCGGGGCGTCTCGCCGTCCAGCAGGGCGGTCATGTACAGGGCCTGGTCGACCAGGCGGTACCCGCGATCGGCGAGGAACGCGTCGAGCCGGGACGTCGCGCGCGGGCCTATGGAGAAGACGCACGGCAGCCCGCGCTCGGCGTAGAACTTCTCGGCCGCGCCGACCGCCTCATCCAGGTTGTCCGGCTCGCCCCACGCGAGCACGGAGTTGGCGCGTTTGGTGACGCCGTCGGCGTAGCGCAGGATCCAGCCGCCGATCGCCTCCTGGTGCGGCGCGGGCCATGCCTGGTGGACAAGGGTCTCGATCTCCACTCGTTCCCCGCTCATCAGCGCAAACTCTAGCCGATCACCCCCCGCGACCGGATCCCCACGCGCGACCGGATCACCTCACGGCGGAGGGCCACGCACCCCGGCCCGGCGGAGGCGGACCCCTGATGTCGGGCCGCTTCACCGCACAATCGCGGGCCGGTCCCCTTCACGGCCCGGCCTGCCCGCGCCCCCGCCGCCGCCCCGCCGCCCGCAAACCCCGGCTGACCTGCGGGAGGCTAGGATCAGGAGCCGTGCTCATCCTGCTGCCGCCATCCGAGGGAAAGGCCCCCCACGGCGCCGGGCCCTCTCTGGACCTCGGCGCCCTGTCCTTCCCCGAGCTCACCTCGGCCCGCGAGAAGGTCCTCGACGCGCTGGACAGGCTGGTCAAGGGTCCGCCGCAGGAGGCGATGGCGGTGCTGGGCCTGTCCCCCGGCCAGGCCGGCGAGCTCGACCGGAACCGCGATCTCCGCGCCGCCGCCGCCCTGCCGGCGTCGCGGCTCTACACCGGCGTCCTCTACGACAACCTCGGCCTCGCCTCGCTCGACGCCCGGGCGCGCCGCCGCGCGTACAACCGGGTGATCGTGTTCTCGGGGCTGTGGGGCGCGCTGCGGCTCACCGACCGCGTGCCGCCCTACCGCCTGTCCATGGGCGTGCGCCTGCCGCCTCTGGGCGGTCTGGCGGCCTACTGGCGCCCGAGCCTGAGGGAGGTCCTGGACGGCCGGAAGGGCATGATCGTCGACATGCGGTCCTCGACGTACGCGCAGGCCTGGCAGCCCGGCCCACGCGCGGTCACGGTGCGCGTGCTCAGAGAGTCGGCCGGCGCCCGCACGGTGGTCAGCCACATGGCCAAGGCGACGCGCGGTGCCGTGGCCCGCTCGCTGGTCGAGTCCGGCGAGGACCCGCGCGATCCGCAGGAGCTGGCCGAGGTGCTGGCCGGCCTCGGCCACGCCACCGAGCTGGGCGCCGCACCCCCGAAGGGCGGCCCCCGCGTCCTCGACGTCGTTATCCGTTCGTGATCACATTCAGCCGCGAGCACGCCTTGTGGAACTCCTTGGCCGGATCACCCAGATGCGACCAGGGCATGTCGCTGTGCCTGCCTCCCGTGCGCGACAGGTGGCCTCTGGCAGGCCGCCGCATGTCGGCGAGGTAGAAGGCCGCCCCGAAGGCGTTGTGCGCCTCCACAGCGCGCGGATGCGGCCGCGAGCCCCGGCTGACGTGCCAGCGCCCGGCCGCCGCGCTGATCTCCCGCTGCACGTCGTAGGAGACCCACGCGCGCGAGCGTCCCGAGCGCTCCCCCGCGACGTGCTCGAAGTACGCGAGCGGCAGCAGCGCCCAGAGAGGATCGCCGTCGGGCGCCGCCGCGCCGGCGGCGCGGGCGAAGTCGAACATCTCCTGGCTCGTGCCGCCCCAGCCGGGCGAGAGCGTGACCAGCCGCGCGACGTGGGCGGCGTACGACGAGGGGTGGCGGCGCCAGGCCTCGGCCCAGATGGAGTCCTTCTCCTCCCGCGGGCGCTCCAGGGCCAGCGCCATCCACAGCAGAGACACCCAGGGCGCGGGATCCGCGGGCATGAACTGGGCCGCCGCGAGAAGCGGGGCTCGCGCCGACTCCATGGCCTGGTGGAACATGCGCAGCCGGTCGGCCTGCACGGCACGCGCCCGCACGTCCGGCTTGATCTCCCATGCCTCTTCGACGCGCGCGCGGCCGAGCCACAGCCACAGATCGGGATTGACCCGATCTCGCTCGATCAGGGCTTCGATGCCGTCCGTGAGACCCACGGCGGCCTTGGCCAGCGCCTCCACCCGCATCGCGCGCGACTCCGGATCAGCCCGGGTCGCGACCAGCGCGGGGATGGCAGGTTCGAGGTACCCACGCCCGAGGGCGGTCACCGCATCGTCCAGCACGGCGTCCGCCCAGGGACGGCTTGCGATCAGTCGTGGCCCCCGAGCACGCGCCCGATCCACTTCGATCACACCCATGGCGCGTGAGCCTAGAAGCCCCCGAGACGCGCGCTACTACCGGCGGGTTACGGGTGTGTAAACGGCGAATAGCCGCACTATGGAAGAAGGCCGCCCGAAATGGGTGCGACACGCCCGCGCGCCGGCGAGGCCCGCGCGAAGGACCGCACCGATCGCCCTGTGGCGAAGCATCGGACGGCGCGTCTCGGACGCTCGGCACGGCCGAGGCGCCTTCCGCCCGGGACGAGCGACGGCCCCCGCCCTGCGCGGGCGGGAGCCGTGACGACTCGTCAGTCGAGGTAGTCGCGCAGGACCTGCGAGCGCGACGGGTGGCGCAGCTTGGACATGGTCTTGGACTCGATCTGCCGGATGCGCTCGCGCGTCACCCCGTAGACCTTGCCGATCTCGTCCAGCGTCTTCGGCTGGCCGTCGGTGAGACCGAACCGCATCGACACCACGCCCGCCTCGCGCTCCGACAACGTGTCGAGAACCGAGTGGAGCTGCTCCTGCAACAGGGTGAAGCTCACGGCGTCCGCGGGGACGATCGCCTCGGAGTCCTCGATGAGGTCGCCGAACTCGCTGTCGCCCTCCTCGCCGAGGGGGGTGTGCAGGGAGATCGGCTCGCGCCCGTACTTCTGGACCTCGACGACCTTCTCAGGGGTCATGTCGAGCTCGCGGGCGAGCTCCTCGGGGGTCGGCTCACGGCCGAGATCCTGCAGCATCTGCCGCTGGACCCGGGCGAGCTTGTTGATCACCTCGACCATGTGCACCGGGATGCGGATGGTGCGGGCCTGGTCGGCCATGGCCCGGGTGATCGCCTGGCGGATCCACCACGTGGCGTAGGTGGAGAACTTGTAACCCTTGGTGTAGTCGAACTTCTCCACCGCGCGGATCAGGCCCAGGTTGCCCTCCTGGATCAGGTCCAGGAAGAGCATGCCGCGGCCGGTGTAGCGCTTGGCCAGCGAGACCACCAGGCGGAGGTTGGCCTCCAGCAGGTGGTTCTTGGCGCGGCGGCCGTCCTCGGCGATCCACTCGAGCTCGGCGCGGACGTCGACGGGCAGGCGCTCGCCGTCGTTGGCCAGCTGCTCCTCGGCGAACAGACCGGCCTCGATGCGCTTGGCGAGCTCGACCTCCTGCTCGGCGTTGAGCAGCGGGACCTTGCCGATCTGCTTGAGGTAGTCCTTCACCGGGTCGGCGGTCGCTCCGGCGGCGGCGACCTGCGCCACCGGCGCGTCGTCGTCGTCATCGGAGAGGATGAGCACCTCGTCGTCGCTCTGGACCTCGACGCCGGCCTTGGGCTCTTCCTCGACTTCGACCTCGGCCTCAGCCTCGGGCTCGGCCTCGACCTCGGCCGCCTCGACCTCGGTGTCGGTCTCGGCTTCGGCGTCCACCTCGACGTCGATGTCGAAGTCCTCGAGTTCGAGGTCGCCCTCGATGTCGAGATCCTCGTCATCCTCGGAGGAGACCTTGGGCTTTGTTTCGATCTTGGGCGATGGCGACGCGGGCACGGCGACCTCCGGCTTGGCCTTCTTGGCGAGGGCTGCAGGGGTGGCGACCTTGGCGGGAGCGTCAGGGGCGGTCTCGGTCTTCTTGACCGGCGCGGCCTTCTTGGCCACGGGCTTCTTGGCGACCGGCTTGTCACCGGCCGCCGCGGCCTCGCCCCCGGCACCGCTCACCACGGCCGTGACGGTATCGGGCTGCTCCTTGGCCGCCGCGGTGGCGGTCTTGGTCTTCTTGACGGGGGCGGCGGTACGACGCTTGGCCGGGCCACGAGACCTCTTGGGCGCCGCCGAGTCCGCAGCGGTCACCACGACGGTCACACCCTCTTTGCTGAGGTTCCGCAGAAACACCGCGGCGTGCGACATCGGGATGTCCGCCTCCTCGAAGGCCTTGCGGACATCCTCAGACTCGAGGAAACCCTGCGAGCGCCCACGCTCGATGAGCCGCTGAATGACGGGCTCGTTCAGCTCAGACGGCTTCGAGCGAGTCGAACTTGCAGGCGACACGAACACCTCTCGAACGAACGCATGGTGAGAATGGACCCAGGTGCCCGCTAGGGGCTCTTGCTTCTTTTCGGTGGTGGGCCGTGCGAACCGCGACGTGCCTGTCCAGCATTGTGGCATGCCCCCGCAGTCCATACGGCCGCCTCACAGCGGTTGCCCTCCACCCTAGGCCGACCGGAACAGTAGTGCGTACGGAAGCGGGCCACCGATACCCGAAAGCAACCCTTATGACTGTTTCATTCAGTCACTCTTTGTGGTGGCCGGCACGTGGACGGCGAGCACCGTGACGTCATCGTCCTGCTCATACCCCGCCAGCATGCGATCCACCAGGAAGTCAAGCAACATATGAGGATTTCCTAGGACCTCGGGGGGCGCCTCCGCGACGACAGAAGAAAGTTCTGCGAGTCCGGCGTCCAGACCGCGCTTGCGATTCTCGACCAGTCCGTCGGAGTACAGCACCGCCGTGTGCCCCGGCGGGACGCAGAACCGGAACTGCTTGCGCGTGGTGGGCCAGCCGAGGGGCGTGCCCGGCTCGCCGTCCGACAGCACGGCCGTGCCCTGCGGAGACACCAGCAGGGGCGGCGGGTGGCCGGCCAGCGCCAGGGTGCCCTCGCCTGTGGCGGGCTCGACGACCATGTACGCCAGGGTGTGACCTGCTCTTCCTCCTCGGTGGCGTCGAACACCCGGTCAAGGCCGGTGAGCACGGCCGCGGGCGGCGGATTGGTGAGGGCCAGCGCGCGCATGGCGTTGCGGATGCGGCCCATGCCGGCCGCCGCCTTGACGCCCTTGCCCATGACGTCGCCGACGACGGCCGCGACCCGGGCGTCCTGCAGGACGAACGCGTCGTACCAGTCGCCGCCGACCTGGACGTGCCTGCTGCCGGACCGGAAGCGCTGGGCCAGGACCAGGCCGGGGATCACCGGCAGACGGTCGGGCAGCAGACTGCGCTGGAGGGTCTCGGCCGTGCGGTGCTCGCGCTCGAACAGCGTGGCCCGCTCGACCGCCAGGGCGCACTGCCCGGCCAGGGCCTCCAGGAAGACGCCGTCCTCCTGGGAGATCTTCTGCGGGCGGGTGAAGGCGAACCTCAGCGCGCCGAGCGCCCGTCCCGCCGCCAGCAGCGGAAGGCCGACCCACGCCCGCTCGTCGCTGCCGGCGAGGAACCCCGAGATCATGGCCTCGTCGGCGCCGGCGTCCACGAGCTGGGCCTTGAGGCTCTCGGGCGACTCGGCGAACACGGGCCTGCGGCTGTTGACGGCCATGGTCATCAGGCTCGTCTGCGAGAGCGGGACCTCCTCGCCCGACCCGCCGGGAACATCGGGGAGGCCGCCGCTGTTGGTGAACTTCAGCGCGGCGCGGTCGCTGTCGAGCAGCGCCACGGCGGACCTGTCGGCGGCCAGCGCGGTGCGGCCGACATCGATGATGACCTGGACGACCTGCTCGACCGTGAGGGCCTCGGCGAGCTGGGCGGTGGCGCCCTGGAGACGGGCCGTTCGCAGCGCGGCGGCGCCGAGCTGGTCGGTCAGCCGCCCGCGCATCTCTTCGGCCTCACGCTGAGGCGTCACGTCGCTGTTGGCGCCCACCCACTCGACCACCCGGCCATGGCGGATGATCGGGACGGCCCGCACCTCGAAGTGGCGGTAGCCGCTGGCGCGGGTGCGGACGCGGTAGCTCCACTCGAAGAGCGTGCGGCCGCGCAGCGCCTCGCGCCAGGCCTCCTCGGCGGCCGGGCGGTCGTCGGGATGGACGGCCTCCAGCCAGCCGTACGCCAGGTACTCTTCGAGGCTCTGACCGGTGATGGCCCGCCACTGCGGGGCGTCGTCGATCACGGCCCCGGTGGGCGAGGCGATCCACACCAGTTGCTGCTGGGACTCGACCAGCGAGCGATAGCGCTCTTCGCTGCGGCGCAGCTCCTCCTCGGCGAGCTGGCGCTCGGTGACGTCCACGCCGAACATCGCCACCCCGGCGAGCGCCCCCTTGTCGCCGTGGATCGGATAGAACGACAGGCTCCAGTGGCGGAGCTCGCCCGTGGAGGACATGCTGCGGTAGCGCTGATCACCGTTGACGACGGCGTGGTGCTCTTCGACGACCCTGCGCAGCGCGGCCTCGATGAGGGCCGACAGCTCGGCGGAGACGATCTCGGCCGCCGGACGGCCGGCGTGCTCTTCGGCGGCCACCCCGCTGACGTCGGCGAAGCTCTGGTTGACCCGTTGGAACCTGCCGGTCGTGTCGAAGAACGCGAAGGCGAACGGCGCCTCTGCCAGTAGGCCCTGGAACAGGGCGGGGTCTGAGATGTCCACACCCGACTCCCGGGGACGGGGCACGGAGGTTTCGGCGCTCATGGTCGGCACCTCCGTCGCGTGCCAGGGTCTCCCACGAGGCACATCTCCATAACTGTGATTGGTAACGCAGAATCTGCACTACATCATCGGCGATGGGCACGCGCGGACGGAAGCCCCGGCCGCGATGCGGTCAACGCATCCTGTCAAAAACGCGCCGTGGTGTGCAGCAAGATCGGCCGACTTTCTCACCACGCGCATCGTGGCCTGGTCGGTCTGCGCCACCTCGGCCAAGCCTCCACCCCTCCGGCATCCGCGAACCCTGACGGCGGCGCCAGGCGCCGCGACGGCACATGGCGCGCCCGGCAAGCCGGACGCGCTCGAAGACAGCTTCCCACAGGAGCGGCTCTGGGGTGCCCGATGTGCCGAACCCTTACAGCGGCAGGGGTTGACAGCTCCGGGATACGAGATGGAATGGGAACCGCACGCCCCCTCAGAGCACTGGTCCGGGGGACGGATGTCCCCCGGCTCACGGGAGGATGCGAAACCGCCCATGCCTGCTCTAGCAACGCGTTCCGCCGAAGGGACCGCCGATCATCGAGCGACCGACCCGCGAGCGACCGGGCCGCGCGACGCGCGCTCTCCGGAGCCGGAGGGCGGAGGACCTCTGAGCGCACGACTCCAGGACGAGTTCCTGGGCGTGCCCGTCGAAGTCGTGGACCGCTGCGTCGAGGACGTTCAGGCATGCGCCGCCCACCTCGGCGTCGACGTCACCACGGCCGTGGTCGAGCGCATCGCGCGCGAGCACCTCCTCGCGGTGGCGAGCTCGGCGCCTCTGGTCGGTCCGCCCGAAAGCGGCGGCACGCGCGCGCCCCGGCCGTTGACGATCGCGGGGTCGGCGGGATAACGGTCCGGTCCTGACGGTAACAGCGGGGTCACCAGGCGGCGTTCCGTGCACCTTTCGGACGCGGAATGCGAGAAGGTAATGGAGTGAGCCGCCGACGACGACGAGACCCCCGGGGGACCCAGCCGCCGGACGACGTGTTCGCGGAAATGCTCTTGGCGGCCCGCGAGCTGCTCGCCGTGCGCACCCCGCTGGACGCCGAGCTGATGGTCTCCGACATGCTGGGCTCCTGGTGGGGCCACCGGCTGCGCCGCGGCGACGTCGAGGAGTTCCTCGGCGAGGGCCTGGTCGACTACGCCGCCAAGGCCGGCACGCCCGCCGCCCTGACGCTGCTGGTCGCCGTCGCCTATCTCGGCACCTCCCGGCAGGCCGCCAAGGCCGAGGGGGCCGCGCTGGCCCTCATGGAGTCCGATGTCGCGAGGCCTCGCTGGGCCGAGCGCGTTGGAGCGGTCAAACCACGCGGCTGCTACGTCTCCAGGGACGCCTACGGCGATCAGGACACCGTCGTGTGCACCTTCGCCTACCGCGGGACGGTTCCGGCCGCCCAGGGCCGCGACAGCGCCTCCTCGGCCCCGTCGGTCTCGGCTCGCGTCGCCTCCCACGGAGCCGCCTCCTCCGCGCAGGGCGCCGGCGCCTCCTCACAGAGCGCCGCCGCGGCGGCGCCCGCCGTCGCCTCCCAGGGCGCGGGCTCCCCCGGGCCGGGCTCCCCGGCCTCGCCCGCGCCGGCCGCCTCCGGTCAGGGCGTCACCGCCTCGGCGCCCGCCCGGCCGCCGGGGGCGCAGGCCCGTCCCCTTGAGCACCCCGAGGACGCGCACGCGCTCGTGGTCGTCGTCGACTACAACATGCGCGGCATGGCCCGGGACGCGTGGGTGTCCTCCCAGGTGGACGAACTGCTGGAGAAGGCCGCCGTCGAGGCCGCGGGCAATCCGATGCTGAGCTTCGAGGAGATCGAGCCCCAGCAGGCCAGGGCGCTGCTGGAGTTCGCCATGAGGGCCACCACCGAGTCGCTGGGCCGCCGCAAGGGGCCCCAGCTCGTCAGCGACGGCTACAGCGCCTTCCACGCCTTCGCCAGGGCGCGCATCAAGGCGCTTCCCCCGGGACGCAAGCGCCCCGCCCCGCTGCTCAGCGAGGCCCCCTACAGCCGCGACCGCCGGGCGATGCTCGCGGCCGAGTTCCTGGCCTCGGACGCCGCCGAGCACCTGTCGGACCCCTCGGCGGCCTCCCGGTGCGCCGACCACATCATCGACTACGGGTGCGACCAGGACTTCAACCGCCCGCTGCGGGTCAGCCCGACCAAGTGCGAGACGTTCCTGCTCGACTGGCTGCCGCGCAAGGTGCTGCTGAGCCCCGCCGATCAGGAGGCCATGCCGCACGTCCTGCTGTCGTGGGTGCGGTTCGCGGCCCCGAAGACCGGGCTGCCCGTGGAGGGCATGCGGGCGACCCTGGACGCCGTCTGGGAGGCCACAGGACGCTTCACCGAGGCTTACCGCGACCCCACGACCTTCGGCCTGGACCGCTCCCTGGTCGAACGTCTCCTGCCCGACGGCGACCTGTCGGCGCTGGCGCGCAGGGCCTTCGCCTTCCCGTTCCTGGAGGGCACGCACGGCGACGTCGACCTGTGGAGGCTGCGCCCGTCGGAGGACGCCGACCGGCGCATCCTGCTCGAGATCGACCACGCGGCCGAGCGTGACCGTCCCGACTTCGCCGAGCACCTGGCCTGGCACGAAGAGATCGCAAAGCGGCTGTGGGACGGCGAGCCCGAGCAGATGTGGGAGGCCGCCCAGCGCCTGCTCGACCTCGGCCACGACCGGCACGACGTGCTGCACGTCCTCATGGAGATCGCCGAGCGCATCGGCGACCACCCCGACGAACTGGCCGCCGCCCTGGACGACATAGCGGACATTCCGGACGAACCCTCCGCCTAGCCCGGCGCGGCCCGCAGATCAGCGGGTGAAGCCGATGTCGGCGTAGTCGAGGGTGTGGAATCCGGGGGCGCCGATGTTGGCGAGCGTCGCCTTGACGCCCCAGTTCTGCGGGCGCTGGTACAACGGCAGCACGTTGACCTCGCGCCAGATCAGTTCGTCGGCCTCGTTGGCGTCGCGGCGCGCTCGCACGGGGTTGAGGTCGGAGGACGCCTTGCGCATCGCGGCGTCGATCTCGGGGCTGCCCGACCTGCCGAAGTTGGCGTTCCATCGCGCCTTGCCGTCGGACCCCTTGACCTTGTCGGCGTAGATGCCGTAGCTGTTGGAGACCGGGAACGGCGTGCCGATGTAGGAGAACGGCGCGATGTCGAAGTTGCCGGGGATGACGTACTTTCCGAAGAAGTCGTCGCTGGGGACCGACTGGATGGTCACCGTGACGCCGATGCGCCGGAGCATCGCCTGCGCCAGCTGGGCCTCGGACTTGCTGAGCTGCAGCCCCGACGGGATGACGAAGCGGAGGGCGAGCTCTTTGCCGGCCCTGCGCCGGGTCGGGCTCGCCCGGTGCCAGCCCGCGGCGTCCAGCAGTCGCTCGGCCTTCGCCGGGTCGTACCTGCCGAGCTCGCCGGAGTTGTCCTGGTAGCCGACCTGGGTGTCCATGAACAGGTGGTTGTGCAGTGGCGAACCGTTCCAGCCGAGCCCCTGAAGGTCGGACCGGGTGATCGCGGAACGGTCCAGGCCGAGGACGATCGCCTGGCGGACCCTGATGTCGGACAGCACAGGGCTTTCGGCGTTGAAGGTGAAATGCCGGAAGTCGGGCCCCGCGGCCTGCCGGATGGCCGCTCCCCTGGCGTTGCGGGCCCTGGCGAAGTCGGGCGCGGACGGCCCGATGTCGAAGACGTCCACTTCGCCGTTCGTGAAGGCCCCGACGAGGGAGTCCGTCGCCAGCGAGCGGTATATGATCTTGTCGAGCTTGGCCCGGTCTCCCCACCACCTCTCGTCGCGGACGACCGTGACGGTCTTGGCGGTCTGGTCGAAGGCGTGGAACCGGAACGGTCCAGCGGTCACCGGCACGCGGTTCAGCCAGCCGGTGTTGAAGGCGTCGGGCGTCGCGTTCGACGACCTCGGGTACAGCGGCCAGAACAGCGACTGCCACTCGGAGAACGGGGTCTGGAAGGCGACCAGCACCTCGTAGTCGTCCTTGCCCCGGGTGACGCTCGCGATGTCCTGGTAGCCGGTCGTCGCGCGGACGTGGAAGTCAGGATCGCGGCCGTTCATGGCCTTCCACTGGGACTCGTAGTCCTGCCAGGTGATCGGCCGTCCGTCCGACCACCGGGCCTTGCGGTTGAGGGTGTAGGTCACGACCTGGCGGGGGTTGGTCGCGGTGACCCGGGCGTCGGTCACGTAGTCGGCGTCCGGCGTGGGGGTGGCCTTCTCGTCGGAGCGGAAGGCGGCGGGCATGAGCGCGTCGATGACCTTCTTGACCTCGGCCAGGTTGCCGTCGATGTGGTTGAGGTTCCACTGCGTGGGGAACTCGGTGAGCCCCCATCGCAGGGTTCCGCCGTCCCTGACGCGCTCGCGCGGCATCGGGTTGATGTCGAAGGCCTTGACCGACGAGGGCGCGCCGCCGGCGCCCTCGTGGCCGCCGTTCGCCCCCCTCCCGCAGGCCGCGGCCGTGAGCGGCACCGCGACGGCCAGGGCGGCGGCCAGCGCGCGCCTGCGAACTCCGGTCACTTTTCCTCCAGATCTCACTTTTCGAACCGGCGCGGCCCTCAGACGACGCCGAACCTCTGCGCGTGGTGGCACGCGGCCCCGTGGTCGCCCCCCATCGGGCGGACCTCGGGCTCCTCATCGACGCAACGTGCCCGCGGCGGGCCGGTGAGCGCCGCGAACTTCGGGCAGCGCGTGCGGAACCGGCAACCGGAGGGAGGGTCGGCGGGGCTCGGGAGGTCGCCTTCCAGCAGGATGCGGCGGCGCCCGCGTTCGGCGTCGGGGTCGGGGATCGGGACCGCGGACAGCAGGGCCTGCGTGTAGGGATGCGCCGGCCCTCCGTACACCAGGTCAACCTGGCCGATCTCGGCGATCCTGCCGAGGTACATCACGGCCACGCGGTCGGCGATGTGCCGGACGACGGCCAGGTCGTGGGCCACGAAGAGATAGGACAGACCGAGGCGCCGCCGAAGATCGGCGAGGAGGTTGAGCACCCCCGCCTGGATCGACACGTCGAGCGCGGACACCGGTTCGTCCAGCACGATCAGGCGTGGTTCCAGGGCCAGGGCGCGGGCGATGGCGACCCGCTGGCGCTGGCCGCCGGAGAATTCCCGCGGGTAGCGGGCGGCGTCGGCTGCGTCGAGCCCGACCAGCGCGAGCAGGCGCCGCACCCGGGAGCCGGTGTCGCGGCGACCGTGAGTGATCAGGGGCTCGGCGACGATGTCGTGGACGGTCATGCGGGGGTCGAGCGAGGCGAGCGGGTCCTGGAAGACCACCTGCAGGTGCCGCCGGACGGCCAGGCGGTCGCGCGGGGCCAGCGCCGCGGTGTCGCGGCCGAACACCACGACGCGCCCTGCCTCGGGCCGTGCCAGCTCGAGGATCTCCATCAGCGCCGTCGTCTTGCCGCAGCCGGACTCGCCGACCAGGCCGAGCGTCTCGCCCTCGCGGATGTCGAAGCCGATGCCGTCGACGGCGCGGACGGTGCCGACCCGCCGCCGGAAGACGGCCCCCTTCATCAGCGGGTGGTGCTTCACCAGGCCGCCGACCTCCAGCACCACGGCCCGCTCGTCCCTGGCGGCCGGCGGGGTCGCCCCGGCGGCCTCCCGCGCGGGTTCACCGCGCGCGTCGCGGGGCCCGGCCGTCGCCTCCGGCGGCCCGGCCGGAACGGGGAGTTCGCGGGAGCGGTGGCAGGCCGCGCGGTGGCCGGGGCCGACGTGGGCCGGCGAGGGCTCGGTCAGCGCGCACGCGGGGACGGCCATCGGGCAGCGCGGCTCGAACGGGCAGCCGGGCGGAAGGCGGGACGGGCTGGGAGGGGCGCCCTCGATCGGCGTCAGCGGCACCCGCCTGCCCATGTCCAGCCGGGGCACCGAGCCCAGCAGGCCCACGGTGTAGGGCATGCGGGAGCGGTGGTAGACGTCGCGGACGGCGCCGGACTCGACCTCCCTTCCCGCGTACATGACCAGCACCCGGTCGGCGAACCCCGCGACGACGCCGAGATCGTGGGTGATCAGGACGATGGCGGCGCCGGTCTCGCCCTTGGCCTTCTTGAGGACCTCCAGCACCTGGGCCTGGATCGTGACGTCCAGGGCGGTGGTCGGCTCGTCGCAGATGATGACGTCGGGGTCGTTGGCGATCGCCATCGCGATCATCGCCCGCTGCCGCATGCCGCCGGAGAACTCGTGCGGGAACGCCCTGGCCCGCTGGCGGGCGTTGGGGATGCCCACGAGGTCGAGCAGCTCGACGGCGCGCTCGGCCGCCCGCGGCCTGCTCATCCGCTGGTGGACGCGCACGGCCTCGGCGATCTGGTCGCCCACGCGGTAGACGGGCGTCATGGCCGACAGCGGGTCCTGGAACACCATAGAGATGGCGCGGCCCCGGAAGGCGGCCAGGCTCTTCTCGGAGGCGCCGAGCAGCTCGCGGCCGTGCAGCCGCACCGAGCCGGACACCTTGGCGTGCCGGGGCAGCAGGCCCATGACCGCCAGGGCGGCGGCCGACTTGCCGGCGCCGGACTCGCCGACGATGCCCAGCACCTCGCCCGCGCCGACGTCGTAGCCGACCCCGCGGACGACGCGCGCGCCGCCGAACGACACCTCCAGGTCGCGCACCGCGAGGACCGGCTCTCGCACCGCGAGGACGGGGTCGTCCACCGCGAGGGCGGGGTCGCGCACGGCGGGCCGCGCGTCGCGCGCGTCGCGCCCGTCCCGCGCCCGTGCTTCCACGGCGGGCTCCGCCTCGCGCGCGCCCTGTGCCCGGCCGCTCACGTGGACCTCCTCGCGCCGGGGTCGAACGCGTCGCGCAGCGAGTCGCCGACCAGGTTGACCGACAGGATGGTGATGATCAGCCCTCCTGCCGCGAACCAGAACGTCCAGGGCGCGTACAGCGCCGTCTTGGCCCCGTCGGCGATCAGGCCGCCCAGGGAGACGTCCGGCGGCTGGATGCCGAACCCGAAGTACGACAGGCTCGTCTCGGTGAGGATGGCCGCGCTGACGTTGAGCGTGGCGTCCACGATCAGCAGGGACGCGAGGTTCGGCATGACGTGCCGGAAGATGATCGTGTGGGACGGCACTCCCATGAACCGCGCCGCCTTGATGTACTCGCGTTCTTTGATCGCCCTGGTCATGCCGCGCACGATCTTGGAGGTGACCATCCACAGGAACAGCGCCAGCATGGCGACGAAGAGCACCCACCGCCCGCCGGTGAACAGCGGTGACATGACCGCGAGGATCAGGAAGGCGGGCAGGACGAGGAGCAGGTCGGCGACCCACATGACCGTGCGGTCGGTCCAGCCGAGGAAGTAGCCGGCGAACGAGCCGGCGACGGCGGCCAGGCCGGTCGACAGCACGGCGACGAGCAGGCCGACGAGCAGTGACTTCTGGGCGCCGCGCATGGTGACGGCGAACACGTCGGCGCCGGTCTGCAGGGTGCCGAACCAGTGGGCGGTCGAGGGCGGCTGCATGAACGCCGTGAAGTCGAGCTCGGCGGCCGACCACCGGCAGGCCTTCGGCCCGGCGAAGGCGAGCAGGAACATGGCCGTCAGCAGCGCGAAGCCCAGCGAGCCCTGCCTGGCGCGGAAGAACCGCCCGGCCACCACCCGGCCCCTGGAGGGCGCGGGCGCCCGCCCGTCTCCGGCCTGGCCCTCGGCGAAGTCCTCCTCGCGCAGCGTCGTCGTCATCTAGCCCACCCGCACCCTGGGGTCCAGGACGGCGTGCAGGACGTCTGCGGCCAGGGAGGCCGTCAGCACGGCCAGGGCCGCGAAGCAGCTGATCGCGGCGACGGTGTTGACGTCGTTGGTGCGGATGGAGGCCACGAGCTCCTCTCCCATGCCGTGCCAGCCGAAGACCGACTCGGTGATGGTGGCGCCGACCAGCAGCGCGCCGAAGGTGAAGGCGAAGTACGTCGCGGCGGGGATGAGGGCGGTGCGCAGGGCGTGCTTGACGAGCGCGGTGCGCCTGCGCAGCCCTTTGGCCATCGCCGTGCGGACGAAGTCGGCCTCCAGCACGTCGAGCATCATGTTGCGCTGGTATCTGCTGTAGACGGCGATCTGGCCGACCGCCAGCGAGAGCGTCGGCAGGGCCAGGTGCTTGACGCGGTCGAGCAGCCCCGCCCCGGCTCCGCCGGACAGGCCCGGGGTGGCCTCGCCGCTGACCAGGAACATCTGGACGCCGAGGTGGTCGTTCAGCCAGATGGCGCCGATGATCAGCATGTTGGCCAGCACGACGGTCGGGATCGCGAGCACGGTGAAGGAGGCGATGGTGGACAGGCGGTCGAACCAGCCGTACTGGCCGATGCCGGCGCAGGCGCCGACGAGCACCCCGGCGACGCTGCCCAGCACCACGCCGAGCACGACCAGCCGCAGGGTGACGCCGAGGCGCCGCCCGAGCTGGGCGCCGACCTGGTCGCCGTTCCACGTGCGGCCGAGGTCGCCGCGCAGCACTCCCCCGGCCCAGACGAGGTAGCGCTCGAAGAGCGGGGCGCGGTCGTCGAGGTTGTACATGGCGAGGCGGCCGTCGATGACCGCGGCGGGCGGCCGCGGGTTGCGGCCCTCGTAGTTGGACCGCGGGTCGAGCGCGGTCGCGGCCAGAAGGTACGCCAGGCTAGCGGCCACGGCGATCAGCACCACGTAGTTGACCGACCGGCGAAGCAGGAATCCCGCCATCGCCCCCCTTCCGCCGACTGCCGAGTCGCGCCGGATCGCGCACCGAGAGGGCCGTTCCGCGTCCCTCCGTGCCCATCCTGCTACATGGCGTAACCGTCCGGTGACAAGAAAGTCGTCAATCTGGCCAGGTGTCGTCCCAAAGAAGCGTCTGCGGCGGTGACGGCGTGCCGGAGACGGGCGCGGCGGGGCGCCCGCCGGCGGTCAGCGGTCGGCGAGCTCGTCGACGGCGGTGCGCACGTCCGCGCTGGTGATGGTGGTGAGCTCTTCGGCGCTGGCGGTGCCGCCGCGCCCGGCGAGGCGGACGTCGCGGCCGAGCGCGGCGCGCTCGAACAGCGACCGGGCGAAGCGGCCGTTGCCGAGGTCGTCGATCAGGCCCTCGGCGCAGACCCACGCGAACACGTCGGCCAGATCGCGCCGCGCGGAGTCGTCGAACCGGTCGCCCGACTCTTCGGCCAGCAGCGCCGCGATCTCGGTCAGTTCGGCCGGGCTGTAGGAGGGGAACGACACGTGCTGGTTGAACCGGCTGGCCAGGCCCGGGTTGGTGGCCAGGAGGCGCTCCATCTCGGAGGCGTACCCGGCGAGGATGATGACCAGGCGGTCGCGGTCGTCCTCGGCGCGCTTGAGCAGAGTCTGCACGGCCTCCGCGCCGAAGGCGTCGCCTCCCTGGTAGCCGCTGTTGACCAGGCTGTAGGCCTCGTCGATGAACAGCACGCCGCCGAGCGCCCGGTCGACCAGCTCGTTGGTCTTGATCGCGGTGGCGCCGAGGTGCTGGCCGACCAGGTCGGCCCTGGACGCCTCGACCACGTCGGAGCGCGACAGCAGGCCGAGCGCGGCGAAGATGCGGCCGAGCACGCGCGCCACGGTGGTCTTGCCGGTGCCGGGCGGGCCGACGAACACGAAGTGGCGCATCTGCGGCGGCGCGGGCAGGCCCTGCTCCTGGCGCATGCGGGCGACGCGGAGCTGGGCGGCGATGGCCCGCACCTGGCGTTTGACCGGCTCCAGCCCCGCCATGCGGTCGAGGTCGGCGAGGGCCTCCGGAAGGTTCGGGGTGGCCTGGTAGCCGCGGAACCTGGCGGTGATCTCGTTGAAGGCCTTGGTGAGGTCGGCCGTGGTGGTGGTGAGCAGGTCGTCGCGGCTGGGCGAGCCTCCGGCCCCGACCACGCGCACGTCGCGGGCCTGGGCCGCGGTCTCGACCAGGCTGCGCGCGAAGCGGGCGTTGCCGAGCTCGTCGATCAGGCCGCGCCGGTGGACGTCCTCGAACAGCCTGTGCAGCACGGCCGGGGCGTCGGCCGTCAGGCGCTCGCCCCGCCGGGCCCGCAGCAGCTCGGTGATG
This sequence comes from Sphaerisporangium dianthi, assembly GCF_042654065.1. Lineage (NCBI taxonomy): Bacteria > Bacillati > Actinomycetota > Actinomycetes > Streptosporangiales > Streptosporangiaceae > Sphaerisporangium > Sphaerisporangium dianthi. The sequence continues at coordinate 159,800 of NZ_JBHSFP010000008.1, read as the reverse complement.
CTGACCAGCTCGGCCGGCGAGTAGGTGGGGAACTTGACGCGGGTCGCGAAGCGGGAGGACAGGCCGGGATTGGAGGTCAGGAAGGCGGCCGTCTCTTTCTCGTAGCCGGCCAGGATGATGACGAGCCGGTCGCGGTCGTCCTCGGCGCGCTTGAGCAGGGTCTGCACCGCCTCGGCGCCGAACCGGTCGTGCTGGCCCTCGCCGGAGTTGACCAGGCTGTAGGCCTCGTCGATGAACAGCACGCCGCCGAGCGCCCGGTCGATCAGCTCGTTGGTCTTGATCGCGGTGGCGCCGAGGTACTCGCCGACCAGGTCGGCGCGCTGGGCCTCGACGACGTACGGCGTCTCCAGCAGGCCGAAAGCGTAGAAGATCTTCGCGACGGTGCGGGCCACGGTGGTCTTGCCGGTGCCGGGCGGGCCGACGAACACGAAGTGGCGCATGGGCTGCTCGGTGGCGTACCCGGCCTCGGCGCGCAGCCGCGACGCCTCGATGGAGGCCGCGATCGAGCGCACCTGCTCTTTGACCGGCTCCATGCCGATCATGCTTTCGAGCTCGCCGAGGGCGTCGTCGACGGAGATCGGCGGCGGCGGCGCGGAGCGCTCGGCCGGGGCGTCACGCTCGCCCGCGCCGTCACGCACGCGCTGGCGCGCCTTCCCTGGCGTCTCGGCGGGCGCGGCGGCCAGCCGCCTGCGCACCTGGCGCGCCTGCACCAGGCGGTAGACCAGCACGGCCGCGGCGACGCCGTAGGCCGCCCAGGCGGCGTCCGCCGAGAAGGTGGCGACGGCCAGCCCGACCATGGCCGCGGCGCCCAGGGCGGCCATGGTGGTGATCCACGGCGTCACCCACCTGATCAGATGGGCCGCCGCGCCGGTCAGCACCCCGAGCAGGATGTAGAGGGTGGGAAGCAGGGTGTGCGGGCGGACGTACTCGGCGGCGACCACCATCAGGGACGACCATGCCACCACGACCAGGACGGTCGCGGCGGCGCGGGGATAGCGGAGCGTCAGCTCGGCGTAGCCGAGGAGTAACAGTGTGGTGACGAAGGCGGAGAACGGCGACCCGCCGAGGACGACGGCGAGCACGATGGCGCAGACGAGGACGGCGCCGAAGATGACCCGTCTCGTCGTACGGGAGAGCTGGAAATAACGTAGCCGGACGTGCTCGAACGCATCACGGGCCGCGGCGCGCCCCGCCGGCCGGGCCCTGTCGGAGTCCCGCATTTTGCCTCCCCGGTCGCCTCCCGGTTATACCGCACCGGGGCTCCGGGCGCGCGTCCCGCGCCGCGCCCGCCGCGACGCGCCGCGATCGGCGGCCCGCGCACGGCGACGCGCCCCCGGTGGCGCGTCGTGGTCGTCCCACGATGCGCCGCCGAAGGCGCGTCGCCGCGCCGCGCGCGAACGGCCGCTCGGGGCTTGTCGCGCGCGGGCCGTCGCCGGGGGGTCAGGCCCCCGCGTAGAGGCGGTGGACGAACTCGGCGAGCTTGTTGTCGGGCAGTTCCTTGGCCAGGTCGGCCTCGCTGATCATGCCGACGATGCGGTGGTTCTCGATCACCGGCAGGCGCTTGATCTGGTGCTGCTCCATCTTCGCCAGCGCGTCTTCGATGCTGCTGTCCGCGGCCACCCACACCAGCCCGTGGGCCAGCTCGCCGGTCGTGGTCTTGTCGAGGTCCTTGCCCTCGGCGCAGCACTTAACGACGATGTCCCGGTCGGTGATGATGCCCTTGAGCCGGTCGTCGTCTCCGCAGATGGGCAGCGCGCCCACCGCGAGGTCGCGCATCATCTGCGCGGCCGTGCGCAGGTTGTCGTGCTCGCCTATGCACTCGGCCCCCGAGTGCATGACGTCCTGTGCCCGCTTGTCCTTTTGCGGTCTGCTCATCGGTACCCCCGAAGGATGCGGTGAGTTTGTCCCTATACATCCATGTATGTCCAGATTCCGAGACAGGGCCAACCCTACCCACGGGTAACTTCGCGGAAACTTCGGCTCCGGCGCCCAAGGCCCGCACGCCCGCGAGGACGCCGTCCCGCACCCCACTGGGGCGCCGCCCGCAGCCCACGGGGACGCCCCACGCAGCCCGCGGTACGCCGCGCGCTCACGACCGGCGCGGGGACGGCCTCGCCTCGTGGCGGCCGGGGAACTCCCCCACCAGGACGTGCTTGGGCGTCACCCGCAGCACGTTGTCGGCGGCGTCGGCCAGGGCGATGCCGCGCACCTCGGTCCAGAACCGCCGCCCGATCGGGTCTGCGACGAAGACCGCCACCCGCGGGTCGCGCTCGGCCGCGGCCCAGGCCTCCTCCGAGGCGATCAGGCGCAGCTCCCCCGACCGGGTGACCGAGGTGACCGCGCCGACGGCGAGCGTGCGGGGGCCGCCCGCGTCGGTGTAGGAGAGCACGACGCCGCGCGAGTAGGTGAACGCCCGGCGCACCTCGGGGCTCAGCGTGACCGACGGGCCCGCGTCCCCCGGCAGGCGGGGGCCGCAGCCCTCGCACAGCACCAGCGAGGCCCGCCACGGCCCGGACGACCCGCGCCACCACGCCCGCACCGCCCGTGCGGCGAAGGCCATGACGACGATCACCAGAGCGGCCGCCACCGCCCACCACGCCCGCGCGCCGATCGAGGGAGGCAGGCCCAGCGCCGGCACGGCGCCCGCCACGACGAGTGCGGCGGCGCCCGCCATGAGGAAGGCCAGCGCCACCGCCAGCCCCCAGTCGTCCCGGAGGATCTCGCCCAGGCGCGAGCGCAGGCCGCCCCGCCACCACACGTACAGCATCGCGGCCGGCACGCACGCCCCCGCCGGCGCGGCGCGCGGCTCGGCCGCCACCAGCGGGAGCACGGCGAGCAGCACCAGGAGGAACCACAGACGGGCCGCCACGATCCACAAGGTCACGTCGGTGTCGCGCCGCCCGACGCGCTCGGGCGGGACCGCGGTGAACTCGGCCAGCGCGCGGACGGGCCGGCCCTGCCAGGTCTCCGCGAACGCGCGCAGGCTGGTCACCGCCGCACCGTTGAACAGCACCAGCCCGAACAGCCCGGCCCAGAAGCCCCCGACGACGTCGTCCCAGCCGACCTGTTCGCGCGCGCCGGCCGCGGCGACCAGAGGGACGACCTCGTCCGCGAGCGTCCAGGCCGGAAGGGTGATCAGCGCCGCCGCGTACGCCGCGACCGCCAGGAGCGTGACCGACACCGCCACGCAGAGCCACAGGTCGCGGGCCAGCATGCCCGGCACGTACCGCCACACCGTCACCTTGCGGGCCTGCCGCACCGTGATCGCCGCCGCCAGGACCAGCACGGCGGCGCCGCCGGCGCGCGCCGGGTCGCGCAGGTCGTACCAGAAGGCCAGGACGGCGACGGCCGCGAGGCAGACCACCAGGAGCAGGCGCACCTGCCGCGACCACAGTTCGAGCGCCCGCCGGGCGCGGCCGGTCTCGCGGGGGTCGGCGGCCCACGCCGGGTCGTGGTGGTCGCGCGGGCGGCCCCACCGCAGGTACGCCAGCCCGAGGTTGACGCGCGCGCCGGGATGCTCCTCCTCTCTGCGCAACGCGGCCCGGTAGGCCGCGGCGGCCTGCCGGTGGTCGCCTCGCAGCAGGGCGAGGTCGCCGATCAGGACATGCGGGTCGGGCTGCTCGGGGGCGAAGCGAACGGCGCGCTGGGCCTCGCTCCAGGCGTCGCGCCACCCTCCGGGCAGCCTGCGCAGCACCGATCCGAGACGAAGCCGTGCGGCCCAGGAGCCGGGTGCGAGCCGGACGGCGTCCTGAGCCGCTACGACCGCCTCGGAGTCGCGGCCGAGGCGTTCTTGGGCGAGACTCACCAGCCGATGACCCCACTCGCCGTCGGGGTCGCGCGCGACCGCCTCACCGGCGGCCTCCAGCGCTCCCTCGGGCAGGTCGCGCGCCAGCCGTGCGACGGCGACGACGCACCAGGCGCGGGGATCGGAGCGATCTCGCGGGGATGGCACCGGTGAGGGATCTGACTCGCTGGCGTTCCCCACGCCGTCATGATCCGTTGCGGATCACCGGTTGCCTAGAGGTCGGACATATAGCTATAGCTCTCTAGAGAGGTCGGCGTCGCCTCACCTTGATCACCAACCCCAGCGGTCCCGGAGCCCCCGGCCCCGGCCCTCCCGCCGCCTCCGCCCCGCCTCCGCCGGAATCCGGCGGCATCGGGACGCCCGCTCGGCGTCCGGGAGATGGTGAGTCAAGGCCTTTGTCACAACCCGCTGAACGATCAACCGACATGGCCTAAGCTGCCACGCATGTTCTGCGGGCTGAAGCCATTCGGCTAGTCAATGACCGTTTTGGGCACCCGACCGGCGAGCCGTGTCCGGGGCACGACCATAGACCATCCGGCGAACCGGTGGTCGGTGCTCGCATTGCTCTGCTTCAGCCTGCTGCTGATCGCCGTGGACGCCACGGTGCTGCACATCGCCGTCCCCGCCCTGACCGCCGCGCTCGAACCCTCCGCGGTCGAACTGCTGTGGATCATCGACGTGTACTCGCTGGTCGTCGCCCCGCTGCTGGTGACCTTCGGCACCCTCGGCGACAAGTACGGCAAGCGCCGTTTCGTGCTGGCCGGCTACGTCGTCTTCGGGGTCGCCTCGCTGTCGGCGGCCTTCTCGACGGGCCCGCTCGCCCTGATCCTCTCGCGCGCGCTGCTCGGCGTGGGCGGCGCCATGATCATGCCCGCCACTCTGTCGATCATCCGGCAGGTGTTCACCGACCGCCGTGAGCGGGCCATCGCGCTCGGCGTCTGGAGCGCGGTCGCCGCCGGCGGCGCCGCCGCCGGGCCACTGGTCGGCGGCGTCCTGGTCGAGCACTTCTGGTGGGGCGCGGTCTTCTTGATCAACGTCCCGCTGCTGGTCGTCGCGCTGCCGCTCGCCGTACGCCTGCTGCCCCGGTCGCACGGCGACCGCGGCCACCGCTGGGACGTGCCGAGCGCCGTGCTGTCCACGCTGGGCATCCTGTTCGTGGCCTTCGGGCTGAAGGAGGCCGGCCACGGCGGGATCGCCGGGGCGGGCCCGGCCTTCACGATCATGATCGGCGGTCTCGGCCTGCTGGTGTGGTTCACCGCGCGCCAGCGCCGTCTCTCCCGCCCGTTCCTGGACATCGGGCTGTTCGCCCAGCGCGGCTTCGCCGTCGGCGTCCTGTGCGTGCTGCTGTCGGTCTTCGCGCTGGTGGGGCTGGAGCTGATGCTGGCGCAGTACCTCCAGCTCGTGCTCGGCGACAGCCCTTTGCGCGCGGGCGCCCGCATGCTCCCCCTCATGATCGCCGCCATCGCGGGGGGCCTGTGCGCGGCCCACCTGTTGCAGCGCTTCGGCCTGCGCGCGACCATGACGGGCGGCCTGGCGCTGGCCGGGCTGGCCCTGGCGCCGACCCTCGCGTGGGGGGCCGAGCAGCATCCCGTGATGCTCGGCGTGTGCTTCGCCGGCATCGGCTTCGGCGTGGAGGTCGCGCTGCTCGCCGCCTCCGACACCATCATGGCCTCCGCCCCCGAGTCGCGCGCCGGCGGCGCCGCGGCCATCGAAGAGACGGCCTACGAGCTGGGCGCGGGCCTCGGGGTGGCCGTGCTCGGCACCGTGACCACGATCGTGTACGCCCCCGGCGTGGCCGCCGTGCCGGGGGTCGCGCCGGCGGCCCTCGGGCAGGCCAGAGAGTCGCTGGCCTCGGCCGCGCACGTCGCCCGCGAAGTCGGGGGGCCCGCGGGCGCGTCACTGATGGAGGGCGCGCGCACCGCCTTCGTCACGGCCCTGCACTCCACGGTGCTGGTCAGCGTCGCCCTGCTGGCCGTCACCGCGGTCGCCGCCGCCGTCCTGCTCCCCCGCCGCTCCTCCACCGCCGCCGGCGCCGAGGCGCCCGGCCACGAACGCGTCTCCGCCTGACCCCGGCACACCCGTCTCCCGCGCCCGTCCCTTGCCCCGGGCGCATGGCGAGGGCGATACAGGGCAATTGTCTGTGCAACGCGGACCGACCCCAGGAGAATGGCTACCGTGAGACGAACCTTCCAGGATCTCGCCGCGCTGGCCGCCCGGCTGGGCGTCGGCGGCATCTTCTTCGCCAACGGCTGGCACAAGCTCGAATTCGGGCTGACCGCCACGAGCGAGCAGTTCGCCAAGATGGACGCCCCCGGCCCGGGGGTGTGGGCCGCCGCCACCATGCTCATCGAGCTCATCGGAGGAGCCCTGCTGGTCGCGGGCCTGGCCGTCCCCGCCTGCGGGCTCATACTCTTCGCCGAGGCGCTGGCCGTGTTCGTGCTGGTCAGCGGGGATACCGGTCTTCCCCTGACCGGCGGGGACATCAACCTCATCGTGGCGCTCGGCTCGGCGTCGGTGCTCCTCGCCGTCGTGGGCGCCGGGCGCCTGTCCGTCGACCACCTCGTCGTGATCCGCCGGCGTGAGGCCGAGGCCGCCGACGAGATGGCCGCCGACGCCGAGGCCGACGACGTCATCGCCTCCTGGCGCGACACCTCGCGTCCCACCGCGACGGCCGGCGACGCCCCGGCCCGCGCCTCCGACACCGCCGTGACCCGGGTCTCCGGCCCCGCGGGCGACGGCGACCGCACCGACCCCGACGACCGGGGCTCCGGCCGCACGGGCGGCGGGCGGAACACCGGGCGGGCGGGGAGCGATCCCGGCGAGGCCAGGGACGCCGCCGCCAAAGGTCCGGTGACCTTCCCCGAGAAGCGCACCGGCTCCGGCGACACGGCGGAGGTGACCGCCCCGCGCAAGACGCGGCCACGCCGGCCGGCCAAGCCCTCGGACGAGGCCGAGGACGCCGCTTCGGGCGCCGACGCCCCGTCCGAGCCCACCACCAGAGGCGACCGCCTCGTCGCGGGCGGCAGGAAGACCGCCGCCCCGTCCGACGGCGACTAGCCGAGCCGCCCCGGCGGCGCAGGGGCGGGGCGAGCGGGACGGTCACGTGTCGGGATACAGGCCGTCCAGGGCATGGGCGAGGACGTCCTCGTGGCTGAGGAACCCGCGCAACGCCTCGGGCGTGTTCAGCCGCCCGGCCGCGGCCGGGCCCAGCCAGGCCGCGCCCGCCTCGGCCTCCTGCCGCCCGATCTGCGCCACGGCCTCAGGGGTGAGATAGGAATCGGCCTTGTCCTGGAACTCCGGCGACGGCTCGAAGTCGTCCTCGCCGATGGCGAGCGGGTTGGGCTGCGCGGGGCGCGGGCGGGGGTCGTCGTCCGCCAGCGGAGACTCGATGGGATTGCCTTCCTTGTCCACGGTGGTCGTCCTGGGAGGTTCGGCGTGGCCGTTCGCGTCCCTGGTCTCGGTCGTGATGGTCGCGCCGCCGTCGGCGTGATAGTGCACCGACGTCGTGCTCTGGTTGCCCTCGGCCGGGTTGCCGGGATGGTCGGTGAAGCTGGCGCTGCGGTCGGTGACCTTGCCGTTCTCGGTGTGCTCCTTGATGTTCGACTGACCGCCCGAGCCCCAGTCCTGCACCCATCGGTCCGAGACCGTCTTGCCGTCCGCCTCGGTCACCTTCTCGGTGGTGTCGAGGACGAAGTGGTAGACGCCGTCCTGGTCCTTCACCTCGTGTTCGAGGTACTCGGTCTCGACGATCCTGCCCGCCGTGTTCGAGGTGATCGTCCGCTCCTGCGTCAGACCGTCGGCGCTCTTGACGACGGTCCCCGTCCCCATGCCCGTCGTGCGGCAGGTCGCGGCGTCGAAGACCCGCGTGACGTACTGCTCGACCGAGCCGCCGTCCGCTCCGGGGGTCACCCGGCCCTCCTGGACCTGCAGGAGCCTCATGTTCCCGTCGTAGGTTCGCGTCTGGTAGGTGCCGTCCGGGTTGTCCGTGCGGAACGACTGCGGATAGCCGGAACCCGCCGGGACGATGGTGGTCTCGCAGCCGGGTAATGGGATGAACGTCATGGACCGCTCCCTTGGGGCATCACGAATGTTCCCCCCTTCATCGGCGGGCACGCCATCCGCATTACCGGCCCCGGACGGTGATCAGCCCGGGGCGAACTGAACGCTCAAAAGGGGCATTCGCCCGCGAAGATGGGCGCATGCGTCTGCCCGGCTGGTTCGCCGAACGCGTCGAGCCCACCTCACCCGAGCAAGAGCTGCGCGTCTCCACGCTCGAGCTCTTCTTCGACCTCGTCTTCGTCTTCACGGTCACACAGCTCACCACCCTGCTCGTCGACGGCTTCGCCGAGCGGGCGCCCGGCGCCGTCCACAGCGGCCCCTTCGAAGGCGCGCTGCGCGTGCTGCTCGTCTTCGGCGTCATCTGGTGGATGTACTCCGGGTACGCCTGGCTGACCAACACCGTGCCGCCCGCCCGCCCCGCCCGCCGCGTCCTCATCCTGCTCGGCATGGCCGGGTTCCTCGTCATGGCCCTGGCCATCCCGCGGGCCTTCGACGGCGGCGGGTGGGCCTTCGCGCTCGGCTACCTGATCGTCGTGCTGGTCCACGCGGCCCTCTACCTCCAGGCCACCGCCTCGTTCGTGCGGGTGGTCCCGTTCAACCTCGCGGCGACCGCGCTGCTGTTCGCGGCCGGGCTCGCCGATGGAGTGCTCGTCTACCTGCTGTGGACGGCGGCGATGGTGCTGCTGTGGGGCAGCCCGTACTTCATCGGGCAGAAGGGCTTCCCCCTGCACCCGTCGCACATCGTCGAGCGGCACGGCCTGCTGGTGATCGTGGCGCTCGGCGAGTCGGTGGTGGCCATCGGCATCGGCGCGCACGGCGAGGTGAGCCCGGCCCTGCTGGTCGCGGCCACGCTGGGGCTCGTCCTGGCGGCCTGCCTGTGGTGGAGCTATTTCGGCGGCGAGGACGACGCGGCCGCGGAGCGCGCGCTGGTGGGCGCCGACACCGTGCGCCGCACCCGGCTCATCCTCGGCGCGTACTTCTACGCCCACATCCCGATGCTGCTCGGCATCGTCGGCGTCGCGGCGGGCGTGAAGAACGCGATCGGCCACCCGCTCGACCACCTTCACGCCGGTCCGGCGATCGCCCTGGCCGCCGGCGTGACGCTCTACCTGGGGGGCGACGCGATGTACCGCCTGGTGCTCGGCCTGCCTGCGCGCAGGCTGCGCTCGGTCGCGGCGGCCGTCGCCCCGGTGACCATCCTGCTCGGCCTGTGGTCGTCCCTCGCCCAGCTCGCGGCCCTGGTGGTCCTGCTCTCCAGCGCCCTGACCGCCGAGCACACACACCCTGCCCGCCCGGCCGCCGGCTGACGGGCAGGCTGTGGGTCAGCGACCCTGTTCAGGGTCGGGCCCGGCGACCGGCGGACGGGGCGCCGGCGTCGAGCGCGGAGAGTCGCCTAGCCGGCCGAGGACCGCGCGCACCAGGGCCTTCAGCTCATCGTCGGTGAGGTCGCCGGGTTCCCGCAGGGCGGGGTCGGCGGCGTAGTCCTCCAGCGCGAAGAAGACGTCGTCCAGGGCCCGCTCCACGGTACCGCGGGCCCGCTCCCCTGCGGTGAGCGCCCGCCGGCGGGCGGCGAGCCAGGCGGGCGCGAAGCCGGCCGCGTCCAGGTCTCCGCACGCGAGGGATCTCATGAGGTCGAGCTGGCGGCCGATCGCCGATGCGGGAACGGCCTCGGCCGGCGACGACACCGCAGACAGCCGGGGCGGGAACTCCTCGGCCACCGCCGCGAGGCCCGGGTGCGAGGCCGCCAGACGGCGCGCGTACCTGCCGAAACGGGCCCTGGCCTCGTCGATGCCTTCCTCCAGGCAGGCCCGCACGAAACGGTCCTGCCCCGCGATCAGCCCATACCCCTTCTCGGTCAGCAGGGCCGCCCCGGCCAGCCCGGGCAGGGCCAGCACGAGGCCGGCGTCCTCCCAGGGAGGCTCGGGTGGCGAGCGGTCACCGGTCACCGGGAGCTCCACGACCGCATCACCGGCGTGCTCGTCGCCGGTGCGCGCGGCCAGCAGGTGCCCGGCGCCGGCTTCTCGGGCACCGGCGGCCACGCGGGCGACGACGCCCGGAAGCGCGGGCGGGGAGATCGGGACGGGGACCACCGTCTTGGGCCCTTCGTCCAGCCACTCGCGCGCGAACCGGCAAGGGGATCGCAGGAGCGCGCCCACGAGCCGCCCGCCGGTCGTGAACCGGTGGCCGCCGGGCACCGGTCTCACCGGCCCCGCCCTGTGAGAACCGGCCCGGACCCGCCGACCCGCTCCGCGCTTACCAGAGGAAGCCCTTGTCGATGACGCTCGCGAGCTGGTTGCGGCCCAGGTTGAAGGCCGACCAGAAGGTGCCGTCCGCGTGCAGCATGACCATCTTTCCTGAGCTCGGGTCGATGAAACCCACCGCGATTCCCTGCCCACGGTAGTCGAACCGGTAGATCTTGGTGCCGGGGGCCGCGATGTGGTCTCTCATCGCCTTTTCGAACGCCTTCAGATTGGCCTTGTTGCGAGTGCCGGTGATGCCGAAGTCGGCCGCGTGGGCGTCGAACTTCTTGCTCATCGTCTTGGGACTGGTGAAGTTGGCCTTGCCGAGCCAGGCCGCCTTCGGGCAGGCGCCGTTGTGGACGAGGACGTCCTGTCCACCGGCGCCCACGTAGTAGGTATGCGTATCGCCGACGGTGAGGTTGTGAACGCGCTGCCACTGGAAGCTTGTGCGGACGGCGCTCACCTGGAGATAGGTGCCGGCCGAGGTGCGCAGCCAGGTACCGGGAACGAGGTCCTGCGCCTCGACCCATCCGCCCTGCTCGGGCACCCAGAATGGGTGCCCGTCGGTGGCGGTGACGGCACCCGTCGCCGTTCCCCGGTCGCCGTCGAGGTCGACGGTGATGTGCACCAGGGCCTTGGGGCCGACGCCCTGGATGACGGCGGTGACCGGCTCGCCGCGGGTTACCCCGGTCGCGGGGTCGGTGACCGTGACCCGCTCGCCCACCTTCACCTCGCTGATCGGCTTGCGCGTCCCGTCGGCCATGAGGACGGGGGTGTCACCGGTGAAGCTGTTGCCGACGCACTGGGCGAGCTTGCCCAGCTGGAACGCCTTGCCCAGCATCCCGAGGCCACAGCCGAGCGCGGCCTGGGTGCCGACGGCGCCCCATTCGACCTTGCGGCCGGACAGCCGCTGCGTCAGATACTCAAGGCCCCCGCCGAACAGCGCACCGCCCGCGCAGGCGACGAGAAGCGGATTGTTGCCGCTCGGGTCGGTGGCGTTGACCGGGTCGCCGGCCGCGTACCCGTACAGGTTGGCTCCGCCGTCGATGCCGACCTGATCCTCACTGAGGAAGCGTCCGAGCGTGGGACTGTAGTAGCGGGCGCGGTTGAACATGAGGCCGGTGCCGTCGTCCTCGCGCCCGGTGTAGGTGAAGCCGTTGCCACCGGGGTCGCCGGTGACCGCCGCGCCGCCGTAGGGGTCGTAGGAATAGCTCGCCTTGACGGCGCCGTCGGAGGCGCCGAGGGCGAGGGTGCTGCCCTGCAGGTCGGTGAGATAGGTCTGCGTCCCTGACGCGGTGGTGCGGCCGAGCCAGCGGTCGACGGCCCCCGACAGCAGGTCGGCCGTGACGGCGCCGGAGGCGTCGGTCTCGGCGACCGGGTTGTCGCCCGCCGACAGGTAGCCCGTGACCGCCCCGTTGACGGTGCGCCGGTCGCGACGCCCCTCGCCGTCGTAGCGGAACCCGGCGGTCAGCCCGGCACGGCTGAGGCCGGTGAGCTGACCGCGGGCGTTCCAGGTATAAGTGGTGGCGCCGTCGCCGGTGAGGTTGCCGTCCAGGTCGTAACTGAGGGTCTGCCCGGCGCGGCCGGTCATCCGGTTGGCGGCGTCGTACACCATCCCGTCGGCGGCGGCGGGCAGCGCGACCTTGGCGAACGAGCCGGTCACCGAGGCGATCTGCCCGAGCGGGTCGTAGCCGTAAGCCAGGTCTCCCTTGGCGGCTCCGCCGTACCGGTAGGAGATCGAGGTGACCCGCCCGGCGTCGTCGTAGCCGTAGGCCTGGCTCCAGCCGCCGGGCAGGGCCAGGCTGTCCTGCCGTCCGGCGTCGTCGTAGTGAGGAACGGCCTCGACGGTGCCCCGGGCGACGCGCTTGACGGCCCCGGTGTCGTCGTAGTCGTAGATCACCGGGGTGCGGCCCTGAACGGTGACGCTGGTGCGGCGATCGGCGGCGTCGTAGCCGTACCCCACTTGCCCGGTGGGCGCGGCGACCGTCTTGACCCGGTCGAGCGTGTCGTAGGTGAAGGTGGTGTCGCCTCCGGCGGCCGTGTCGCTGATCTTCTTCAGCAGGTCGCCCTCGTAGGTGAGGACCACGCGGGACTCGGCTCCGGTCGCGGTCACGCCGTAGTCGACGGTCTTGGTCCGGTCGAGCGCGTCGTAGGTGAACTTGGTGACCTTGCCGCTCCGGCCGGTGATCGTGTCGACCTGACCGGCCGGGTTGTAGGTGGTGACCGAGGAGCGGCCGAGCGGGTCGGTGACCTTCTTGACGCGGTCGGAGCCGTCGTACTCCCAGTTGATCGAGTTGTGCCGGGGGTCGGTGAGCTTGGTGCGGTTGCCGTTGTCGTCGTACTCGAAGGCGTAGGCGTGGCCGAGCGGGTCGGTCGCGGAGCTGATCTGGTTGCGCGCGTCGTAGGCGACGACCGCGACCGCGCCCGCGGGGTCGGTCGTGTGAGTGACCCTTCCGGCCGCGTCCGCGAAGAACCGGGTGACGCGCCCGGTGGGGTCGGTGGTGGTGCGCAGGGCGCCCAGACGGTAGGCGTTGGTGGTGACCTTCAGGGCGGCGTCGGTCACGGTGAGCACCTGGCCGGCCTTGTTGTAGGTGGTCTTGACGACCCGGCCGAGCGGGTCGGTCTCCTTGACGACGTTGCCGTCGGCGTCGAAATCGTAGGTGGTGGTCTTGCCGAGCTCGTCGGTGATCGCCGCGGGCTGGTCGAACGGCCCGTAGACGACCTTCTCCCCGTCCACGGCGTCCGGGGTCCCGGCGAGCCGGGTCGAGTACTTGACCCGTCCCTCGCCGTCATAGGCGTAGGCGGTGACCCGCCCCTCGGGGTCGGTCGAGGAGTCGATCCGCTGGTCGGCGCCGCGAGTGTAGACGGTGGTCCGCGCTTCGGGGGTCCCGTAAGCCTCTGTCTGGGCGGTGACGGCGCCGGCGGCGTTGAAGGTGGCGCGCTGGACGGCGCCGCCGGGCTGGGTGACCCGGGTCTCGGTGATCGCGCCGGTGCCCGGGTCGGTGACGTAGTCGAAGGTGTACACCTGGCCGTCGGTGAGGGTCTGCTTCTTCACCCGGCCGGCGGAGTCGTACTCGTTGGTCATGTAGACGATGCCGCGCGTGTCGGTCGCGGTGTACAGGCGGCCGGCGGCGTCGTAGGTGTAGCGCATGGTCTTGCCGGCCGGGTCGGTGACCGTCTCCAGGCGGCCTCCGGCGTTGTAGGTGTAGCCGACCGTGCGGCCGATGTTGTCGCGCAGGCCGGTGACGCGGTCCTGCGTGTCGTAGGCGAGCCTTATCCACCTGCTGTTGGGCGAGGTGATCTGGACCAGGTTGAGCTCGGCGTCCCGGGTCAGGGTGATCTTGTTGCCGTTGCGGTCCTTGATCTCGGCCAGCGGCTTGTACTGCGGGTAGTAGAAGCGCATGCCGTCGCGCCGGGTCAGCGTCCACCCGTCCCCGTCGCGGACGATGGTGGAGCCGCGGTACGCGCCCGGGGTGTCCCGGGCGGCGAACTCGGCGTCGCTGTAGCCGGTGCCCTCATAGGTGCGGACATAGTGGATGACCGCGCCGCCCGGCAGGTACAGGTCGACCTCCTGGTACTGCTCCTCGGAGTGCAGGAAGGAGTCGTACTCGCCGATCTGGCCGATGCCGAAGCCGCGCTTGAACGTGTCGCCCTGGTACAGGGTGCGGGTGACCTCGATCGGCATGACGTCGTCGACGGCGAGGTCGGTGCGCGAGTCCATCAGCTGTCCGGTGGACAGCTGCACCGGGTCGCCGTTGACCCAGTCCCAGACGTCCTTGAACCACTTGGTCAGCCACTTGGGGATGAGCGAGGTGTTGAACATCCCGCCGTGGAACGACCACAACTTCGTGCCCGGATCAGGGACGACCTGCGTGGCGTCCGCGCTGACCTTGCCGTGGCCGTAGACGTGCCAGCCCTGGCGCTCGGGGTCGTAGTTCCAGAAGTCGACGGTGTGGCCGGGCGGCAGCTTGGTGTAGTTCGGGTAGACGACGCGCGCGCCGTCGGGGAAGACGAACGTGCCGCCGGGCTGCACGGTGAAGTAGACCGGCACGATGCCGTTGGGCGGCAGCGGGAACGGCGGCCGGTCGATGGGGATGGGCGTGATGCCCAGCTCGGTGAGGACCTTGCCGGACTTGTCGCGGATCACCGAGCCCTTCGGGATGCGCACTTCCAGGCCGGGAATCTTCGGCGTGGTGAGCACGACCTCGGCGCTCGCCGGCGAGTCGAACCGCACCATGTGCTGGGTGTCGAGCTGCTGCATCCAGATCGTGTACGGAAGGACGGTGGTCCGCCCGGCGGCGAGGTCCACCTTGACCGAGTAGAAGCCGTACCGGTGGCCCTTGGCGCTCGCCGGGGCGCCGTCGACGTCCAGCGTGACGGTGCCGGAGGGCAGGCCCGCGAGCAGGAAGCGTCCCTGGGTGTCCGTCGCGGCCTTCACCCGTCCGGCGGCGAGCGCCACCCTGGGCAGCGGCCTGCCGTCCACGGTGCGGATCACGCCGGACAGGGCCGTCGTCCCTGTGGCCGCCTGGAGGGGCGTGACGGGCTTGGGCTCGGCGCGGCGGATGTTCCAGTCGACGCCCCGCAGGTTGCCCTTGTCGGGCTTCCAGTCCGCGTCGCCCGCGGCCGGCTTCTCACCGGCGAGGGTCGCGGACGGCGGCTCGGCGGCGGGACTCGTCCCGGGCGCGGCCGTGGGCGCGGCGCCCGTCGTGGAGGCGGTGCCCGCCGTGGGGGCGGCGCTCGTCGCAGAGGCGGCGGCGGAGGTCGCCGACGGGCCTCCCGCGCCGCCGGTGGCGTCCTTGGGAGCGAGCGCGGTGCGGGTGGCCAGGGCCATCCCGACCTGCCCGGTGGCGCCCTTGGTGGGGTCGACGACGACCGTGTAGGTGCCCGCGGCCGGCAGGTCGGCCACGCTGATGACCTGGTTGGCGGAGACATAGGAGTTGCCGAGCGAGGTGCCGTCGGGCTTGTAGACCCCGACGTAGACGGCCGCGCCGAAGCTCGTCACACCGGTCACGCTGAGCTGGACCTTCTGCGCGGCCGTTCCGGTGAAGGTGTACGCCGCGTCCTGGCCGGCCCGCGCGATGGTCGCGCTCTTGGCGGCGGCGCCGAGGGTGAGCGCACCGGCGGCGACCCGGTCGGAGAACGTGACGGTGGCCGAACCGGTGCCCGACTTCGTCGGGTCGAGCACGACCTTGTACGTCCCGGTCTGCGGCAGCTTGGCGATGTCGATCTCGTCGGCCGCCGCCGCCGACACGTAGTAGTCCCGCACCACGGACGTCGTCCCGTCGGGCGCGATCACGTTGACGTACATCGGCTGGTTGACGGTGTTCGGGACGATGCCGAGGCTGACGGCGGCGCCGGTGGCGCCGTCGAAGGCGAAGACCGCGTCCTGGCCCGCGCGGGCGATGGCGGCGGCGGTCCCGGCGCCGGTCGGCGACAGCGTCCCGCCGTTGACGGGGTTGGACAGGGTGACCGTGATCGACCCGGTGCCCGCCGAGTTCGGGCTTATGGCCACCCGGTAGGTGCCGGTCGCGGGCAGCCTGCCGATGTCGAGCTCGTCGGCCGACCCCGCCGACAGATAGAAGTCCCGGGCGACGAGGGTGCCGTCCGGCGCCCACACGTTGACATAGGCCGTCTTGGTCAACGTGTTGGCCGTCAGCCCGAGACCGGCAGCGCCGCCGGCCGTCCCGGCGAAGGTGAAGACCGCGTCCTGGCCCGGCCGGGAGATGGCGGCGACGGTCCCCGCACCGGTGGGCGACAGCGTCCCGCCGTTGACGGGGTTGGACAGGGTGACCGTGATCGACCCCGTACCCGCCGAGTTCGGCGCGACGACCACCCGGTAGGTGCCGGTCGCCGGCAACTTGCCGATGTCGACCCCGTCGGCCGACCCCGCCGACAAATAGAAATCCCGGGCGACGAGCGTGCCGTCCGGCGCCCACACGTTGACATACGCCGACTTGTTGAGGGTGTTGGACGTCAACCCGAGGCTCACCGCGCCATCGGCGACACCGTCGAAGGTGAAGACCGCGTCCTGACCCGGCCGGGAAATGGCGGCGACGGTCCCCGCACCGGTCGGCGACAACGTCCCGCCACTGACCGGGCTGGACAGGGTGACCGTGATCGACCCCGTACCCGCCGAGTTCGGCGCGACGACCACCCGGTAAGTACCGGTCGCCGGCAACTTACCGATGTCGACCCCGTCGGCCGACCCCGCCGACAAATAGAAATCCCGCGTGACGAGCCTGCCGTCCGGCGCCCACACGTTGACATACGCCGACTTGTTGAGGGTGTTGGACGTCAACCCGAGGCTCACGGCGGCGCCGGTCGTCCCGGCGAAGGTGAAGACCGCGGCCTGGCCCGCCCTGGTGATCCCGACGGTCGAACCCGCGCCGGTCGGTGAGAGCACCCCGCCGTCGACCGGCTCCGACATCGTG
This sequence comes from Sphaerisporangium dianthi, assembly GCF_042654065.1. Lineage (NCBI taxonomy): Bacteria > Bacillati > Actinomycetota > Actinomycetes > Streptosporangiales > Streptosporangiaceae > Sphaerisporangium > Sphaerisporangium dianthi. The sequence goes on along the minus strand of NZ_JBHSFP010000008.1, from coordinate 143,265 downwards.
ACGGTGATCTGGCCGGTGGCCGTGGCCGAGGTGGGGTCGATCAGGAGCTGGTAGGTCCGTCCTTCGGTCAGGCCGGAGAGGTGCACGGCGTCGCTGGAGCCGATGTACTGGTTGGCGATCCTCTCTCCGCCGTAGTCGTAGGCCTCGGCGTAGAGGCCGCCCAGGGTGATGCCGGTGAGGCCGATGTCGACGTTGCCGGAGGCCGGGGCGTCGAACACGGCGAGCGCGGACCTGCCGGCCGTGGTGATCAGAAAGTTCTGGGCCGCGCCGCCGACCTGGACGCGAGCGGCGGTCTCGATGGTGGCCGAGTCCACCTCGGGCAACGGAATGGTGAAGTCGGCCGCCGAGACGGCGTCGCCGGCGGAGGTGGAGACCTGCACTCTGCCGGTGGCGACCCTGGTGGGGACGACGATCTTCAACGTGGTGGCCGTCGCGGAGACGACCTCGGCCGGGGTCCCGTTGATGGTCACCACGTTGTCCGGCAGTCCGGGCGCGAACCCGGATCCGGTGATGGTGACCTCCGTGGTGGGCGGGCCGGAGGCGGGGCTGAGGGAGGTGATCACGGGCCCGGCGGGCGCCAGGGTGAAGGCGCCGGCCTGCTCGGTCGTGCCGCCGGTGGTGACCGTCACCGGGCCGGTTGTCGCGCCGGCGGGCACGGTGACGGTCAGCGTGGTGGCGGTGGCCGCGGTCACGGTGGCGGCGGCGCCGTTGAAGGAGACGGCGTTGCCGGAGGCCGTGGTGGAGAAGCCCGTGCCCTGGAGGCTCACGCTCGCGCCGGGGCGGGCGGCGACCGGGACCAGGCTCATCACCGACAGCCGCGTGGCGGGATAGCGCTCGACGCCCAGCATGTTGCCGGCCTCGTCGTAGGTGTACCTGGCCGCCTCACCGCCGGGGTGGGTGACGCCGGCGAGCTTCCCGGCGGCGTCGTAGGCGTAGACGGAGGGCCCCGCCGGGTCGGCGGCGGCCCGCGCGACGGCCTCGGTCGCGGACGGGCCCACGGCGGGGGATCCGCGGGAGGTGTCATCGTGCGCGGGGGCGGCGACGGGGCGCGCCGCCTCTGGGGGCCTGCTCTGCCCCTGCGCGGGGAGGGGTGTCGCCACCACCGCTAAGCCGACGAGAACGGCCGACAGCTTCTTCCACGCAAACGACATACCGCTCCCCCGTGACAATGACCAAAGAAAGATGAAAGTTGTACGACTTCCGTCTTTACCTGTCCTTTACTCGACAATTTCGGACTTTAAGGTAAGTTGATCAATCGAACAACCCTCAAAATCCGCAGCGTCTCGGTCCGATAACAGGCCTTGACTCGGCGTCGATCGTGTCGTTCGATTCTGGTCCGATATTCGCCGGACGCTACGGAGACCCCTTGACCCGACGCCACGGCGCCTCCCCGGCCTCACCTGGACGTGACGGCGGGGAACCGGCCGGTTCCCCGCTCGCCGGTGGAGGATCCGCCGTGGTCGGGCGGCGCACGGCGTTCGCCCTTGGCGGGCTCGTGGTCGCCGCGTGCGCGGTGGGGGCCGACTCGGGGGAGGCCCCTGCCTTCGCCGCCGCGGACGCCGAGGCCCTGCCCGCGGCGCTGCTCCCGCCCGCCGCGCACGTCGTCCTGACCGCGCTGGACGTGCCGCCGGGCCAGGACGCCGCACGGGCGTACGCCGCGCTGGCCCGCGCCACTCCCGCTTCCGGCGGCGTGCAGGCCGGGGTGGCCCTCGGCGCGTCGTGGTTCGCCAAGGCCGGGCTGGAGGCCGCCCGCCCCGCCGCGCTGATCCCCATGCCGCGATTCACGGGCGACGTGCCGGACGACGCGCTCACCCACGGCGACCTGCTGCTCCACGTCGGCGCGGCCACGGCGGAGGCCGCCCGCCTGGCGAGCGGGTCGTGGCTGCGCTCGGCGCCCTCGGCGCGCGTCCGCTGGCAGAGGCGCGGCTTCCGGCCGGGCAACCAGGTGAGCGGCGGCAGGGTGCTCGCGCGCAACCTGTTCGGCTTCGTGGAAGGCCACGGCAACCCCTCGTTCCGTGCCGCGGGGACCGGCCGCTCCCCCGCCGGGGCGGACGCCGAGCCCGGCCCGGGGGAGGTCGTGCGGGTCGCCGCAGGGCCGGGCGTGCCCGCCTGGGCCGTGGGCGGCAGTCACCAGGTCGTGCGCGTCATCCGCTTCGCCACCCGGCTGTGGGACGCCGAGCCTGTGCCGGTGCAGGAACGGGTGATCGGCCGCCGCCGCGACGGCACCTGGCTGGACGGCACCCCTGCCGCCGGCCGCCCGGCCTTCGCCGACGATCCCGACGGGACGGCCACTCCCCTGGACGCCCACGTGCGCCGTGCCAACCCCGGCACGCCCGGGACGCCGGCTCCCCGGATGCTGCGGCGCGGCTACTCCTACCACGAGGGCCCGCAGGACCAGGGCATGCTCTTCGTCGCCTACCAGGGCGATCTGGAGCTGGGCTTCGCCGGTGTCCAGCGCCGCCTGGCCGGCCAGCCCCTCGACCGGTACACCCTCACTGTGGGCGGCGGCTATTTCTTCCTGCCCGACGTGTCGCGGGGGCTGCCCGCCGAGCTGACGGGCTGAGCCGCCGGCCGGGCACAGGTGACGGGCCGAGGCCTCGAACGCAATGACTTCCGAGCCCCTCGGCAGAGGCCGGGGAGAGGCCGGCTCGCTCTGCTGAAAACCAATGGATCATGAGGTCGGTACTGTGCAGACTGGGTCGCGTGACGGGAGATGAGCTGACGACGGCGGCGGTGATCGGGGATGCCGAGGGAGTCCGGCGGTTGCTGGCCGGCGGTGTGTCTCCGGATGAGCCGGACGCGGACGGTGGCACGGCCCTCTACCGGGCCGCCGTGCAGGGGGACGCGGGCATCGTACGGATGCTGCTGGCGGCCGGCGCCGATCCCGAGCGGGAGAGCGAAGGCGATAGCGAGGGACTGCCCCTATGTGCCGCCGCGTGCTGGGGGCACATCGAGGTGGTGATCGCGCTCCTTGACGCCGGCGCCGATCCCGACCGGCGGGAAGACATCGCGAGGGCCGCCATGACGGCCCTGCACTGGGCGGCGTCGAACCAGCACTTGGCCGTCGTGAAAGCACTGCTCGACCGGGGCGCTGCCCCCGACATCGTTGATTCCGCCGGTTGTACCGCCCTCTCACACGCCGCCGGGCGTGGTGCGACGGCCGTGGTCAGGACGCTGCTCGACCATGGGGCGAACCCCGTATCGGCCGACGGTCAGGGCCGGCGCTCCATCGATCTCGCCCGGCGGTACGCCGGGCGCGACATCGAGGCGGAGGTGCTCGCGCGAGCCACGGAACACGCCCCACCGGGAGCGCGGATCGCTGTTCGCCGTGAGGAGTGCGAAGGAGGCGACGTACGGATCGTGGCCGAGGTGCGCGACAGCACGGGCGGCCTTCGCTCGGAGTCGTGGCTCGGCACCGGCCACGCCGAGATCATCCGCCTGCTGGAGGCCCGGACCGCCGGCTACACCAGCCGTCCATGACGCTCTCGGGACCGTGGGCCGACGACGTGATGCGCCGACCGATCCCACACTCGCGGACCGCATGACGGACTTGACGCCTTGGGCGGATCGGATGCCTTCGTGGCGGTCAGGCGGGGTCAGACTTTCGTGGTGCTCTGGCGGATGGTCAGGCGGGGCGCGAGGAGGGTGGCGTCGGGCACGGTGTCGCCCTCCAGCTTGGCCATCAGCAGGCGCACCGCCTGGTGGCCGACGTCGGCCGCCGGGATGAGCACCGAGGTGAGAGCCGGGCTGGCCCGTTCCGCGACGTCGTCGGGGCAGATGGCGACGACCGAGACCTCCTCGGGCACGCGCCGGCCGAGCACCCGCAGCGCCCCGAGGACGTGGCCGACCGCCGCCTCGTTGTGCACCACGATGCCCGACAGGCCCGGATGCCCGTCCAGCAGGGCCTTCACGGTGGCGCACACCTCGTCGAAGCTCTCTTCGCACGGCCAGGCGAGCGCCGTCGCGCCGTGCGCCTGGCCGGCCTCGACGAAACCCTCCATGGTGCGCTCGGCGTAGCCGGTGCCGCGCTTGTAGACGACGTTCGGCGCCCCGAGCAACGCGATCTCCCGGTGACCGAGGGAGGCCAGGTGGTCGGCGCAGATCGCCCCCGCCCGCGCGAAGTCCAGGTCCACGCAGGTGAGCCCGGAGGCGTCGGCGGGGAAGCCGATGAGCACGCTCGGCTCCTCCAGTTCCCGCAGCAGCGGCACCCGAAGGTCGTGGATCTCCACGTCCATCAGCACCAGGCCGTCCACCAGGGCGCTCGCGGCGACGCGCCGCAGCCCGTCGGGCCCCTCGTCGGCGGTCATGAGCAGCACGTCGTGGTCGAACTGCCGGGCCGTGGTCACCACCGAGGTGGCGAACTGCATCAGGACGGGCAGGTGCATGCCGGCGCGGAGCGGCAGCACCAGGGCGATCACGTTCGACCGTTTGCTGGCCAGCGCCCGTGCCCCGGCGTTGGGGTGGTAGCCGAGCGCGCGGACGCTGCGCATGACGCGCTGGCTGGTCGTCGCCGAGATCGTCCGCTTGCCGCTGAGGACGTACGAGACGGTGCTGACGGCGACTCCGGCGTGCTTGGCGACGTCGGCGATGGTGACCGTTCTCAAGAGGCGCTCCCCGTGGCTTGCCGGGTGAAGCGGAGCTCGCTCACCGTGACCCCCTCGTTCTCGAACACGACATGAAGATCGTGCACTCCGGCCGCCCCGGTGAGGGGGCAGGTGACCGTGGCCAGGTCATATCTGTCCCGCGACGGCGCCACCGACACCGCGCCGATGACGTCGCCGTAGAGCGGATCGTCCAGCCGCAGCGTCAGCACGCCGCCCTCGGTGCTCGCGACCGACAGCACGCAGTCGGAGGCGCCGCCGGCGAAGTCGACCTCCCGGAAGCGGATCCACCCGCCAGGGTCGGTGCCCCGGACCGCGTCGCCGCCGGAGCGGGCGGCGTCGCAGAGCACGATTCCGTCGTACTCGTCGTTGTCGGCCGCGTCCAGAGGGCGGGCGTAGGCGTCACGGGCGGGAATCCGCTCGCCGGCCACCGTGAAGTGGGCGCAGAGCCTGATGTCACGGGCCGACGCACCCACCTGCACCTTGTGCGGAGCCGCCTCGACGACGAACCTTCCCCGTGTGACGTCCCAGAAGGCGAGGTCGGCGACGTCGACCGCCATGGTGACGGTGCGGCTCTCGCCGGGCGCGAGCCGCACCCGCTCGAACCCGCGCAGCTGGCGCAGCGGCTGCTTGACGCGGGAGCGCCGCTGGCGGGTGTAGAGCTGCACGACCTCGGTGCCGGGCCGCAACCCGACGTTGGTGACCGTCACCCGCACCTGGAGCACGTCGTCCGGCTCCAGCGTCGCCGAGGAGAGCCGCAGGTCGGAGTAGGAGAACCGGGTGTAGCTGCGGCCGTGCCCGAACGGGTACAGCGGCGTGCCCCGGTAGTACAGGTAGGTCGAGTCGGTCGCGATGATGTCGTAGTCGAACAGGTCGGGCAGCTCGCGGGCCGAGCGGTACCACGTCTGGGTGAGCCTGCCCTCGGGGTCCTCGTCGCCGAACAGCACGTCGGCGAGAGCGTTGCCGTACTCCTGGCCGCCGTGGGAGGACCACAGGATCGCGGGCACGTGTTGTTCGGCCCAGGTGACCGCGAACGGGTAGCCGCTGCTGACGACCAGCACCGTGCGGGGGTTGGCGGCGTGGACGGCGCGCAGCAGCGCCTCCTGCGCGGCCGGCAGGCCGAGCTCGGTGCGGTCCTCGGTCTCCCTGCCGTTGACCAGCGGATGGTCGCCGAGCACGACGACGGCGACGTCGGCGGTGGCGGCCAGGTCGGCGGCCGCCTGGGCGCCGCTCTCGACCAGCTCCAGGGTGAGCACGGCCGCCGCGTCGGGGTCGTCGGTGAGCCGCAGCGCGCCGTCCGGCGACAGCCCGACATGGCGGCCGGTGGAGATGTGGCGCAGGGCCAGGGTGCCGCGGGGCCGCTCGTCCAGCCGGAACGTCTGGCGCACCTCCCATCCGTTCGGGCCGGGCTGGTCGTTGACGAGCACGCCGTCGTCGCCCACCGAGACGTACCTTCCGTTGGCGCAGGTCCGCAGCGCGTACGCTCCGCCGCCCCAGTCGAACAGGTCGAACCAGGCGGCGCGCGCCTCGCCGGCCGTGGAGACGGTCAGCGGGCCGCCCGCGAAGTGCTCCACCGCCGTGATGTGGCCGCCCGCCGTGTTCAGCGCCACCCGGTCGACGCCCTCGACGAAGGCGGTGACGCACCGATCGGCGAGCCCGGCTCGGGCGGTGACGGCGTAGGGCAGCGTGCCGCTGTACCAGTCCTCCATGAGCGTGTCGGCGAGCGGGCCGATCACCGCCACGCGCCCCGGGTCGCGCAGGGGCAGGACGCCCTCGTTCTTCAGCAGGACGATCGACCGCGTGGCCGCCCGGCGGGCGAGCGCCTGGTGCTCGGGGCTGTTGACGACCTCCTCGGTGATGCCGTCATAGGGGGTGGCGGGGTCGAACTCGCCGAGGCGGACCCGGATGGCGAGCGCGTGCTTGACGGCGGTGTCGACGTCGTCCTCGCCGAGCAGCCCGCGCTCCAGCGCCTCGGTGATGTGCCGCAGGGTGTCCGCGGGCCGGTCGTCGTCCTGGGTGAAGCTGTCGGTCCCCGCCTTGACGGCCGCCGCGTAGGCCTCCGGCGGGTCGGCGTAGTAGCCCTGAAGGCCGGTGAGGTTGGCCGGCGCGTGGGCGTCGCTGACCACCAGCAGGTCGTCGGGCGTCCAGGTGCGCACCACGTCGCCGATCAGCGGGCTGAGCATCGCGGGGCGGCCGTTGACCAGGTTGTACGAAGGCATCAGCGAGACGGCGGCCCCGGCCTCGATGGCCGGGCGGAAGGCCCGCAGCTCGTACTCGCGCAGCACCCGCGGCGGCAGGTTGCTGGAGGTGACGCAGCGGTCGGTCTCGTTGTTGTACGCCAGGAAGTGCTTGAGCGTGGGAGCGGTCTTCAGGGTCGGGTGGTCGCCCCTCAGGCCGCGGGAGTAGGCCGTGCCCATGACGCCGGTCAGCCACGGGTCCTCGGAGTAGCCCTCCTCGTTGCGCCCCCACCGCGGGTCCCGCAGCGGGTTCACCACAGGCGCCCAGACGTTGAGGCCGGCTCCGGCCGGGTCCTTGTGGTGCAGCGCCACCACCTCGTCGCCGGTGGCCGCGCCGACGAGGCGCACCAGGTCGGGGTCCCAGGTGCTGGCCAGGCCGATCGCCTGGGGGAAGACGGTCGCCGGCCCCAGCCAGGCGAGGCCGTGCAGGGCTTCCGTGCCCGTGCGGAAGACGCCGAGGCCGAGCCTGGGCACGGCCGCCTGGTACTGGTGGAGCAGGCCGACCTTCTCCTCCAGCGTCAGCCTGCCGAGGAGGTCGGCGACGCGCGCCTCGGTCGGCAGGGCGGGATCGCGGAAGGTGCCTGACACCGGTTCGTTCATCTGGGGGACCGTCCTTCGCTCACCGAGGTGCGTTTCGAAACGCTTCGACGCCGAAGCGTCTCTGGTGGTCGAAGCGCTTCGACGGAGCTTGACTCACGAGGAGTTTCGAAGCGCTTCGACGGTGTATACGAAGATTTCAACAGTGTTACATCCGGGGTTCTCCTGAAGAGTGCCGCTTCGCGGCCTTCGGGTCAAGAGCCACTTCGGCGGCTTCCGGCGCGAGCGTGCGCCGACCTGGGAATCGTCCTGAGCCGGAGTCCGCACGATCATGAACCGGCGTGATCACGAGCCCGCGTGACGACGGACCTTCGCGAGCGCGAACCGGCGCCGGCCCACGCCGGCCGGGCCGGAATGGAGCGGTCCGAACCGGGCCGGCGCGGTCAGCGCTGGGCGGGCAGGCGGCCGGAGTCGATCGAGTCGAGCAGCCGGGCGGCCGCGCCCAGCGCCGCCGCCCCGTAGCCGAGGGTGGAGGCGACCAGCCTGGTGCCTCCGGCGTCGGGGGCGAAACTGCGGCGGGCGAACTCCTCGCGCGCGGCGGGCAGCATCCACGGCGCGACGGCGATGTAGTACCCGCCGAGGACGACCACCTCGGGGTTGAGCACGTTGGCGATGATCGCCACGCCCTTGCCGAGTTCGCCGCCGATGGTGGCGAGCAGATCGAGGATGGCGGGATCATCGCCGCGGGCCAGCCGCACGACCTCCTCGATCTCGGGTTCCAGCTCGGCGGGCGTGGCGTCGGGGGCGGTGCGCTGAAGCACGGCCGCCATCCCGGCGACCGCCTCCAGGCAGCCCCTCCGTCCGCAGCGGCACTCGGCGCCCGATGGATCGATCTGGATGTGGCCGACCTCTCCGGCGAAGCCCTGGCCGCCCCGGCGCAGCCGGCCGTCCAGGACGACGCCCGCGCCCACGCCCACCTCGCCGGTCAGGTAGACCAGGTCGCCCGCGCCGCCGTGCGGGCCGAAACGGTGCTCGGCGAGCGCGGCGAGGTTGGCGTCGTTGTCGACCAGCACGGGGAAGCCCGGGTCGCGCAGGGCCTTGGTCAGGTCGCCCGACAGGTCGACGTCGCGCCAGCCCAGGTTGGGCGCGATGCGCACCGAACCGTTCACGTCGACCAGGCCCGGCACCGCGACGGTCAGGCCGAGCACCTGGCGAGCCTCCTTGCCCATGCGGTTGAGCACCCGCCGGGCGAGCGCGGCGACGGACGCGACGGCCTGGTTCGGAGTCGCGGTGGCGCCGGGGAACGACCGCCGCCACGACAGCAGCTCGGTTCCCGCCAGGTCGACGGCGACGGCGGTCAGGTAGTCGACGTTGACCTCGATGCCGATCGCGGCGTACGGGGAGCCGTCCAGCACGAGCATGGTGGCCGGCCTGCCGACGCGGTTCTCGGTGAGGCCGGTCTCGCGCAGGAGCCGCCGGTCGATGAGGTCGGCGACCAGGCTCGACACCGTGGCCTTGTTGAGGCCCGTCGAGGCCGCGATGTCGGCCCGGGAGCAGGGCGCGTTCTCCCGCACGAACCGCAGCACGACCGCGAGGTTGGTGGCCCTTACGTCGGCGAAGTCCGCCGGCTGAGGCCCGGTGTGCGTGTTGATCAAAATCAGCCCCGTTCCCGCTGAGCCCCGGTGGGCCCATCATGCCGCATCGTCGAGCCGCTGGTCATACCTCGCCTTGTGCTCCCTCGCCGCACGCACCGCCGCGCCGATGTCATCGATCCCTGACCGGCGATGTCATGGATCCGCGGTCGGCGACGCGGGCCGTCCCTTGTGGCGTCCGTGCCCCTGGACTAATTTGTTTGGTCACCAGACGAACTAACTCTACCGCGCAGCTCCGCCCCTCGACACCCTTGACAGGCCATACACCTGGCACGACCTGAAGGAGTCCCGTTGACATCCCCCACGCGAAGCACCGTACGCCCGTACGAAGGGAGCATCCGGTGACATCTCCCCACGACGGCACGAGCGCCGCCGGCAACCCCAGCCGCCGGGGCTTCCTCGGCCTCGTCGGCCTCGGCGCCGCCTCGCTCGCCGGCGGCGGCCTGCTGGCCGGCTGCTCCACCCCCGCCGGACGCAGGCCGGGCAGCGGCGGCGCCACCGCCGCGGCGGCCGACAAGCTGAAGTCCCTCACCCCGTCCTACGTCCCGTTCCAAGGGGTGAAGCCGGACATCCCCGGCACCACCTCGACGCTTCTCGGCGTGCCGGACGTCGGCGGCGGCTTCGTGAACTACCCGGCCACCCTCGCCGACGCGGTCCCCGGCACGGCCGGCAAGGGCGGCACCTACAAGGCCATGACGCCGTTGTGGGGCCCTCCCCCGCCCGGGCTGTCGGAGAACGCCTACTTCCAGGCGTGCAACGCCGACATCGGCGCGACCATCGAGTTCCAGATCGCCGACGGGATCACCTACGTCGACAAGGTGACGGCGCGGCTCGCGGGCGGCGACATCCCCGATCTCATGGTCATCCCGCAGTGGGAGATCGAGAAGATGGCCGACTTCAACCGGGCCGTCGACCAGACGTTCGAGGACCTCACCCCCTACCTGCAGGGCGACAAGGTCAAGGCCTACCCGATGCTGGCCAACCTGCCCACCACCGCCTGGAGCTTCTCGGTCTTCAACGGCAAGCTCATGTCGGTGCCCTTCCCGACCGACCCCTTCCCCTACGCCCTGTTGTACCGCAAGGACATCTTCGACCAGCACTCCGACTGGGCGCTGCCCAAGACCGCCGACGAGCTCTTCGCCCTGGGCAAGACCATCACCGACCCCAAGGCCAAGCGCTGGGCGTTCGGCGACATCCACGAGATGGTGTGGCCGGTCTTCAAGGTCCCGCAGGAGTGGCGGCTGGAGGGCGGCAAGCTCGTCTACAGGTACGAGACGCCCGAGTGGGAGGAGATGACCGCCTTCATGCGCAAGCTCTTCGAGGCGGAGCTCATCCACCCGAACGTGATCAGCAGCAACCGCGGCGCCAACGAGAAGGACCTGTTCGCCTCCGGCCAGATCGTCGTCTACCGCGACGGCCTCGGCGCCTGGAAGGAGATGCTCCAGCAGCACCGCGGCAAGAACCCGAAGTTCGCCATCGACGTGATGCCGCTGTTCTCCCATGACGGCAGCACGCCGATCATGTATCACAACAAGCCGGCGGGGATCTTCACGTTCGTGAAGAAGGGCCTGGGCAAGGACAAGATCGCCGAGTTGCTGTCCATCCTCAACTGGTGCGCCGCGCCGTTCGGCACCAAGGAGTACGAGCTCGCGACCTACGGCGTGGAGGGCAAGCACTTCAACCGGGACGACAAGGGCGTGCCGCAGTACACCGATCTCGGACGCAAGGAGGCCCAGCCGTCGTACGTGTTCCTCGGCGGCAGGCCCATCGTCGCCGACTACGTGGCCTTCCCCGACGCCGTCCAGGGCAACATCGGATGGCAGAACGCCTCGTTCAAGTACATCGAGAAGACCCCGCTCGACGGTATCCGCGACCAGCGGCCCTCACGGATGGCGGGCCTGCAGATCCCCACCGAGGACAAGTTCACCGACGTCATGCGCGGGCGCCGGCCGGTGAGCGACGTCAAGAAGATCGCCGCCGAGTGGCGGCGCGACGGCGGGGACGAGGCGCGCGAGTTCTACATGAAGGTCCTGCGGGACAACGGCCGTGCGTAGCCGGCCCGCGGCCGGGTCCGGAGCGGGCGGACGACGGCGGCCGGCGTGCTGAGGAAAGGCCTGAGGACCGGCCCGGCGGGTGACCTGACCTCACCCGCCGAGACCGGCACCACTAACAATGTCCGCAACACCACCTCTAAGGCAAGCCGGAACGGCAGGAAAACGGGCAAGTCCGGCCAGAGTCCGGCCCGCAGGCCGCTGGCGAGCCGCCTGCGACGGGACTGGCCGCTGCTGCTGATGACGTTGCCCGCGGCGGGACTGCTGCTGCTGTTCCACTACGTGCCGCTGCTCGGCAACATCATCGCCTTCCAGGACTACTCGCCCTACGTCGGCTTCAAGGACAGCCCGTTCATCGGGTTCAGCAACTTCCAGTGGCTCCTGCAGGATGAGAGCTTCTGGGACGCCACGCTGAACACGCTGAGCATCACGACGTTCCAGCTGGTCTTCTACTTCCCCGTGCCCATCGCGCTCGCCATCCTGCTGGACAGCGTCGTCCGCCCCCGCCTGCGGCTGATCATGCAGGGCATCGTCTACATGCCGCACTTCTTCTCCTGGGTGCTGGTCGTGACGCTGTTCCAGCAGATGCTCGGCGGGGCCGGCCTGATCTCGCAGATCCTGCGCGACCACGGCCACAAGGGCATCGAGCTGATGACCAACCCGGACACCTTCCTGTTACTGGTCACCGCGGAGACCGTCTGGAAGGACGCGGGATGGGGGACGATCATCTTCCTGGCCGCGCTCGCCGCCATCGACCAGCATCTGTACGAGGCCGCGGCGGTGGACGGCGCGAGCCGCTGGAAGCGCATCTGGCACATCACGCTGCCCGGCCTGCGGCCGGTGGTCATCCTGCTGCTGATCCTGCGCCTGGGCGAAGCGCTCAACGTGGGCTTCGAGCAGTTCTTCCTCCAGCGCGACGCGGTGGGCAGGGAGGCGGCCGAGGTGCTGGACACCTTCGTGTACTGGCGCACGCTCACCACCGGCGAGTGGAGCTACGGAGCGGCGGCCGGCCTGGTCAAGGGCCTGGTCGGGCTGTTGCTCATCCTCGTGGCCAACAAGGTGGCCCACCGATTCGGCGAGCAGGGGATCTACAAACGATCATGATGACCACGACTTCGCGCCCCGTCTGGGACGAGCCGCCGAGCCTGGCAGGGCGGCTGATCAAGAACCTCACGCTCACGCTGATCGCGGCCTGCGTCGTCTTCCCGGTCTACATGGTGGTGCTCACCAGCCTGTCCACCCAGGAGACCGTCACCAGGGCCGGCGGGCTGGTCTCCGTCCCCGGCGAGCTCTCGGTGGCCGCCTACGGCGAGCTGTTCGCCGGCGGGGTGGTCACCCGCGCCGTCGCCGTGAGCCTGGCCGTCACGGGCGTCGGGACGGCGATCAGCCTGTCGGTGACCGTGCTCGCCGCGTACGGGCTGTCGCGTCCCGGCTCGCTGTTCCACCGGCCGCTGCTCTTCATGATCTTGCTGACGTTCCTGTTCGGGCCGGGGATCATCCCGAACTACCTGCTGGTCAGCTCGCTCGGGCTCATCGACAGCTACTGGTCGCTGATCCTGCCCTCGGCGGTCACGGCGTTCAACCTGGTGGTCATGCGGGCGTTCTTCATGAACATCCCCGGCGAGATGACCGACAGCGCCCGGGTCGACGGCGCCGGAGAGTTCCGCATCCTCTGGCGCATCGTGCTTCCGGTCTCCAAGGGCGTCGTCGCGGTGATCGGCCTGTTCTACGCGGTCGGCTACTGGAACTCGTTCTTCAACGCCGTGCTGTACCTGAACGACAACAGCAAATGGCCCCTGCAGGTGGTCCTGCGGCAGTACGTCCTTCAGGGGCAGTCGCTGGTCGTCGGCCAGACCAGCGACACCATCGCCGGGCAGACGCTGCCGCCGAGCCTGGCCATCCAGATGTCGATCGTGACGATCGCGCTGGTGCCGGTGCTGTTCCTCTACCCGTTCGTCCAGCGACACTTCACCAAGGGAGTCATCATCGGCGCGGTCAAGGGGTGATGATGAGCGGGTGCTAGCGACGAGAAGACCGACGGCGGCCGTCGCCGCGTGCGCGCTGCTGGCGGCGCTGTCGCTGCCGGCCTGCGCGGCGGTGGCCGGCGGCGGCGACGCGGACGCCGGGCCGCGGGTGATCGCCGGCTTCCGCCACCTGGTCGTCATCTACGAGGAGAACCACAGCTTCGACAACCTCTACGGCGGCTGGGGGCCGGTGGGCGGCCACCGGGTCGACGGCCTCGACCGGGCCTCGTCGCGGGTGCGGCAGGTCGCCCAGGACGGCGCCCCCTACACCTGCCTGCCCCAGAACGACGTGAACCTCACCACCCCGCCCCTGAAGGCCACCTGCGAGGACGCCGCGCACGGCGTGCTCTCCGGCCACTTCGCCGACAAGCCGTTCACCATCGACGACCACATCGGCCCGGACGACAGGACGTGCCCGGCCCCGGGCGTCGCGGCGCCCAACGGCGTGCCGAGGGGCGGCGAGGGGGCCGAGCCCGGCGGCTGCACGCGCGACCTGGTCCACCGCTTCTACCAGGAGCAGTACCAGATCCACGGCGGCAGGCAGGACCGCTACGTGACCGGCAGCGACGCCGTCGGCCTCACCATGGGCGTCTACGACACGCGCAGGCTGCCCATCTGGAAGTACCTGCACTCGGCGGGCGCGCCCCGCTACGTGGTCGCCGACCGGTTCTTCCAGGGGGCCTTCGGCGGCTCGTTCCTCAACCACCAGTGGCTGATCGCCGGCCGCGCGCCCGTCGACACCAGCGCGGGGCCGGGCGGGCCGAACGAGATCCTGCACTCGGTGGTCGACGCCGAGGGGTTCCCCAGCGCCGACTACCCGCTCTATGTGCCGAAGACCTCGGTCGAGGACGCCCAGCTGACGCAGGCGTGCGGGCCCGCGGCCAACCCCGCGGTCGTCTGCGGCGACTACGCGGTCAACACCATCCAGCCGGCCGTCGCGCCGCACGGCGACGGGGACCGGCTCCCGCTGATCGACGACGCCGTGTACCCCAACATCGGCGACCGGCTGAGCGGCAAGGGCGTCAGCTGGGCCTGGTACTCCGGCGGCTGGGACGACGCCGAGGCCGGGCGCCCCGGTCCCCTGTTCCAGTACCACCACCAGCCGTTCAACTACTTCGCGGCGTACGCGCCGGGGCAGCCCGGCCGCGCGCGTCTGAAGGACGAGAAGGCGTTCCTGGCGGCGGCCAAGAAGGGGACGCTTCCGACGGTGAGCTTCGTCAAGCCGTACGGAGCGGAGAACGAGCACCCCGGTTACGCCAGCGAGGCCGACGGCAGCGACCACCTGGTCGACCTGCTCGAGACGATCGACAGCGGCCCGCAGAGCAAGGACACGCTCGTGGTGGTCACCTACGACGAGTTCGGCGGCCAGTGGGACCACGTCCCGCCGCCTGGGGCGGACGGCCGCACCCGCGGGGCCTTCGACGCGTTCGGCCCGGGCACCCGCATCCCCACCCTGGTCGTCGGCCGGTCGCTGCGGCACTCCGGCGTGGACCACACGGTGTACGACACCACATCGATCCTCGCCACGATCGAGCGCGGGCTGAAGCTGGCGCCGGTGGGCATCCGGGACACGCGGGTCAACGACCTGACCGGCGCCCTGCGCGCCGCCGGCTCCCTGTGACCTCGGCACCGGCCCTCTCGCGATCAGGGGGCCGGGGCCATGAGCGGGTCGTCGTCAGCGCGAGGAGACGGCTCCGATGTGATCGACCAGCTCAGAGACGCCCTTCTCCCGCGCGCAGTGGGCGCAGCAGTACCAGTGGCCGCTCGCCTCGACGCCGTGGCCGATGATGCGGCACCCGCAGTGCTCGCACACCGGCGCCATGCCCTGGATGGCACACTCGAAGCAGTCATAGGTGTGCACACCGCCCTTGGCATGCACTTCGAAGCTCATTTCATAATCATTACCGCATACTTCGCATCTAGCCATGATCTCCCCTTCGGGTTTGCTTTCTCCCGAAGTACCCAGAAAGGGTGGCGGGCGACTCTAAGCCGGTTGATTCCGTACACACCTTTGATCAGCTCTGTGGGGCCGGAAACCGGTGGAGACCACCCACCCGCGCCGGTCTCACAGCGGTCCCGCGCGCCCGTCAGAGCCGCGCCCGCCTGGCGCTCCCCGCGGCCCGTCAGGCGTGAGAGGCTGTCGAAAGCCCGGCGAAAGTGATGACAACCACCCCGCCATCGCTTTCCGTACGCATAATTAACGATCTACCGACGGACTTTCCTAAGGAGAATCCCGACATGCCGGAGGCTTCGCCCCTCCTCACGGATGATCCAACCGATATAGGCGGCTACCACATCGTCGGCCGGCTCGGTGTGGGGAGCAAGAGCACGGTCTACCTGGCGAAGAGGCCGGGCGAGGAGCACGTGGCGGTCAAGCTGCTGCACTCTGACCTGGCCGGCGCCGACCGGTTCCTCGCGAAGGTGGACGAACTGCGGCAGGTGTCGGCCTTCTGCACGGCCCAGGTGATCGAGACCGGCATGGCCGGCGACCAGCCGTACGTCGTCAGCGAGTACATCGACGGGCCCACCCTCAAGCAGGCCGTCGAAGTGGAGGGCCCGCTGCGCGGCCCGGCGCTGCACCGGCTCGCCATCGGCACCATGACCGCGCTCGTGGCGATCCACCAGGCAGGCATCGCCCACCGCGAGTTCGGCCCGCGCAGCGTCCTGCTCGGCCCCGACGGACCCCGGGTGATCGACTTCGGCATCGCCGAGGCCCTGAACGCCGGGGTGAGCAGCACGACGCGGTCGGTCGGCAGCCCGGCCTACCTCACCCCCGAGCAGCTGGACGGCGCTCCCGTCGGGCCGTCGTCCGACATGTTCGCCTGGGGCGCGACCATGCTCTTCGCCGCCTCCGGGCGCGACCCGTTCGACGCGGGGAGCATGTCCGCCACGATCAACAAGATCCTGCGCGACGAGCCCGACCTGAGCGTCCTGGACGGCGACCTGCTCAGCCTGGTGGGCGAGTGCCTGTCCAAGGACCCCGCCCGCCGCCCGTCGGCCGGCGAGGCGCTGCTCCGCCTGGTCGGCCACTCGCAGATCCTCGCGACCGCGGAGTCCATCGCCGCGGCGCCCGCCCCTCAGGGGGCCGCCCCTCAGGGGTCCGCGCCTCAGGGGGCCGGGCCGTGGCCGCTCGGCGACCTGCTCGCCGCGCCGCCGCCCGACTCGACGGCCCGCGTGACGCTGCCGCCGCCGGGACGGGCCGCCCGGCGCCGCCGGTCCCTGCTGCTCGTGGCCGGCGCCCTCGCCATCGCGCTCGCCTCAGGAGGCGCGGTGTACGCGCTGGTCCCCCGCACGACCACGGCGCCCGTGGCCGCACCGGCGCCCGCCCCGACGCCCGTCCCCGCCCCGTCTGCCTCGGTCATCGAGGCCTCGCCCAGCCCGCCGCCCCCGGCCACCAAGGACGTCACCCTTCCCGGGTCGAAGATCACCCTGCACGAGAACCCCGCGGACCCCTTCCAGCTCAACGCCTACTTCGTCCAGGACATCAAGAAGAAGCTGTACCAGAGCTACACCCGCGACACCGGCGCCGACACCTTCCGCAAGATCGCCGAGAACGCCGAGTTCGGCGACCCGGCCGTCTCGCCGGACGGCAAGTGGGCCACGATCAACCCGTGGCTGAAGTTCGCGGCGTCCAGCTACGACTACATCGTCTTCCACAACCGCGCCACCGGTGAGAAGTTCTCCATCGACACGCTCAAGCAGCCACTTCGCGGGCTGTCGGGCGTCTGGAGCAGGGACAGCAAGCGCTTCCTGCTCACCTTCTACGAATTCGACCTGAAGAAGAAGACGCAGTACCCCGCCGGGTTCGTGGTGGTGGACGTCGCGACCCGCAAGGCGACCGTCGTCAAGACCGACGACCAGCGCGACGGGTACGGCAACTTCGACTGGAGCCCCGACGGCGCCTACGTCGTCGGCGCGTACGAGAAGAAGGGCAAGCCGAGGTTCGGGCTGCGGTTCCGCGACCTGAACGGCAACGTCGTACGCACCCTGCCGTGGGTCGGCCTCATCCCGGGGCCGGGCATCTTCTCCCGTTCCGGCCGCTCCTTCTTCACCTACTGCCCGCCGTCCTCCGACGCCAAGGCGCCGGACACCGTCTGCGTCTGGAATCTCGACTCGGGCAACCGGACGGCCACCATCCCCGTCTGGAGTGACGACATCTCCGTCCACGGCTGGTGGGACGAGCACCACCTGGTCGTCCTCGACACGCGCAAGGACGTCAAGAAGTACGTCGTCATCGACTTCCACGGCAAGGTCAAGCGCACGCTGGTCGATGTTCCGAAGAAGGACTCAGAGACGGTCTTCGTCCGGTTCGGGTGGAAGTAGCCGGCCGTGAACTCCACCACTCCCCTGCGCCCAGGCGATCCGTCCCAGATCGGCGACTACGAGCTCACCGCGCGACTCGGGGAAGGGGGACAGGGCTCGGTGTTCCTCGCCGCGGCGCCCTCGGGGGAACGCGTGGCCGTCAAGGTGCTGCGCCAGGGCCTCGCAGGGCCGGAGGCCGGAGGTGTGTCCGCCCCCGGCCGCTTCCTGCGCGAGACCGAGATCCTGCGCCGGGTCGCGCCGTTCTGCACAGCCCAGGTCGTCGAGAGCGGCACCCTGGACGGCCGGCCGTACATCGTCAGCGAGTACATCGAGGGCCCCACCCTCCAGCAGGTCGTGGACGCCGAAGGCCCGCTGCGCGACACCCGGCTGCGGCGCCTGGCCGTCGGCACCATGACGGCGCTGGCCGCGATCCACCGCGCCGGGGTCGTGCACCGCGACTTCAAGCCGAGCAACGTGCTGCTGGGCCGGGACGGCCCACGGGTGATCGACTTCGGCATCGCGCGGGCGCTCGACGCCGCCGCGACCGGCTCGGGCGTGGTCGGCACCCCGCCGTACATGGCCCCCGAGCAGCTCGAGACGGCCACGGTGGAGCCGCCCGCCGACCTGTTCGCCTGGGGATCGACGATGGTGTTCGCCGCGACGGGGCGGCCGCCGTTCGGCATGGACTCCCTGCCCGCCGTCGTGAACCGCATCCTGCACCGCGAGCCCGACCTCGGCGGCCTCCAGGGCGACCTGCGCGAACTGATCGCCGACTGCCTGGCCAAGGACCCGTCGCGGCGTCCCGCCGCCCGGGAGGCGCTGATGCGCCTGCTCGGCGCGCGTGAACGCCCCGCGGGCACCGACCTGCTCTCGGCCGGCTCCGCGGTCGCCGCCGGCGGCGCCGCCGGGCCCCGCGCCGCGCCCCTGAACGTGCCGGCCGCCGGCGAGATCACCACCGTGCCGAGGGGGGACGGCGGCAGGTCTCCGAGCCGCGCCTGGCTGGCGGGGGGCGCCGTGGCGCTCGCGCTGGCCTCCGCGGCCATGGTGTACGGGCTGAGCACGCGCGGCGGCACCGCGACGGCGCCACCGCGGACGTCCGCCGGGCCGCCGAAGCCCGTCGCCGAGGTCACCGCGGCTCCGGCGTCGAAGACCGACGACGTGCGGCTGCCCGGGTTGAAGACGACGCTGCACGAGAACCCCGCGGACCCGGTGCGCCTGACCACCGTCATCTACACCACCGGGAAGGAGTCGAAGGGCTACCTGAGGGACCCCGCGTCCGGCCGATTCGAATCGGCCGGCCCCTTCCAGGAGCCGCTCATCTCGCCGGACGGCAAGTGGGCCGCGGTGCTGCCCTGGCTGAAGGACTCGATCCCCCAGCCGTACGACTTCATCCGGCTGATCGAACGGGCGAGCGAGCGGCAGTTCATCGTCCGGCTGACCGACAAGCGGCTGCAGAACTTCAACCCCCACTGGTCCTCCGACAGCCGCAGGCTGCTGCTGACGTCATTCCAGGCCACGACGGAGGGCAGGAGACCGGTCGGGTTCGCCGTCGTCGACGTCGCCGGCGCGAAGGCGAGCCTGGTCACCGCCGACGCCCAGGGCGCGACCGGAGCGCCCTTCATGTGGGCGCCGGGCGAGACCACCGTCGCGCAGTACTACGGAAGCGGCCCGAGGGCAGGACTGCGCGTGTTCGACCTGCGCGGGAAGACCGTCCGCACCATCCCCGGCGTCGGCGAGGCGTACGGAACCGAGGGCGCCATCTCGCCGGCCGGGAAGTCGTTCCTCACGACGTGCCCGGACGCCTACGCGGCCATGTGCGTGTGGGACTTCGCCACCGGCCGCCGTCGCGCCTCCTTCTCGGTGCCGAAGTCGTACAGCACCATCGGCTGGTTCAACGACGCCCACGTCATGTACCGGGACCAGACCAAGAGCCCTCAGCAGATCGTCGTGGTCGACCTGAAGGGCAAGGTCGCCCGTGTGCTCGCCGACGTCCCCTCCAACGAGGTCGACGGCGCCCCCGGCCGGTCCACCCACCGCTTCACCCGAACGCCTCGCCTCTGACGCCGCCGAGGAAGGCCTTCCACTCGCCGGCGCCGCACAGCAGCACGGGGCCATGAGGATTCTTGGAGTCCCGCACGGCCACGACCCCGGCCGGCCCGCCGGCCACCTCGACGCATTCGCCGCCGTCCCCGCCCGACCAGGTCGACTTCCGCCAGCGCGCCGCGCTCAGGTCCATTTCTGCGCCACCACTTCCTCAATGATCTTGCAGGACAGGTGCTGCGGATAGGCGTCCGCCCGGACGGCGTCATAGCGGTCGATGATCTCGGTGATGGCGCTTCTGTCGGTTATCGTCCGGCCCTTGGGCTGAGCCTCCACTCGCACCGTATACGCGTTTCCCCGCATTTCGGCAATGGCGTAGGCGCCCATCAGGCCCGAAAGGGCCTCCGCGTTATAGGGCACGATCTGGATGGTCACCCGGGGCCGGCGTGCCATCTCCACCAGGTACTCGAGCTGCTCGCGCATCACCCCGGGACCGCCGACCGGACGGTGAAGGACGCCCTCGTCGATCAGGCACATGACGGCCGGCGGATCGGTGCGCGAGAAGATCGACCTGCGTTGCATGCGGCCGGCGAGCCGCTCCTCTATCTGCTCGCCGGTGAGGCCGGGCTCTCGCTCGAAGATCCTCCGGGCGAAGGCCTCGGTCTGGAGGATGCCCGGGATCAGAAGCGGGGACCAGAGCCGCAGCGCGGTGGCCCTCTGTTCCTCTTTCGCCCAGTCGCGGAAGTGGGCCGGAACGGGGGGCGGGGGCGGCCAGACCTCGGCATAGAGGCCGGCCAGGACGCCGTCCAGGCCGAAGACCTGGTCGCAGAGCTGGGCGAAGCGCTCGGACGGCCGGAACTTGGACGTCTCGACCATGGCGACGGCGCTGCTGGAGAACCCGATGCGCCGGGCCAGTTGCTTCTGGGTGAGGCGCGCCGCAAGCCGGTGGCGGCGCAACTCGTACGCGAACCGCGCGCGCGGCGACTCCTCGGGGTCAATGTCGATCATCTTGGTCATGAGGTCCCCTCGCGACACCTGGCCAGACCTGACTCATCGACGTCAGAACAACCGTGAAGTCATTCCGTAGTCAATTGACCACCAAGGGTAACGCCCCGACTCCCGGCGTGGGGCGAGAAATCACGACTCCGTGGACGCATCCGGAAAGCGGCACTTATCGCAATGCGTCACCCCGCCCGAGGTGATCGTCTGAGCGACCGGAACGAGCATCACGCCCGCGAAAGCGGGACCTCCGACGGCCACCGAAGTGCTACGCGATCAGGCCCGCCCATGAGCCGTCGCACGACGACCGCGAGGTCGGCAGGTCAGGGAAGCAAGATGGGGAGGGCCCGTTGGAGGGAGCGGATCCAGTAGGGCCAGGTGTGGGTGCCCTTGCCGTAGAAGTCCTTCGTCATGGTGAGGCCGGCCTTCCTGGCCGCCTCGGCGAAGTTCTCGTTCTGGCGGAGGATGCCGTCTTCGACGTCGTCGTGGGCGCCTTGGCCGGGGTCGAGAGGGCCGGGCTCGCCGTTGCCGCACGAGAGGTACAGCCGGACGCCTTTGAGGCGGGCGGCCTGGTCGGCGGGGTTGTACGCGGCCCAGGAGCCGGGGTCGCCCCAGACGTCGCCGGTGTCAAGGCCGTAGCTCTCGAAGAACGAACGGTAGCCGCGGACGTCCCGCCGAATGTCCAGCACACCCGAAAGCGAGGCGGCCGCCTCGAACATGCCGGGGTGGCGGGCCGCGTAACCGAACGCGCCGAAGCCTCCCATCGAGAAGCCCACGACGGCCCGGCGCTCGCCAACCCCGTACTTCGGCTCGACGAGGGCGGGTATCTCGGAGGTGTGGAAGGTCTCCCAGGCCGGGCCGTCACGCCAGTCGGTGTACCAGCCCATGATGCCGCCCTCGGGGACGATGACGACGGCGTCGAGGCCGGCGGTCATAGCCTTCACCTCGCCGCTGCCGAGCCAGTCCCATCCGCCGCCCGCGCAGCAGCCGTGCAGCATGTACAGCGCCCGCCAGCCCGTGGACCCCTGCTTCCAGGCCGCCGGACGCATGACCCACACGGAGCGCCGGCCGCCCGTGGCCGCGGACTCGATGGTGAGCTTGTCGGTCCGCTCGTCCACGACCTCGGTCGACACCACTTTGGCCGGCTCACGGGGTGTCCGGGCCACGGCGGGCGCGGAGGCCGGAGCGGTCTCCTGCGGACCCGCCCCTTCCGTACCGCTTTGACAGGCGGACAAGACGCCACAGAAGACGAGGGCGATGACGCCACGACCACGATTCACATTGAGCTTCCTCGCACCTGCGCGACCGCGCTGTCAACCCGTCGCGCCCGATCGCCCAGGAGGAGGCTGGTGCCGCCATCCGATCATCTGCCGGCTCGGGGCTCGGAAGGCGGCGAAGGGCCGGCAGACGCGGAGCCGGGGCGGCGGATCGTCAGTCGGCGCGGAACGTTAGGGCCGTGGTAGCGGACGTTATCGGCTTGAAGCCCATCGCGGTCGTCTCGATCTGCCCGTCCGCCCGTAGCCGGTGATGCGCCGCGCCGGGAAGAAGGTCCGGATTGAGCGGGTGCAGCGCGTTCGGGTTGTGGTAGACGTCCATGCCCTGGATCCAGGTCTCTGGATACCCATTGCTCACGACATGCAGAAAGGGCACGGCGGTGGACGCATGGGGGTCGGGATCCCAAGCGGTGCCGCGGCGGATGAGCACGACCTCGTCCGAGCCGAATCCGGCGCTCACGCCCATCCGGTTGAACTTGGTGATCGTGCCGCCACCATTGAAGATCACTGCGCTGACGTTCTCCGCGCCGGGCAGCGCGAAGAACCCTGATGGCACCACCTTGTTCCCCCACTTGTGCTCCACGATCTCGGCCGACGTGATGGTCAGCCGCCCTTCTTCATCCTGCCGGGCGTCCTGCGCGCGGCCCTAGAGATAAATGGGCAGCGCCGAGCCGCTGTAGGTCATCGACATCACGCCATGGAAGTCCTGGATCGCGAAGACCAACGGCTTTCCGGCCACCGAAGGACGCTTCCAGTACTCCTTTCGCAGTTTCGTGGTCAAGGGTCCCGCATACCTGATGGGCAGGTAATGCAGAAAGTACGCTTTTCGTTCCTCGCCGGTCTGGGGCCGCGGAGGCGTAGTCGGCCGGCCATCGCGGCCCATGCTCGGATTGATCGTCGTCGCCTCCACGGCGAACTCACCCTCGAGGCCGCGAGCCAGGAAGTCCGGGGCCGGCTTGGGATGCGAGACCTCCAGGTTGGCTTCGGTCAGGGCCGCGAACAGATACAACTCCCAGACACGGGCATCGAAGCCGGTGGTTTGGAACTGCTCGACGAAGTTCCCGTCCACATCCTCGTGCCAGCGCATCATCGCGCTGATGATCTCGCGTGCGGCCGAGAACTCGTCACCGGAGGAGATCCTGCGGAAGTGCGGATGCAACCTCGCCGAGTCGGCGAGCGGCGTGAAGAAGTCGACGGCTCTGCCGGTCTCATCGCCCTGGAGGCGCTCCTCCTCCAGGTTGGGCAGCAGGTCGAGGATTTCGCGGTTCAGGTCGGCGAGAGCATCCTCGGGGGTGTCGAAGTAGCCCGTGCCTCCGACCCACCGGAATCTCTCCAGGCGGTCACGCGCCAGGATGATCCCGGAATACTCGCCGTCCGTGTCGACGATGAGCGTGGCGACGATACGCTCACCATCGGCCTCGAACCAGGCAAGCTCATGCGACAGGGCTTGCGCGGGCGGCTTACGACAGTAAGCCGCGAGAGACTCCCACCTCGCGCGGGAAATGGCTCGCATTGCCGGCCCATCCTTCCGTCCGAGAACATGCACGGACCGCGTGTGCCCCACCGGCGACGTCGACGCTGAGCATCATGGTCTATGACCTGACCGCCTGCTTCAACAGCGCCGGCACGCGCCGGCGGCGACGGGCTCGGCGGACGCGGAGCCGAAACGCGCCAGGCAGTGCCAGACCTTCTTGAGCGTCTTGTAGTCGTCCAGGAGATCTTGGCGGTCGTTCTCGGCCAGATCGACGAGTCGCATCCGGGACGCGACGCCGAAGGCCGAGGGTTCGAAGAAGCTGTCCGGGTAACAGAGCGTGGCACGCGCGAGGGTCTCCTCCGTCAGCCTGAAGTGGGCGGACCCGAACCGCGGTGCCGCGCCGACCTCCTTGCGCCGCAAGTTCAACGCTCCGTAGACGGGGCGCTCGTTAGCGGGCGCGTGGTCGTAGGCACCGCCGAACATGCGGCTCTCCCAGCGCCACCGGTCGCCTCCGGGGTGGGCCGTCAGCCCGCCGTTGCCGACGCCCGTGACGAACTGCGAGAGGTAGACGCCATCGTCGGCCAGCCTGCCCAGGATCGGCCGGCCGCCGACCAGTCTGTCCGGATGGAAGTTCAAGGTCACGCGTAACCGGGAGTCGAGCGGCCCTCCCGACGAGTGGGCCTCGACATGGCGCAGAGCTCGCTCGTAAGACGAGGGGGAGGTGCCGTCGCTCATCCCTGAAGTGTGCCCGACCATGCTCCCAGTGCGGCGTGTCCGCGGCGCCGGGAGCGTGGTCGAAGGACTACCGGGTCAGGCGGAGGTCCTTGATGCGGATAACCCCGCCGAAGACAAGGTAGAGGTCGTGAAACGCCGCCGGCCTAGGCCAGCGAGGTCGTGACCGCGGCGTGGACACCGCCGGTGGCCGGGACCTGAAGGATGCCGAGCAGCCTGCCGGTGGGCGAGCCGAGGCGGACCTCGACCTTCCGGCGGCGGTGGCCGCCACCCCGGCGGTGAGGCCGGTCACCCCGGTGCGCAGGTCGGCGTCCTTTCCCGGCACGCCGGGCCGGCGCACGGCAACATCCAGATCATCTGGGCCGACCGGCCGCGATGTTCACCCTCGACCGGTTGGGTACGACTCTGGGGCTCGACCGGTTCTGATTTACGGATTCTCATCACGCAACGCATCGGATCAATTACGTTCTGCTTGCATGAGGTCCACTACGCAAAGTCACCGAATGGACGCGTACCGCTCGGGTAGACTCCAGGCGACGCCCCGAACTCCGGAGGTGCACGATGGCGAAGATAACGATCGATGTGGACGATGCGGCCCTTGCCGCGGCCATGGAGATGTGCCACACGTCAAGCCAGGAGGAAGCGGTCAATACAATTCTGCTGGAGGCGACAGCAGACTGGCGCCGAAGGGCGGACGCCTTCGACCACTTCGTGGAACTGGCGGACTCAGGCGCGCTCGACCTGGACTGGCTGATGGACAAGAGAAACTACCGAGGCGGTCATGCCCCGGTATCTGATCGACACCAGTGCGCTTGCACGTCTGGGACGGCAGAAGGATCTGCGGGTGAAGTGGCAGGAGCCGCTGAGAAGCGGCAGGATCGGTCTGTGCCCCATCACCGAACTGGAACTGCTGCTTAGTGCTAGATCCTTCGCCGACAGGACGTCGGTGCTAGGCAGGTTGCATGATGAGTACTGCTGGGTCCCGATGCCCGATCGCGCCTTCCAACGGGCGGCCGACATCCAGGAATTGCTGACAAAGCAAAAACAGCATCGGTGTGCCGGCCCCGTAGACCTGCTGGTGGCGGCGACCGCGGAACTCAACGGGCTGACCATCCTGCATTATGACCGCGACTACGACACCATCGCGAAGGTCACCGGGCAGCCAGTGGAGTGGCTAGCACCTCCTGGATCTCTGAGCTGACCATTGAACTCCTCGGACGGGCCCAGGGGCGATCTTCTTGGGCGGGCAGGCGTTCATCCCTGAAGTGTGCCCGATCATGCTCCCGGTGCGGCGGGTCGGCCGCGCCGGGAGCGGAGCGAAGGGTCACCGGGTCAGGGAGAAGTCCTTGATGCGGAGGTCTCCGTTGAAGACGAGGTAGAGGTCGTGGATGCCGGCGGCCTTGGTCAGCGACGCGGTTACCGAGGTGTAGGTGTAGACGCTTCCGGTGGCCGGGGCCTGGAGGGTGCCGAGCAGCTTGCCGGTGGGTGAGCCGAGGCGGACCTCGATCCTCCCGGCGGCGGTGGCCGCCACCCCGGCGGTGAGGCCGGTCGCCCCGGTGCGCAGGTCGGCGTCCTTGAAGGCGATCCAGTCGCCGGCGCCGGTCCTGCCGACGGCGTCGCCGGACGCCTTGGTCTCGTCCACGAGCTCCACGCCCGCGTAGTCGTCGAAGTCGGCGGCGCGGGTGGCCGTGAACAGGTCGCGGTGCGGGATCTTCTCGCCCAGCACGTCCAGCGTGGTGCGCTGGCGGACGGCGCTTGCGGAGCTTGCGACCATGACGTCGTGCGGGGCCTTCTCGACGGCCCACTTGTTGCGGGTGACGTCCCACAGGGCCAGCTCGGCGGCCTTGAACGACAGCGTGACCGTCTTGGTCTGACCGGCCGCGAGGTGGACGCGCTGGAAGGCGCGCAGCTCCTTGACCGGCTGGGTGACCCGCGAGGTGCGCTGGTGGGTGTAGAGCTGGACGACCTCGTCGCCCGCCCGCTTGCCGGTGTTGGTGACCTTGACCGTCGCGGTGACCGTGCCGTCCGGCCTGACCGAGCCGGAGTTCAGCTTCAGGCCCTGGTAGCCGAAGGTCGTGTAGCTGAGCCCGTGGCCGAAGGCGTACAGCGGGGAGCCCTTGTAGTACAGGTAGGTGTGGCCGGTCTTGGTGATGTCGTAGTCGAGGATGCTCGGCAGGCCGGCCTCCGACTTGTACCAGGTCTGGGTGAGCCGCCCGGCGGGGTTGACGTCACCGAAGATCACGTCGGCCAGGGCGTGGCCGGTCTCGGCGCCGGCGTGGGTGGTCCACAGCAGCGAGCCGACCTTGCCCTGCACCTTGGGCATGGTGGTGGGGTAGCTGTCCTCGAGGACGACGACGGTGTTGGGGTTGGCCTTCAGGACGGCCGCGATGAGGTCCTGCTGGCTGTCGCCGAGCGCCAGCCCCGTGCGGTCGTGGTTCTCCCGTCCTGCGACGAACGGGTCGCTGCCGACCACGACGACGGCCACGTCGGCGGCCTTGGCCTGGGCGGCCGCGGCCTGGGCGCCGCTGGTGAGGACCTCCTTGGCGAAGCGGGCGGCGTCGGCCTTGGCGCCCATCTTCAGCGTGCCGTCGGCGTCGATGGTAACGTACGGGTTCGGGGGCGACCACCAGCCCTCGTTGATCTCGTAGCCGACGTACTTGATGAGGTAGGCGCCGTCGGCCTGCTTCTCCAGCGAGAACTGCTGCTGGACGAACCAGCCGCCGGGGGTGTCGGAGTTGGCGATGAAGGTGCCCCAGTTGCCGGTGAGCAGCTTGCCGTTGCCGGCGTTGCGCAGGGTGGACACGCCGTCGGTCCAGTCGGTGAGGTCGAACTGCGAGGCGGCCGTCGGCGTCGTGTCGGACACGGTGACCGCGGCCGAGTCCCCGGTCACGGTGATGTACTTGCCGGTCTTGACGTCCTTGAAGGCGACCCGGTCGAGCGCGTCGGCGCCGGTCACGGTGGCGCCGGCCCCGAGCCGCTCCTTGATGCCGGCCAGCGGGGTCACCTTGTAGGGCATCTTGCCGCCGTACCAGTCGCTGAGCAGGGTGTCGTGCAGCGGCCCGATGACGGCGACCTTCTTGGTCCTCGCGGGGTCGACCGGGAGGGTCTTCGCGGAGTTCTCCAGCAGCACCACGGCCTTGCCGGCGGTCTCACGGTTGAGCCTCTGGTTGGCCGGGCTGTTGACGACGTCCTTGGTGATCTTGGCGTACGGGCCGCCGTCCGGGTCGAACTGGCCGAGCCGGAAGCGGATCGACAGCGCGTGGTGCACCGACCGGTCGACGTCGGCCTCGGTCAGCAGGCCCTTGGCGAGGGCGTCCTTGATGAGCGCGGTCATCGTGGCCGGCTTGTTGTCGTCCACGGTGAAGCTGTCGATGCCGGCCTTGAGCGTGGCCGCGAACGCCTCGGTCTCGTTGTCGAAGTAGTGCTCGGGGTCGGTGAGCGCGTGCGGCGCCCAGGCGTCGCTGACGTTGTAGAGCTCCTTGGACGTCCACCCGCGCACCAGGCCGCCGATGTCGGGGTTGACGGTGTTGGGCCGCCCGTTGACCAGGTTGTAGGACCCCATGACGCCGGTGGCCGCGTCGGCCGCGATGGCCGGCCTGAACGCCGCCTCGTCGTACTCGTGCTTGACCCGCGGCGGCAGGTTGGAGGAGGTCAGGCTGCGCTGGTACTCGTTGTTGTTGGCCAGGTAGTGCTTCAGCACGGGGGCGGTCTTGAGGTACAGCGGGTCGTCGCCCGACAGGCCCTTGCCGTAGGCGACGGAGATCGCGCCGGTCAGCAGCGGGTCTTCGGAGTACCCCTCCTCGTTGCGGCCCCAGCGCGGGTCGCGCAGCAGGTTGACCACCGGCGCCCACACTTGGGTGCCCCAGGCGACCGGGTCGGCGGAGTTGTAGCCGCGCACCTCGTCGCCGACGGCGGAGCCGACCTTCTTGACCAGCTCGGGGTCCCAGGTGCTGGCCAGGCCGACGGCCTGCGGGAAGACCGTCCCGCTCGCGAAGGTCTGGCTCCAGCCGTTGTTGTCGTCGTTGGACCAGGCCACGCCGTGCAGGGCCTCGGTGCCGTTCTTGTGGTACGGCACGCCGAGGCGCGGGATCGCCGGCTGCGACTGGTGCAGCAGCGAGATCTTCTCGTCGAGCGTGAGCCTGCCGAGCAGGTCGTCGACGCGCTGGTTCAGCGGGAGGGCGGGGTCGCGGAAGGGAAGGTCTGCGGCCGCCGTGGCGGGGGCCGCCAGCAGCGTCGTGAGCAGGCCGAAGACGGCGGCTGATAACAACGGTCGCCGGGGGGACATGGCGCCTCCAGGTCAGGTGGTCAACGCGATCGGTGGTGCGGGGTCTCGGGGGCCGGTGCGGCCCCGCGCGGGACCGGCTTCGCGGGGCCTTCGGCACGACGGGAGGTGGCGACGACAGGTTGCGGGGATGCCCCGCCGGGCGGCGGTGGTCACTTGATGGCGCCCACCGTGACGCCGCGGGTCAGCGTCCGCTGGAAGATCAGGAAGAACGCGACGGCCGGGATGATGCCCAGCAGCGCCGAGGCGCTGGACATGGTGGCGTCCATCATCTTGTCGCCCTGAAGCACGCCGAGCGCGACCGGGACCGTCTGGTTGTCGTTGGAGATCAGGAAGATCAGCGGCAGGAAGAACTCGTTCCAGGTCCAGATGAAGAAGAAGATCATCAGTACGTTGAGCGTGGGACGGCTGATCGGCACGACGATGCCCCACAGGATCCGCCAGCGGCTCGCGCCGTCGATGGCCGCCGCCTCGATGATCTCCTTGGGGAAGGCGCCGAGCACGGCGGACAGCAGGTAGGTGCCGAAGGCGGCCTGGATGACGGTGAAGATGAGGATCACCGCGAGCCGGCTGTCGTACAGGCCGACGGCCTTGGCGATGTAGTACAGCGGGTAGGCCAGGGCCTCCTGCGGGAGGGTGTTGGCCACCAGGAACAGCACCAGCACCCACAGCCGGCCCCGCACCCGGCCGATGCCCAGGGCGTAGGCGTTGAGCACCGACAGCACCACGGCGAGCACCGCCACGACCGCGCTGATCACCAGGCTGTTGAGCAGCTTGCGCCCGAAGTCGACGCGGTTCCAGAACTCGACGATGCCGTCGAGGTGGATGCCGTGCGGGAGGCTGAGCGGCCCGCCCGAGGAGTACTCGGCCGGGGTCTTGACGGCGTTCAGCGTGACGATGACGAACGGCAGGAGCATCACCACCGCGAGTACGACCAGCCCGGCCAGCACCGCCCACCTGCCGGGCCCGGCGCCGGAGACCCTGCCGCGTGCCTGGCGGGCCCGGCGCGCCGGAGTGGCGTGGCCTGCCGAGATGGAGGTCATGGCATGCGCTCTTTCCGGGTCATGACGCGCGCTCCTGGACGCGCAGGAACAGGAAGGTGACCACCACGATGATGATCGCCAGGACGGTGGCGATGGCGGAGCCGTAGCCGACGTTCGACTTCTCGAAGAAGTTCTGGTAGCTGAAGTACGAGGGCACGAGCGTCGCCTTGCCCGGGCCGCCCCGGGTGAGCACGAAGATCGGACCGAAGACCTTGAGCGCGGCGATGGTGCAGGTCAGCAGCACCACGAACACCTCGGGCCTGATCTGCGGCACGGTGATGTGCCAGAACCGCCGCCACCACGACGCCCCGTCGATCTCGGCCGCCTCGTAGAGCGCCGGGTCGACCCGCTGCAGCCCCGCCATGAAGATCACGACCGGGTAGCCGAGCTGGAACCAGACCATGATGGCCATGACGGAGGCCAGGGCGATGTCGGGGTCGCCCAGCCAGTTCTGCGCCAGCGGCCCGAGCCCGACGGCCTTCAGCACCTCGTTGAGCGCGCCGTAGGAGGGGTGGAGCATCCAGCCCCACACGACGCCGGCGACCGCCACGGGGAGCACCTGCGGCAGGTAGTACGCGGCCCGCAGCGCGCTCGCCGTCCGGCCGCCGAAACGCTTGCCGATGTAGTCGAACAGCGCGGCGGCCAGGACCAGGCCGATGAAGGTGGGGACGATCGCCATGGCGACGATCAGCGCGACGTTGTGCTGGAAGGAGGTCCAGAAGGTCTCGTCCCGCAGCAGCCGCCTGTAGTTGTCGAGCCCGATCCATTTCGGCGTGCCGACGCCGCTCCATCTGGTGAAGCTCGTGCCGATGTTCATCAGGAACGGCACGACGATGATCGCGAGGAAGAGCACCGCGCTGGGCACCAGGTAGACCCAGTACCCGGCGCCCCTGCGGGAGCGCTGGACGGGCTCGGGCGTCCGGGCCCGCGCGGGCCGCGTCGCCGGAGCGTGTACTGCCATCTATTGCTCGGCCCCGGCCCCGCCGCCTGCCGGCCGCGGAGCCTGCCGTCCCTCCCCTACGCGCACGATGTTCCGGTCTTATCCGGCTTTATCAGCATTTGTTCGGCGACGAGGCTCAGCCGCCGATGTCGGCGAGGTTCTCGTTGTACGGCTCCGCGAGCTCGTCCAGCACCTTGGCCGGGGGCTTGCTGCCGTTGATCAGCTCTTGGACTCCGGCGACCATCACGTCGTAGTAGCCGGGCGCCGGCCAGTCGGGGTAGAAGGCCAGCCCGTCCTGCGCGGAGAGCTTGTTGAAGTTCTCGATCAGTTCCTTGCTCTTCTCGTCGGTGATCGCCGCGGGGTCGGCCGCGATCGGCACGCCGCCCGCGTTGCCGAGCTTGTTCTGGATGTCCTTGCTCATGGTGACGTCGATGAAGTCGTAGGCCAGGTCCTTGTTCTTGGACTTCTCGGGCACGACCCACATGTTGCCGCTGGACCCGGCGCTCAGCTGGTTGCCCGGCCACAGGAAGGTGCCCCACTTGAAGTCCTTGACCTCGGTGTTCACCCGGCCGTACCACCAGCTGCCGCTGATCATGATCGGGTACTTGCCGGACATGAAGGCGACGCCCATGTCCTCGGCCTTGATCCCCGCCGAGTCCTTGCCGATGTAGCCCTTCTTCACCCAGTCGGCGAAGGTGGTGGCGCCGTAGGTCCACTCGGGGCCATGGAAGTCGACCTTGCCCTTGTAGAGCTGGAAGGCGTCCACCCAGGGACGCTGCGCCTTGCTGAGCGCGAGCTGGTACATGATCTGCTGGGCGGGATACTCGGCGCCGCCGACCGAGATCGGGGTGGTGCCCGCCTTGACGAACTTGTCCATGGCGGCGGTGAACTCGTCCAACGTCGTGGGCACCTTGACGCCCTGCTTTTCGAAGGCGTCCTTGTTGTAGTACACCATGACGTACTCGGCGTAGTTCGGGACGCCGAACCACTTGCCCGAGCCCATGATGCCGAGGTCGTCGTAGCGCGCCGTGGTCTGCTGGCTCGGGGTGAGCAGTTTGTCCCAGCCGCGCTTGGCCGCCTGCTCGCTGAGGTCGGTGAGCAGCCCCTGCTTGGCCACCAGGCCCGCGGTGGCGTTGCCCTTGTTGTAAAGCATGATGTCGGGAGCCTGGTCGGACCCGAGGACCATGGGGGCGGTCTTCTGGATCTGCTCGAAGCCCTTCTCCTCGACCTTCACCTTCACGTTCGGGTGGCTCGCCTCGAACTGCTTGATGGCGTCCGCCCACGCGACGCCCATGGCGCTGGTGGCTCCCTCGAAGTGCCACAGCGTCAGCGTCTTGGCCTCGGTCGAGGCGCCGCCCCCGCCGCTCGTGTCCGTCGACCCCGATGAGCCGCAGGCGGCCAGTGCCAGCGCCGCCGCGGCGAGCGCGGCGGCGATCCCTATCTTGGACATGGTGTTTCTCCAGGTTTGCTAACCGACGACGACCGTGGCAGGGGCGCCGTCGACGGGGGCGATTTCGACGTTGGTGATCGGCAGGGGGCCCGTGACGGCGACGCGCAGCACGTCGCCGTCCTGGGTGGCGGTGACCGTCGTGTCACCGTCGACGTCCCTGATGGTGGCCTGCCCGTCGCCGCCGCCGTAGGCGACGACGGTGACGTCGGTGAACGGACCGTCGCCGACCGTGTCGCGGATCCCGGTGACCGGGATGAGCGCGCCGCGCCGCACGAACAGCGGGATCTGGTCCAGGGGCTTGGCGACGGTGATGTAGCGGCCGCCGCGGAGCGTCTCGTGGGTCCAGTAGTCGACCCACTCCCCATCGGGCAGGTACACCTGCCGGGAGCCCTCGGGTGAGGTCATCGGGGCGACGAGCAGGTCGCGCCCGAGCAGGTACTCAAGGTCGGCCTGCCAGGCCACCGGGTCGCCCGGGTGGTCGACGCACAACGCGCGCATCATCGGGGCGCCGGTGCGCGCCGCCTCGACCGCGGCGGAGTAGATGTAGGGCATGAGCCGGTAGCGGAGCCTGATGGCCTCGACCGCCAGGTGCTCGACCGCGGGGAACTCCCACGGCTCCCGGCTGGTGGTGCCGTGGAAGCGGACCAGCGGCGACAGCGCGCCGAACTGCGCCCACCGCACGTACAGGTCGTCCGTCGGGGTGCCGGTGAAGCCGCCGGCGTCGTGACTCCAGAACGGGACGCCGGACAGTCCGTGCGACAGGCCGCCGCGGATGGTGCTGCCCATGGCGGGATAGGAGGTGTAGGTGTCGCCGCCCCACTGCGCCGCGTGCCGCTGGCCGCCGAGGAACGACGAGCGCGCCCACACCATGCCGTGGCCGTTCACCTCGCGGGTGACGTCCGAGACGAGGTCGTTGAACAGCAGCGAGTAGACGTTGTGCAACTCGGTCCCGGTCATCCCGTTGTGCGCCACCGCGTCGCGCGGGACGCCTTCGGCGAAGTCGGTCTTGAACAGCGCCACGCCCTGCCGCAGCAGCCCGCGCAGCAGGTCCGCGAACCACGCCGCGGCCTCGGGGTTGGTGAGGTCGAGGACGCCGCAGGCCGGGTAGGAGCCGTGCCAGGAGTCGGCGACGTAGGTCTCACCGTCCTGATCTTTCAGGAAATAGCCCTTGGCGGCGGCGTCGGGGAAGGCCGGGCTGAGGTGGGAGATGTAGGGGTTCATCCACAGACAGGTGGCGAAGCCCTGCTCGCGGAGGGTGGCGAGCATGGCGGCCGGGTCGGGGAAGCTCTCGGCGTCCCACCGCATGTCCGACCAGTGGCCCGCGGCCTGCCAATAGCAGTCCAGATGCAGCACGTCGCAGGGGATGCCGCGCTCGCGGATCTTCCTGGCCCGCTCGAGCACGCGCTCCTGGCTGTCCTTGAAGAACCCCGAGGAGATCCAGCTGCCGAACGCCCACTTGGGCGGCAGCGCGGGCGGGCAGGTGAGCGTGTCGTACCTGGCCAGGATCTCGGGGATGGACGGCCCGGCGATGAAGTAGTAGTCGATCAGGTCGTCGGGCACGACGATCTCGACGCAGCTGTGCGTCGAGCGGCAGACGTCGAACTCCACCGGCATGCCACTGTCGACCAGCAGGCCGTAGCCGCGGCTCGACACGAAGAATGGAACGTTCTTATACGAACGGTCGGATTCCGCGCCGAAGGCATCGAAGTTCCACATGAGCGGGCGCTGGCCGCGCTTGTCGAGGGGGGTGAACTTCTCCCCGAACCCACCGAAATGCTCGTCCGGCTGGGCGACCAGGCTCTCCTGGTAGGCCACCGTCACGCCGTCCACCAGCGACCGCCCGAACGGCAGCGTGCGCAGCCGGCCGCTGATGTCCACGTGGCCGGGGTCCTGCTCGGTCAGCAGCCGCCCGTCGGCGGTGGTGAACCGCAGGTGCCAGGGGTCCAGGGTGATCTCGGCGCGCACCGGGCCCGCGTCCACCACGACCCGGCCCTCGCCCGCCTCCACCCGCGCCCCCGCGAAGCGGCCGGGACGGACCATCTCGACGGCACGGGCGGAGCGGGTGCGCGCCGCCACGTCCTCGCCGAGCCGCACGCGGATCACGCCCTCGCCCGCCGCCGTCACCTGGACGACGAGCACCTCCTCCGCCGAGGTGGAGACCTTGAAGGTCACCCCCTCGCCGTCCGAGGCCATCACCTCGGCCCGGACGAGCGCGGACAGGCCCTGCTCCCCCTGCGCCCGTACGGGCAGCTCCGGCGGATCGGCGCTGAAGTACTCGTGCGCGACCAGTGGAGGACGGTACGGCATTCGGCACTCCTGGCGATCCGGTGAGGGGCGACGCGAATTAGTTTGCCGACTATACGAACAAACGTCAACGCCGCAGGCGCCGCCCGGGCGCCGTCGACGGCGTGGCGGAACGCTCCTCGGTCCGGGCGCCGCACCTATCGCCGTCCGCCGGCGAGCGGAACGTCGAGGAGAGGCCGTCGGCCGCGCCAAGGGCGTGCGCGGGCGCCGCTACGGCGGTCACGCCGCGCTCCGCCTCCGTGAACCCCCGTGAGGCCGTTCACCCCGACGCGCCGGGCGCGGCCATTCGGCAAGGGTGCAACCACGCGGCAACAGGACCGCAAGCGGGCGGGGCGATAGTCGGCTCAGGCACACGGTCCCCGACCGGAGGAGAACGCGATGAGACGCGTCAGGATCGCCCGGCCCCGCCCCGGCCACCGTCCCGAGACGGCGGCCCCCCTCGATCTGCGCTCGCCTTCCGGCCGCCTGCTCCCGTACTAGAGATCTTTACAATAGTCTTACGCCGACCTCTGTAGACATCTTGGGTAACGAGATCATCACGCCGGGGGGGCTCGATGAGAAGGCTTGCGGTGGTGCCCGCGTACGTTCCGGGGCACAAGGTGCGCGACATCCGTTCAGCGCACCGCCACAAGCCCGCGCACGAGAGCAAGGTCGTCCACCTGCAGGCCTACACCGGCCGCAACGTGATCCGCTTCCCTCGCCCCGGCGGCGGTGCCCCGGCCGCCTGACCTGCCGCGACCTCACCGCCTTCCACCGTCTCACTTCAGCGTATTCGCACGGAGACGGAACGTGTCTATGCTGGGTGCGTCGAGGACAGGGTGCCGGCGGTGATTCGCGGGGAGGCGCCCGCCCACCACGGCATGGCGCGACGAGTCGCGAAGCATCAGGGAGGGCGCCGTGATCCACAACGACGAGTTACCGCAGGCCGCCTCCGCGGCGAGCACCCGCCGCGAGCTGCCGTTCACCGAGGGCTCGGTGTGGTCCATCCAGTTCGCCCAGACCAAGCCGGGCATGACCGCGGAATATCTGCGCAACCTGGGCGCCGGTTGGACGCCGCTCATGGACGAGGCCAAGCGCGAGGGCCTGATCCTCGACTACCGCGTGCTGGTGGCCCCGCATGCCAATCGCGACGATTGGGATGTGATGCTCATGGTCGAGGTCCGGAACATGGCCGCGCTGGACGGATACCAGGAGAAGATGAACGACCTCGCCGGCCGGTTCGTGGCGGGGTCGGCGAAGCAGGACTGCGCCCAGTTCCGCGAGTTGCTCGGCATGAAGCTGGTCCGCGAGATCACCCTGAAGAAGTAGGCGCCGTCCGTCGAGACCTGAGGAGTTCGCGTCATGGACCCAGCATCGGAGAAGGCCACCCCCAAGAAGAGGCTGGCGCTCAAGCGCGAGACCGTGCGCAATCTCAACGACCCGATACTCACCACGCAGGGGTGGAGCCTGTGGACCTGCGAAGAGACCGCCGACCTGGGGCCGCGCGAAGGCGAGGGCGAGCAGGGCCGGTGAGCGCCGAAGCCGGCCGTCCATGCGCCTGAAGCCCATCCCGCGCGTCTCCCGCCGCGACTTCCGGCCGGCACGGCTGGCCGGCGGTCCCCTGGTGGTCCTGGACAACACGCCCGGGTGGCGGGCCTTCACGCGCTGGCACGAGGGATACCTGAAATCCGTGGCCGGCGACCGCGAGGTGGCCGTGCGAGAGACGAACGGCCCGCCCCGCAACATCTTCCAGAACCTCGCCGAGGGCGGGCGCGTGCCGTTCGGCGACTACCTCGACTGGGTGGTGGAGACGGCACGCGACCTGGAAGGCCTCGCGGGCGACCACGCCGGCGTCCGCGAGGTCACCCGGGCCGTCGCCGGCGGCGGTTTCGAGGTCTCCTACTACCTGGACGCGAAACTGGGCGAGTTGTCGAAGACGCTCGTCGCGGACGCGCCGGCCCCCGACTGGTACCGCTCTCCCCCGGTGGACGCCAATCTGTGGTGCGGCGTCCTCGGCACCTCGTCCGGGCTGCACTGCGACGTGACGCCCAACTGCAACGTGCAGGTGATCGGCCGCAAGCACTTCATCCTGTTCCCGCCGTCGCAGTCGCGGCGCGTCTATCGCATTCCGCGCATCACGCACTGCCGTTTCGACCCCAACGACCCGGACTTCGACCGCTTCCCGCTCGCGCGCCGCGCGTCGGGCCGGCAGTGCACGCTTTCGCCGGGCGAGTCGCTGTACATCCCGGTCGGCTGGTACCACCAGGTCACGGTGGTGTCGGCGTGGGCGCTGAACGTCAACTTCTTCTGGCCGCGGCCGTTCGGCCAGGGCATCGCGACGCCGCCGCTGTGGCGGTTCCTGCTGCGGCGGGGGTGGGCGCGGGCGAGACGGCGGCACGGGAGATGAGCGACGGGCACGGCGGGCACGCCTGGCGGGACGGCGGGGACACCTGGCGGGCGGCGGGCTTCTTCGTGCTCCGCACGCCCTGCCTACCGGTCGACGCGCTGCTCGCGCTCGGCGACGACCTCGAAGGGGCGGCCGGCCGCCATCAGGCCGCGGCGCTGGACCGCGACCGCGCCCGCGTCCTCGACCGGCTGCGCGCGCTGTGCCTGCGGCCCGACGTGCGCGAGGCGCTGCTGATCGCCTCCCCGTCGCTGGAGGGGCGGCTGGACGGCTGGGCCCGCGACCCGGACGGCGCCCCCCGGGCCGGGCTCGGCCTGCTGCGCTACGTCGCCCGCATGGCGGGACGCGCCACCCCGTTCGGGCTCTTCGCCGGATGCTCGGTGGGCCTCGTCGGCGACGAGACCCGGCTGCGCCTCCCGGGCCGGGAGGTCTGCCGGCGCCACACCAGCCTGGACGGCCGCTACCTCGACGCCCTGGCGGAGGCACTGCAGCGCGACCCGGCCGTGCGGCGGCACCTCAGGTACGCGCCCAACTCCAGCCTCTACCGCGCGGCGGGACGGCTGCGGTACACCGAGGCACGACCGGCCGGGAGCGGCACCTCCTTCCATCTGGTGGCCGTCGAGCCGTCCCCGCACCTGGACGCCGCCCTCCGCCGCGCGGAGGCGGGCACCCCGCCCGGCGAACCGCCCGGCGCCTTCCCCCGCGAACCGCCCAGCGAACCGCCCGGCGCCTTCCCCCGCGAACCGCCCGGCGAACCGCCCGGCGCCTTCCCCTGCGAACCGCACGGCGCCCTGTCCGACGAACTACCCGGCGCCCTCCCCGGCGCCTTGCCCAGGGAGCTGGCGGCCGCCGTCCGCGCCGCCGACCCTGAGGCCGGCCCCGACGAGGCGGCGGGCTTCGTGGACGAGCTGATCGACGCCCAGCTCCTGGTCTGCGAGCTCACCCCGGCGGTCTGCGGGCCCGAGCCGATCGACGACGTCATCGGCGGGCTCGCGGGCGTGACGGAACCCCGCGCGCGGACGGCCGCCGCCGTCCTGGGCAGGGCGCGCGCGATGCTCGCCGACCTGGACCGGCTGCCGCCCGGGACCGCGACGGAGCGCTACGGCGAGGTCGCCGCGGCGCTCGACGCGCTGCCGGTCCGGCCCGCGGTCCCCGCCGCCTTCCACGTGGACCTGACCAAGCCGGCCGTCGCGACGCTGGGGTGGGACGCGGTCGCCGAGATCGAGCGCGGCGTGCGCGTCCTGCACCGCGTCGGCGGCGGACGGCCGGGCGACCTTGTGCACCGCTTCCGCGAGGCGTTCCGCCGCCGGTACGGCGAGCGCGAGGTCCCGCTGTGCGAGGCCCTGGACGACGAGATCGGCATCGGGTTCCCCGCGGCGGAGGCGCCCGGCGCTTTTCCGGCCCCGCTGCTGGACGGCCTGGCGTTCCCCGCTCCGCCGGGCGCCGGGGGAACGCGTTTCGGCCGGCGGGAGGCTCTGCTGCTGCGCCGGCTGTCGGAGGCGGCGCGCACGGGGGCGAGCGAGATCGTCCTCGGTGAGGCCGAGTTGCGCGCGCTGGAGGAGGCCGGTGGAGGCACGGACCCGATGCCCGACTCGTTCGGCGTGGTGGCCACGATCCTCGCGGCCGGCGACGAGGCGGTGGCCGCCGGCCGCTACCGGATCCTGCTGTCCAGCGCCGGCGGGCCGTCCGGAGCGAACCTGCTGGGCCGCTTCTGCCGCCGCGACGACCTGCTGAGCCGCCACGTCCGGGCGCACCTGCGGGCCGAGGAGGCCCTGCGCCCGGACGCCGTCTTCGCCGAGATCGTGCACCGTGCGCCGGGCAAGGTGGGCAACGTGCTGGTACGGCCGCATCTCAGGGACCACGAGATCGTCTACCTCGGGCGTTCGGCCGCGCCCGCGCGCCGGGTCCCGCTCACCGACCTCGTGGTCGCCGTCACCGGCGATCGGGTGGTGCTTCGCTCCCGCTCGCTCGGCCGCGAGGTCCTCCCCCGGCTGACGACCGCGCACCGCGCGGGCGGAGCCGGCAGCCCCGCCCTGTACCGCTTCCTGTGCGGCCTCGCGGGGCAGGGCGTGGCGGGCGCGCTGTCGTTCTCGTTCGGAGCGCTGGAGGACGCGCCGCACCTGCCGCGGATCACCGCCGGCCGGCTGGTGCTGTCCCGGGAGCGCTGGCACCTGTCCGGCGAGCGGCTCGCGGCGCTTTCCGTGCCGACCGCGGCGGCGCGGTTCGCCGCGATCCAGGAGCTGCGCGGGCACCTGCGCCTGCCGCGCTGGGTCGCCGTCGCGGACGGCGATCGCCGCCTGCCGGTCGACCTGGACAACGTGCTGTTCGCCGACATGGCCGCCGATCTCTTCCGCGGCCGCGCCTCCGTCCGGATCGAGGAGGTGTTCTTCGGGCCCGACGACGTGGCGGCGGCCGGGCCCGAGGGCCGGTTCGCACACGAGCTCGTCGTGCCGTTCCTGCGCGCGCGGGAGCCCTCGGCGCCCGCGCCGCCGTACCGCACGCCGAAACCCGGCGAACGCGGCCTCCCACCGGGCGTCGCGCGACCCGGCCGGCGGGGCCTCTCGCCGCATGTGGCGAGGCCGGTCGCGCGCAGTTTCCCGCCCGGGTCCGAATGGCTCTACGCCAAGCTGTACACCGGGCCCGCGAGCGCGGACGCGGTGCTCCAGCGCGTCGTTCGCCCGGTCGTGCGCGACGCGGTGTCCGGCGGCGCCGCCGACCGCTGGTTCTTCATCAGGTACGCCGATCCGGATCCGCACCTCCGCCTGCGCCTGCACGGCGACCCCGCCCGCCTGATGGGCGAGGTGCTGCCCGCGTTGCTCGGCGGCTGCGCGGGACTCCACGCCGAGGGCACGGTGTGGCGCACCCAGCTGGACACCTACGAGCGCGAGGTCGAACGGTACGGCGGGCCCGACGGCATCGTCCTGGCCGAGCGGCTGTTCCACGCGGACAGCGACGCCGCGCTCGACGCGATCGCCGGCGTCCCGGGCGACGGGGACGCGCGGTGGCGGCTGGCGCTGGCCGGTCTCGACCGGTTGCTCGGCGACCTCGGCCTGGACCTGCCCGGCCGGATCGCCGTCGTCGGGGCGGCGCGCGACCGGTTCGGCAGGGAGTTCGGGGCCGACGCCGCGTTCGCGCGCCGGCTCGGCGCGCGCTACCGCCGCGAGCGCGCCGCCCTGGAGGCGCTTCTCGGCACGGAGCCGCCAGAGGTGGCGGCCTACGCGGCGCGGTCCCGGGCGCTGCGCTCGGTGGCCGGCGACCTGGCGGCGTGCGCGCGGGACGGCCGCCTCGCCCGCCCGCTGACCACGCTCGCCGGCGGCTTCCTCCACCTGCACGCCAACCGGATGCTGCCTTCGGCCGCCCGCGCCCAGGAACTGGTCCTGTACGACTTCCTCCACCGCTGGTACCGGTCGCGGGCGGCACGGCTCAACGGGGCCGGCGCAGCAGCAGCGCGTCCGGCCGCCGGTGCGCCTCGATGAATCCGGCGCCGAGGAACAGGCCGTCCAGGCGGGGGTTCAGGTAGACGACGTGGAACTCCCTCGGAGCGCGGCCGAGCGATTCGAGGATGCGGTCGACGACCGCGCTCATGGTCGCCGCGCCGAACGGGTTGAAGAAGTACCCCACGCTGACCTCGGCGGGCACCTCGAAGGACGCGGCGTCGGCGCAGGTGACCGACAGCGCGCCCGGACGGCGGCGGCCGTATTTCGCGATGTTCGCGCGCGCTGTCGCGCACAGTTCGGGCGACGATTCCACTCCGGTCGCCGCCGCGAAGCCGTGTTCGGCGGCGAGCATGAGCGCCCGGCCCTTTCCCGCGCCGAAGTCCACCAAGGCGCGGCCGGCCGGGGTGAACTCGGCGTGCCGCAGGATCTCGGCGAAGAGCAGCGGGTTGGTGCCCTCATGCGCGGTGGGGCGGCCGGGCGGCTCGACGGAGGTGTCGGTGCCGTGCCGCAGGTCGAACAGCACCTCGGCCAGGCCCAGCCGCGCCGTCCGGGTGACGCCGCGCCCGCGGCACGCGGCCGGGAACGAGCGGGCGATGAGCCGCGACTGACCCGCGAGCCGGCGGAACATTTCGCCCCTTCCCCGAGCCGACGTGAATATCATTTCGACCTCCCGCCCACAAATCCCCTCAATCTTCCTATAACGCATTGGAATGATCATTGCCGAAAAAGGCCCTGGACGGAAAGTACGGGCGTCCCTACACTCTGATGGGTCTGCAATTCTCGCGGGGGTGCGCATGCGCGTCGCGCTTGTGACCTGTTTCAACGCCGACTGGCACCACGGCAAGGTGCCCTCACCTTATGTTCCCCTGAACCTTCTCACTTTGGCGGCGCACGTGCGCGCCGCCGGGCACGAACCCGTCATCGTGGACCAGACGCTCGCGCTTTTCGACGGCACGGCCACCGACGGCCCCGGTTTTCACCGGGACGTCGCCGACTTCATCGCGGGCCTGCGACCGGACGTCATCGGATTCACCACGATGTGCAATTCCTATCCGCAGACGCTGGCGCTGGCCGGCGAATGCCGCGAGCGCGACCCGGAAGTGAAGATCGTCCTCGGCGGCCCGCAGGCGACCGTCGTGGACGTGGCCACGCTGACGGAGTTCGCCTTCGTCGACGCCGTCGTGCGCAACGAGGCCGACGTCTCCTTGAACGCCATGCTCGGCTCGCTGTCCGGCGACGGCGACATCGAGCGCGTGCCCGGGGTGACGTGGCGGCGGCCCGGCGGCGCGGTGGTGCGCAACCCGGACGCGCCGCTGCTCCAGGACCTGGACGACCTGCCCTACCCCGCCTACGACCTCTACCCCTTCGACAAGATCAGAGTGGGCCTGGCGCCGGTCGAGGCGGGACGGGGCTGCCCCTACGGCTGCACGTTCTGCTCGACGAACGTCTATTTCAACCGGCGCCACCGCATCAAGTCGCCTGAGCGGCTGGTCACCGAGATGCGGTTCCTGCACCAGGCCTACGGGTTCTCCCGCTTCGACCTCGTGCACGACATGCTGA
Source organism: Sphaerisporangium dianthi (assembly GCF_042654065.1). Taxonomy (NCBI): domain Bacteria; kingdom Bacillati; phylum Actinomycetota; class Actinomycetes; order Streptosporangiales; family Streptosporangiaceae; genus Sphaerisporangium; species Sphaerisporangium dianthi. Next base: position 101,943 of record NZ_JBHSFP010000008.1, on the reverse strand, counting down.
CCGTCGACCGCCGCTGGGTGCGGCGGTTCTGCGAGGTGCTCCGCGACGGCGGCGACGGGTTCTCGTGGGGGTGCAGCGCGCGCACCGACAGGGTGGACGACGCCTTGCTGTCGGAGATGGCCGAGGCGGGATGCATGGGGGTCTTCTTCGGCGTGGAGACCGGCGCCCAGGCGTTGCAGCCCGCCATCAAGAAACGGCTCGACGTCTCCGACGTCCTTCCCGTCATGTCCTCCTGCGTCGAGAACGGCATCTCCCCCACCGCCTCGTTCATCACCGGGTTCCCCGACGAGACGGTTACCGACGCGCTCGACTCGTTCGGCCTCGCCCTGGACGTCCTCGAGCTCTCGCAGAAGACCTCGGCGCAGATGCACCTGCTGGCCCCGCTCACCGGCAGCCCGTTGCACACCCGGCACCGGGACGACCTGCGGTTCGACGGGCACAGTTCCGACATATCGCTCTTCCTGCTGAACGAGGCCGAGATCTCGCTCGTCCGCCGCCACCCCGCCATCTTCGCGAACTTCTACTTCATCCCCACGCCGCACCTCGACCGGGAACTGGCCAAGGCCGTCTCCGCCGCCACCTACACCTGCCCTCTGCTGTTCATCGCGTTGCGGCACGCCGGCGCCGACCCGCGTCGCGTCCTGACCGGCTGGACCGACTGGCAGCGCCGGAACATCTCGGGCGAGCAGCGCGCGCAGGACTACTACCTGTACCGCTTCGTGCTCGACCTGTGCGCCTACGTCAAGGCCGAACTGCTGCCCGAGCTCATCGGCCGGGCGCCGTACCTGCCCGACCTCGTCGAGTATTTCGAGGTGCGCTACGCCCTGCAGCGCGGGCTCATCCCGCAGGCCACGGTCTTCCGGCGGTTCGACTGGGACGTGCAGGCGCTCAGCGCGTCGTTGCGCGGCGCCGGCCGGCCGCCCGAGGCCACGCCCGGCGCGCACGACCTGCTGTTCGTCGACCTGAAGCTCGTACGGCAGCGCGGTTACGTCTTCCTGGAGACCAGCGTGCCGCGCACGCCGAGCCCGCTCGTCCGGGACGGCGACGTCCTGGAGATCCGCGACATCGCCAGGCAGCTCGTCAGCCGGCCCCAGCTCGTCATCCGCAACGTCTCGCAGCAAAAGGGCTTCACCACCAGACACCATCTGACCGAACGGCACCTGAGAGCGATGGGGCTCGTCCCAGAGCGGGCCGCGAGCCCCGTGTAGCCAGGACGCCGGCCATCGGGGACGCCGGGCAAGAGCGGAACACCAACCGGAGGAGACGCGGGTGGACACTCCCGAGACGACCACACCGTTCGACGAGCTGCCCTTCGAGAAGCTGCCGTTCGACGAGCTGCCGCTCGAAGAACTGCCGATAGGGGACCTCGGGCTCGTCGAGCTCGAGTCCCGCATGGAGGCCGAGGGGGAGGCGGGCGGCGTCGTCACCGTCGTGACGCAGATCGTCACGGCCCAGTGGTGACCGGTCGCCCGCCCGGGAACCCGGGCGCGGCGCCCGTCAACCAGGAGACGCACGTCGGCTGGCAGGGAGACGGCGTCCTCGTGCAGGACGCGCGCCGCCCGGTCGCGCGACGGCTGCGGCGGACGCTGAGCGTGAGCGGCCTCCCCGCCGTCGCCGGCCTGCCCTCTGATCGCCGCATCGCCGCCGGCATCGACACGCGCGGCTTCTCCACCTACCCGCTGCTGTTCTACGGCGCCTTCCCCGAGGTGTCGCTGGCGCAGCTGCGCGCGCTGTGCACGTGCGGGTCGCTCCTGTTCGACCACGTGCTGTGCCTGGACGAGCTCTGCGACCGCCCGTCGCCGGACGATTCCGGGACGGTGCTGCTGAGCACCGCGCTGTACCGCGAGGCGCTCGGCATGCTGCACGAGCTGTTCCCGGCCCGCAGCCGCTTCTGGACCCACTTCGACCGCAACTATCAGCACTTCAGCCAGGCCACGCTCGCCGAGGGGGCGCGACATCGCGGCCTGGTCACCCCCTTCTCGCGGGACGAGCTGGAGATGATCTACGCGGGGAAGTCGGCGGTCGCCAGGAGCTGCCTGGCGGCGCTCGCCGTGCTCGACGGGAACGAGCAGGTCATCGAGCCGCTGGAGTCGTCGCACGACCTGTTCTACATCGGCTTCCAGCTGGCCGACGACCTCGCCGACTGGCGCGCGGACTACGAGCGCGGCATGTACACCTATCCGCTGACGCTCGCCTTCCTGTCCGCGGGCTGGCGCGACCGCGTCGAATCGAGCGCGCGGCCGGACCCGGACGAGGTCGGCGACCTCCTCGTGCGCTCGGGCGCGGCCGAACAGACGCGGGCGCTCGCCCTGCGCTATCTGGCGCGGGCGGAGGCCGCGGCGTCCGGCTTCGAGGTGGACGGCTGGTCGGGGGCGATAAGGAACACCCTCCGGCGGGTCGGCGCGCTCCGCCCCGGCGGTCCGCCGACCGGCGAGGACGACGGCGACCCCATGACCGAGCCCGCGGCCGAGCCCACGACCGAGCCCGTGTCCGCCGGTGAGGTCCTGATGCGCTGGAGCGGCGGGCGCGCGGCCGACGCCCCGATCTCCCGCTCGTGGTACGCCTGGCTCGCCCCCGCCAGGGAGCCGCGCGTCCCGGACGAGGGGATCCTGCGCACGCAGGCGGGCATCCTGGCCGAGGGCCGCGGCGTCCACTCCATGGGCGAGGCGCTGTACGACGTCGGCCGCGCCGTCCACGCCTCGCTCCGCGCCTTCCCCGAACGGGGCCTCGAAGCGCACCTTGGCGTGTCGGCGGGGGAACTGTCCTGGCTGCGACGCCACGACGCCTGGCTCGACGGGATGCTGACGGCCGGCCTCGGCGAGCCGCCCGAGCTGTGGAGCGCCGCCGGGCCGGGGGCTGGATGGGCGCCCCCGGCGGTGGGCCGATACCTGGGCTACCGGTTGATCGCGGACTGCTCCGGAGAGCCGGCGGCGGCCGCCCTTCCCTCCATGGACGCCGTCTTCCGGCGCCACCGCGACCGGTCGGCCGGCTGAGGGTCTTGGGATGACGTTGCTCATGGTCGAGACGCGCCGCACCGACGAGACGTTCGGCGAGCTCTGGCTGGCCTGGCGGCGCGAGCACGGCCTGCCCGCCCCCTCGGCGCACCACGGAGCCGAGGCGCTGTTCGACCATTTCCCGTTCCTGCTGTGGGAGCACTTCCCGGCGGTCACGCTCGGGGCCGCCCGCCGCATCGCCCTGGCCGCCCGGGCGCACGGCATGGCGTCCGGGCTGCGGGACGCCCGCGTGCGCGGCGGCGGCGAGGCGTCCACGACCGGGGCCGCGCGCGCCTGGCTGCGCGACCTCGCGCGGCGGCGGCTGGAGCCGATCATCCCACCCGGCGATCGCTACTGGCGGCTGCTCGCGGACGACCGCGGACCGCGAGGGTTGCCCTCGTGGAGCGACCTGCCGCACGCGACGGCGGCGGCCTTCGCCGTCTGCGGCGGCGACCCGGCGCTCCTGCCCGCGGTCCAGGAGTCGCAGACGCACCTCTACGCCGGCCTGGCGCTCTACCGCGACTGCGTGCGGTGGAAGCGGGACTTCCTCGCCGGGTACCGCTCGGAGGTCGTCGGCCCCCTACTCGACGCACTCGGCGGCACATCCGCACCCGACACGCTCGGCACCTCAGAACCCGACACGCCAGGCACATCCGCACCCGACACGCTTGGCGCGTCCGTGCTCGACGCGTTCGGCAGCGCCTCCGGGGCCGCCGAGCGCGAGGCGCGACTGCCCGACGCCGCCCGCGTCCTCCACTACGGCGGCGTCGCCGAGCGCGCGCTGGACGCGGCGGCCGAACATCTCGCCCGATCGATGGCCGCCGTCACCGACCTGCCCCCGGTCTCCTTCGCCGCCATGCTCGCCCGCCTGTACGGCGACGTGCTGCGGCTGCGCTCCGACCTCGCCGAGACGCGCGCCCGGCATCTGGGCCCGGCCCGCGCCCGCGCCGCCGTCCGCTCGCGCCCCCCGGCCGCCGCGCGCCTGGACGACATGAGCGACATGAGCGACATGAGCGAGCACCCCGTTCGCGTATCCGTCGCGCACATGAGTGAGAACCCCGTCCGTGTCGCTGCCACGCACACGAGCGAGAACGCCGTCCGTGCCTCCGACGCGCAGATGAGCGAGAAGGCGGTCCGCGCCGCCCTGGCGCACATGGGCGGCGAGCAGTACGCGGACGGCCACTTCGGCGACTTCCTGGTGCTGACCCAGCAGAGCACGTCCTGGGCGACCGGCTACGTCGGCTGGAACCTGGCCCACGCCGGTCTGCGGGCGCCCGCGCTGGACGCGGCCGCGCGATGGCTCGTCGAGAACCGGGCGCCCGGCGGCGGCTGGGGGTACAACGGCCACTGGCCGGCCGACAACGACTCCACCGCGAACGCACTGATGTTCCTGATCGACCGTCCCGGCGTCGACCGGGCGCTGCTGGAGCCGGCGCTGGACCACCTGCTCGCCACGCAGGCGCCCGACGGGGGCTTCACCACGGTCGACGACCTTTCCGCCTGGCTCGTCCGGTTCCGCGCGCCCACCGACGACGCCCCGGGCTGGACGACGCCGCATCCCTGCGTCACCGCCATGGTCGCGCTGATGCTGAGCCGGGTGGGCGGCGACCGCGCCACGGCGGCGGCGGACGCGGCGCTGACCTTCCTGCGGCGCTGCCAGCGCCCCGCGGGGTACTGGGACGCCTACTGGTGGGTGGGCGGGCTCTACACGACATGCCGCGCGGTCCAGGCTCTGTGCGCTGTGAAGCGGGAGTCGCCGGACGCCGGAGGGACGCTGGCCCGCGCCGCCGGCTGGCTGCTGCGGAGCAGGCGGGCCGACGGCGGCTGGTCCGGTGGCCATCGGGAGGGCAGCGGCGCGTTCCAGACCGCGCTCGCCGTCCAGGCCCTGTGCGCGCTCCGGGACGACCACCACGACCACCACGACCGAGAAGCCCTGGAGCGGGCCGTGGCGGGCGGCGTCCGCTGGCTCGCCGGGCACCAGCTGCCGGACGGGAGCTGGCCGGTCGAGCCCGTCCTGCGCGTCCCCCGTCCGGACGTCGTCGAACCCTGGCGGGACGTCACGTGGACCGAGTCGATCCTCGGCCTCGACATCGTCGTGCCCGACTGGCGCCGCCTGTTCACCGGCGCGGCGGCCGTGCACGCGCTGCGGCGCGCGACCGGCCCGCTGAGCCGCCCCACGCTGGAGCACGCGTTGAAAGGAGAAAGGTGATGTCAGAGCAAGCGGCACCGCAGAACCTCCCGGTGCGCATCCGCGCGACGGGTCCGGAGGAGGTGCGGCGGCTGACCGCCATGATCCGCGCCGCGCTTCCCGACGCCACGTTCTCCGTCCAGGAGCGGGTGGAGGACGACAAGGGGGCGGTCGCGGTCGTGGTGACGGCCCGGGGCACGCACACCGGCCAGGTGGGCGGCTACGCGCCGACCGGGCGGCAGGCGACGGTCGTCATCGTCTCCAGCCTCGCGACCCGCACGAGCGCGCGGTGAACACCGGCGCGCCGTAGCGGCGGGTCAGGACGAGACGGGACGGGCGAGGGCGTCGGAGATGAAGGGCTCGGGGTACGGGGAGCGGGCGAGCGCCTCGGCGCGCGTCAGCTCTCCGGCGGCGAACGCCCGGCACAGACCGGCGACCTCGGCCAGCTCGGCCCGCTGCGCGGCGACGAACGCCGCGTCCACCGGTTCGCCGTGCCCGGGGACCACCGTGCGCGGCTCGGCGAGCTCCGCACGATATACGCGATATGCGGCCTCCACGAGTTCCGCACGGTCTCCACGGTCCGTCAGGTCCGCACGGTCCGCCAGGTCCGCGCGGCCTGCAGGCTCGGCGCGATCCGCGAGCTCCGCGAGCTCCGCGAGCTCCGCGAGCTCCGCGAGCTCTGTGGGTTCCAAGCGGTCCGCGCGGTCCGTGGGCTCGGCGAAGTCGAGCAGCCGGTCGAGCGCCGAGGGCCACGCCAGGGGGAAGGCGTCCCCGAAGGACGGGGGCGCGCCCTGCTCGACCAGGTCACCCGCGAAGACCAGGCCGCTGTCGGGCACGTGGACGACCAGGTCGTGGCCGGTGTGCCCCGGGCCGGGATGCGCCAGCCGCACCAGCCGGCCGCCGAGGTCGATCTCGGCGGTGGTCTCGACCGGCCGGTCGGGCAGCACGACGCGTGCCCGGGCGAGACGATCAGCCGCCTCCGAATCGCCCTTCTGGCGGTAGTGCTCCACCCAGGCGGACCGCTGCGCCTCGCCGGTCGCGGCCAGGTCGGCCCGGCAGCCGGGATGCGCCCAGACAGGGCACTCCCCGAACGCCGCCGTGCCGAAGCAGTGGTCGAAGTGGGCGTGGGTGAGCACCACCGACCACGGAAGATCGGTCAGCTCGCGCACGGCCGCCGCGAAGGCCGCGCCCTGCCCCTCGTCGGCGCCGGTGTCGATCACCAGGCAGGCGCGGTCGCCCACCACCAGGCCGAGGGTGAGGTCGAGCTCGGCGTGCCGCCGTGCCCAGGCCCGGTCACCGACCTCGATCCACCGGCCCACCGGCCACCTCCGCCCTCGACGACCGGCCCAGTCTAGTGACCGGGCGGACGAGAACGCGGGCGGAAGCCGGCGCGGTGGGGGCCGTAGACGGCGGTCAGGGTGGGCGGCGGAGCGAGGGGTGACGGAGGTCAGGGGAGGCGGTCCAGCATGCGGTGCGGGACGCGCATGGCGAGGCTGACCGGGTCCTCGCGCACGGCCGGCAGGCCGGGCCCGGGACGCACCTCGACCTCCTCGGGCAGGATGTGCCCGCCGCAGGCGGTGCAGGCGGTGTACCGGTCGAGCGGGGCGTCGCAGGGGATGTGGAAGAACAGGCGCCACGGCTTGCCGTCCTGGGTCAGCCCTTCGCCCCAGCGGCCCAGCATGTGCACCGTCGGCCACAGTTCGCGGCCGACGGCGGTCAGCACGTACTCGTCCCGCGCGGGCGACTCCTGGTAGCGGTGCTTGGCGAGCACGCCGGCCTCCACCAGGGTCTGCAGCCGCTGCGACAGCACGGCCCTGGGGATGTCGAGGTGGGCCAGGAAGTCGCCGTAGCGCCGGACCCCGTACAGGGCGTCGCGCACCACCAGGAGCGTCCACCGCTCGCCGACGAGCTCCAGCGCTTTGGCCAGCGCGCACTCTTGCCCTTCGTAGTTCTTGCCCAGTGCCATGCGGCCATCTTAGTTCATTGACCGAACCGAGGCGTGCTACCGTCGGTTCGCTCATTGAACCTAGGAGGTCCCCTCGTGTCCATCACCGCCCCAGTCGCACCCCCGCGCGCCGGGACGACACGAACGACGCTCGCGGTGTCCTGCGCCGCCCCGCTGCTGGCCCTGGTCAACTACACCGTCCCCGTGGTCACCGTCCCCGAGACCGCGCGGGCCCTCGGCGCGGGGGCCACCGGGCCGGCCTGGATCATCAACGGCATCTCCCTGGGCCTGGCCGCGGTGCTGCTGGTGGCCGGCGCGATCGCCGACGACCACGGCCGCCGGGCCACCCTCGTCGCGGGCACCGCGACGCTCGGCGCGGGCGCCGTCGTGGCCGCGCTCGCCCCCGGCACCCTGGTGTTCGTCCTTGCCCGCATCCTCCAGGGAGGCGCGAGCGCGGCCCTGCTGGCCGCCAGCCTGGGCATGATCGGGCACGCCTTCCCCTCCGGCCACGAGCGACTCAAGGCCACCGGCCTCTACGGGTCGATGCTCGGCCTCGGCATCGCCGTCGGACCGCTGGTGTCGGGAGGGCTCGCGACGGTGACGAGCTGGCGCGGCGTCTACTGGACGGTCGCGGTCGCCTCCGCCGTGCTCGCCGTCGTGGCCCACCGGTCGCTTCCCGAGTCCCGCGCGAAGGAGCGGCGGCGGGTGGACGTCCCTGGGGTGATCACACTCAGCCTGGGTCTCGCCGCCCTGGTCGCGGGCGTCATCGAGGGACGGCTCGGGTGGGGCCGGCCCGTCGTCCTGTGGGCGCTCGGCACCGGGGCCGTGCTGCTGGCGGCCTTCGCCGTCATCGAGACCCGCCGCCGGGAGCCTCTGCTCGACACGCGCCTTTTCGGCCGCCCGCTGTTCCTCGTGGCCACCGGCGGCGCGCTCGTCACCGGGTTCGCGGTGATCGGCCTGATGAGCTACGTGCCCGCCGTGCTCCAGCTCACCCATGGGCTGTCACCCCTGGTCACGGCCCTGCTCTCCACCATCTGGTCGGGCCTGTCGTTCGTCACCGCCCTGCAGGCCCGCAGGCTGCTGCCGCACGCCAGGGCCCGCCTGTCCGCCGGTCTCGCCCTGTCGGGCGCCGGAACGCTGGTGCTGTTCGGCATGATCACCGACTGGTCCTGGTGGAAGATCGTGGTGGGCCTGGCCGTGTCCGGCATCGGCAGCGGCCTGGTCAACGCCGCGCTCACCCACCTGGCCATCGAGAGCGTGCCACAGCACCGGGTGAGCATGGGGTCGGGGGCCAACAACACCGCGCGCTATGTCGGATCTTCGCTCGGCGTCGCGGCGACCGCCTCGGTCGTCGGGGTCTACGGGCCCGGGGCGGGCATGAACATCGGCATCGTCGTCTGCGCAGCCCTGACCCTGATCACCGCCCTCGTCGTCCCCCTCGTCCGCGTCCACCGCGCCTGACCACCGGCCGCGCCCCGGCTCGGCCGCGGCGCGGCGTCCGAAGGTTGTCACTCCGTCGCGTCCGGGTCGGGGAGCCTGGCGAGGACGGTGTCGTGCGGGCGCTGGAAGACCGACGAGGCGCGAAAGCCCACGACGCGGGATCGGCGCGGGATACCGATGGACGTCGACTATACGTGCGTGTAGTCTCATACCCGAGCGAATAGGAAGTTGCACCAGGAGATAGGAGACCGTGTGACGGCGACCGGGCCGGATCCTGAAGACCTGACCGCACGGGCCCGCATCAGGGAGGCCGCGCTGCGGCACTTCGGTGAGCACGGGTTCGAGCGGGCGACCATCCGGGACATCGCCGCCACCGCGGGCGTGTCCTCCGGGCTGGTGCGTCACCACTTCGGCTCCAAGCAGGGGCTGCGCGAGGCGTGCGACGACCACCTGGTCAAGCTGGTCCGCCGGTTCAACGACCGGGTCAAAGCCGACACCACCTACGCGGACCTGAGCTACGTGCCGGCCTCCCGCGCCGCGTTGAAGCCCTACCAGCGCTACATGGCCCGCGCCCTGGCCGAAGGATCCGCCGCGCCCCTGTTCGACGAGATGGTCCGGATGACCGAAGAGTGGCTCGCCGACATCGACGCCAAGCGCGCCGACCCCTCGCCGGTCGACCTGAGGACGCGGGCCACGCTCGGCACCGCGATGGCCCTGGCCATCCCGGTGCTCTACGAGCACGTGTCACGCGTGATGGGCGTGGACATCTTCAGCCCGGAAGGCGACCGGCTGCTCTCCCGGGCGATGCTCGACATCTATTCGCATCCCCTGATCAGCCCGGAGGAGGCCGCCGTGCTGAACGACGCCCTCGACAAGACTCCTCTCCGGGCCACCCCAGCCGAGCGCGGACCCACGCTCGGCCGACACGAGGAGCACCACGATGACTGACGCCATCTCGGCGGCGGGGCTCGTCAAGACGTTCGGCCCCACCCGGGCGCTGGACGGCCTCGACCTGGTCGTCCGAACCGGTGAGGTGCACGGCTTCCTTGGACCGAACGGCGCGGGGAAGAGCACCACGATCCGCGTCCTGCTCGGCATGATGCGCGCGGACGCGGGCACGGCACGGCTGCTCGGCGGCGACCCGTGGACCGACGCGACCGAGCTGCACCGCAGGCTGGCCTACGTGCCCGGGGACGTCACCCTGTGGCCGCAGCTGTCCGGAGGAGAGGTCATCGACCTGCTCGGCCGGATGCGGGGCGGGCTGGACAAGCGGCGGCGCGCCGAGCTGCTGGAGCGCTTCGACCTGGACCCCCGCAAGAAGGGGCGCGCCTACTCCAAGGGCAACCGGCAGAAGGTCGCCCTGGTCGCCGCGCTGGCCTCCGACGTCGAGCTGCTGCTGCTCGACGAGCCGACCTCCGGGCTCGACCCGCTGATGGAGGAGGTGTTCCGCGAGACGATCCGCGAGGAGAAGCGCCGCGGCGACCGCACCGTGCTGCTGTCCAGCCACATCCTCGCCGAGGTCGAGGCGCTGTGCGACCGGCTCACCATCATCCGCGAGGGCCGCGCCGTCGAGACCGGCACCCTGGACGAGCTGCGCCACCTCACGCGCACCTCCATCGAGGCCGAGCTGGCCGCGCCGGCGGACGGGCTGGCCGCCCTGCCCGGCGTGCACGACCTGCGCGCCGACAACGGCCGGGTGCGCTTCGACATCGAGCCCTCCGCTCTGGACCCCGTCCTGCGCGAGCTGGCGGCGGCGGGCGTGCGCACCCTCGTCAGCCGGCCCCCGACGCTGGAGGAGCTGTTCCTGCGGCACTACGACCGCTCCACCCCGGCGGCCGAAAGCGAAGCGAAGGTGTCCCGGTGAAGGAGCTGACGGGCGCCGGCAAGCTGGTGCGCCTCATCCTGCGGCGCGACCGGTGGCTGTTGCCGATCTGGGTGCTGGTCCTGGGTCTCATCCCGATCTCGTACGTGGCCTCCTTCGAGGAGCTGTTCCCCACGGCCGCGGCACGCCAGGCGTATGCCGGCGCCAGCGGCCACAACGGGGCCTTCGTCGTGCTCTACGGCCCGTTGTACGGTTCGAGCCTGGCCGAGCTGGTCGCCTGGCGGGCGGGCTTCCTTCCCATCGTGATCGGGTTGTTCAGCATCCTGACCGTGATCCGGCACACCCGCACCGAGGAGGAGGCCGGCCGCCGCGAACTGCTCGGCTCGACGGTCGTGGGGCGGCACGCCGGCCTGGCGGCGGCCCTCGTCACGGTCTTCTTCGCCAACCTGGTCCTCGGCGTGCTGCTCGCCGCCGGCGTCATCGGGCAGGGCCTGCCCGCCGGCGGGTCGTGGGCGTTCGGGCTGGGATTCGCCGCCGCCGGGTGGGTGTACGCCGCGGTCGCCGCCGTGGCCGCGCAGCTGACCAGCGGCGCCGGCAGCGCGCGCGGCATCGCGATCGGCGTCCTCGGCGCGACCTACGTGTTCCGCGTCGCCGGCGACCTCAGCGGCCTGTCCGACGCCCGCGCGCTCGAATGGGCGTCCTGGCTGTCGCCGATCGGCTGGGCGCACCGCGTGCGCGCCTACGCCGGTGAGACCTGGTGGCCGCTGGCGCTGGCCGCCGTCGCGGCCGCGCTGCTCGTCGCGGCCTCCGTCGTGCTGTCGGCACGGCGCGACATCGGGGCGGGGCTGCTGCCGCCCCGCCTCGGCCCGGCTTCCGCGGGACCCTGGCTGCGCTCGCCGCTGGCGCTGGCCTGGCGCCTGCACCGCACCCTGCTGGCCGGCTGGGTCGCGGGGATCCTCGCGCTCGGCCTGATCATGGGCTACCTCGGCGCCGGCATCGGCGACCTGGTGCGCGACAACCGCGAGCTGCGGGACGTCTTCCTGCGGCTCGGCGGCGTCAACGGGCTCGTGGACAGCTACTTCGCCGGCACGCTCGGCCTGTTCGGGCTGATGGCGGCCGGGTACTCCATCCAGGCGACGCTCAGGCTGCGCGAGGAGGAGGCCGCCGGGCGGGCGGAGCCGGTGCTGAGCACCGCGATCGGCAAGGTGCGCTGGGCGGCGGGCCATCTGGCGTTCTCGCTGCTCGGCCCGGCCGTGGTCCTGGCCGTCGCCGGGCTGGCCATGGGGCTGACCCACGGCCTGAACACCGGGGACATCGGCCGCGAGCTGCCGCGCATCCTCGCCGGGGCGATGGTGCAACTGCCCGCAGTGTGGGTGCTGGGCGCGGTCGCGGTGCTGCTGTTCGGCCTGCTGCCCCGCTTCGCGGCGGTGAGCTGGGGCGCGCTGGTGCTCTGCCTGCTGTTCGGGCTGGTCGGCCCGGCCCTGCGGCTCGACCAGTGGCTGCTGGACATCTCACCCTTCACCCACCTGCCCAAGCTGCCCGGCGGCGAGATGAGCCCGGCGCCGCTGCTGTGGCTCGCGGCCATCGCCCTGGCGCTCGCCGCCGCGGGCCTCGCCGCGCTGCGCCGCCGCGACGTCCCGGGCGTCTGACACCACCGCGTCCGACACCACCGCGTCTGACACCACCGTGGGGGCCGGCCCGGACGGGCCGGCCCTCCGGTCACCCTTCGGCGGCGTGATCGTCCCCGCCGGTCCCTGCCCCGACGGGTTCCCGGACGGGCGGGACGCAGACGGTGAGGGCGCCGGGCGCTATGGAGGCCTTGAGCTCGGTGGTCTTCTCGCGGTCGCCGCCGTCCAGCTCGTACATCAGCGGGACGCCGAACTTCGCGGAGACCTTCCTCGCCCGGGTGACGCGGACGAACGGCGACTCGTCCGAGCGGCCGGCGGTCATGCGGCCGAGCACGCGCGCCCACTGGATCGGCCCCTTGGCGGTGGAGATCCCCACCTCCAGCCATCCGTCGTCGGGGCGGGCGTCGTCGAACGCCTCGATGCCGCCGGTGATCGTGCCGACGTTGCCGAGCAGCAGGCAGCTCGCGTCGCCCTCGAACCACGTCGTGCCGTCGACCTTGACGGTCATCGGCACCAGAGGGCCGCCGACGTGCCGCACGGCCGCGCTGATGTAGGCGAGGCGGCCGAGCCGCCCCTTGGCGTCCCGGTCGGCGTCGGCGATCATCTCGGCCTCGAACCCGGCCCCGGCCATGACCGCGAAGTGCTCCCCGTTGAGCACGCCCAGGTCCAGCTTCCTGTGCTCGCCGTGGAAGCCGATGCGCACGGCCTCCTCCAGGTCGGCGGGAACGTCCATCTCGCCCGCGAACAGGTTGGCCGTGCCGGCCGGCAGGATCGCCATCGGCACCCCCGACCCGGCCATCACGTCGGCGCAGCGCTGCACCATGCCGTCGCCGCCCCAGACGAACACCAGATCGGCGCCCTGCTTCAGCGCCTTGCGCACCCGCTTGGGCGCCTTCTTGCTCTTGGGCACCTCGTACCAGAGCAATTCGCCGACGTCCTGCTCGCTGATCAGCACGCGGAGCCGGTCGAGCCCCGCACCGAGCGTCTTCTTCCGATGAGCGATGACCGCAACCGTGGCAGACATGACCTCCGACTACCCACGAGCGGCGGCTTATGCGCGCCGGAGATCGCCGGAGATCGAAGAGGGGAGCCGGCGCGGTGCCGGGCTCCCCTCTGCCGGCCGCTCACGGCCACCGGTCCGCCCGCCCCGCACAGCGGCGGGGGGGCGGACCCTGGTGGCGCGACCGCCGGTCAGCTGCAGCCGCTGGTGCTGCCGCAGCCTTCGCAGACGTAGCAGCTGCCCGCCGGGCGCATGTTGGTGCCGCAGGTGAGGCAGAGCGGAGCGTCGGCCGTGCGGCCCTGGTGGCTCTCGAGCGCCGCCGTGCCGTTGACCCGCGTCGTGGCCGCGGGCGGGGCAGCCGCGGACGTCCCGCCCGCGGGCCGGGCGGCGGTCTCCGGGACCTCCTCGATCGGCGCCGACTGGGCCAGCGCCGCCGTGTCGATGATGACCTCCTGGACCGCGGCGGGGTCCTCCCCACGCTGCTGCGCGGCCCGCTCGGCCGCCGAGAACACCCCGAGCGCCGCCCGCTCCTCGTAGGGCAGGTGGTCCAGCGCCAGGCGGCGGAAGATGTAGTCGACCACCGAGGCCGCCATGCGCACGTCCGGGTCGTCGGTCATGCCCGCCGGCTCGAACCGCATGTTGACGAACTTGCTGACGAAGGTGTCCAGCGGCACGCCGTGCTGCAGGCCGACGGAGATGGCCACCGAGAAGGCGTCCATGACGCCCGCCAGGGTCGAGCCCTGCTTGGACATCTTCAGGAAGACCTCGCCGAGGCCGTCGTCGGGGTAGGACGAGGCCGTCATGTAGCCCTTGGCGCCCCCGACCGTGAAGCGGGTCGTCGTGCTCGGGCGCTGGTTGGGCAGGCGGCGGCGCTTGGGCCTCGGCACCTCGATGACCTGCACGACCGGCTCGGCGGCCTTCTCCTCGGCCTTCTTGGCGATCGACAGCGGCTGGCCGACCTTGCAGTTGTCCCGGTAGACCGCGAGGGCCTTCAGGCCGAGCTTCCAGCCCTCCAGGTAGACCTGCTCGATGTCCTCGACGGTGGCCGACTCGGGCAGGTTGACGGTCTTGGAGATGGCGCCCGACAGGAACGGCTGGGTGGCGGCCATCATGCGGACGTGGCCCATCGGGGCGATGGCCCGCTCGCCCATGGCGCAGTCGAACACCTCGTAGTGCTCGGGCTTGAGGCCGGGGGCGTCCATGACGTGGCCGTGCTCGGCGATGTACTCGACGATGGCCTCGGCCTGCTCGGGCTGGTAGCCGAGCCGCTTGAGCGCGCGGGGGATGGTCTGGTTGACGATCTGCATCGAGCCGCCGCCGACGAGCTTCTTGAACTTGACCAGCGCCAGGTCGGGCTCGATGCCGGTGGTGTCGCAGTCCATCATCAGGCCGATGGTGCCGGTCGGCGCGAGCAGCGAGGCCTGCGCGTTGCGGTAGCCGTTCTTCTCGCCCAGGCGCAGGCACTCCTGCCACTGCTTGGTCGCCTCGGCCAGGACGGGCCGGTCGAGGGTGTCCAGGGCGCGCAGGCCGTCGTTGGCGGCGGCGTGCTTGCGCATGACCCTCTTGTGCGGCTCGGCGTTGCGCTTGTACCCGTCGTAGGGCCCGACGATCGCGGCCAGCTCGGCGCTGCGGCGGTAGGACACGCCGGTCATCAGGCTGGTGATGGCCGCGGCGACCGAGCGGCCGCCCTCGGAGTCGTAGGCGTGCCCGGTGGCCATCAGCAGCGCGCCCAGGTTGGCGTACCCGATGCCGAGCTGGCGGTACGCGCGCGTGGTCTCGGCGATCTTCTCGGTCGGGAAGTCGGCGAAGGTGATCGAGATGTCCATCGCGGTGATGATCAGCTCGGTCAGCTTGACGAACCGGTCGACGTCGAAGGTGTCGTCCTCGCGCAGGAACTTCAGCAGGTTGATGCTGGCCAGGTTGCACGAGGAGTTGTCCAGGTGGACGTACTCCGAGCAGGGGTTGGACGCGGTGATGCGGCCGGTCTCGGGACAGGTGTGCCAGTCGTTGATGGTGTCGTCGTACTGCACGCCCGGATCGGCGCACTCCCAGGCGGCCTTGCCCATCTTGCGGAACAGCGCCTTGGCGTCGACCTCCTCGATGACCTCGCCGCTGAGCCGCGCCCGCAGCCCGAATTTGTCGCCCGCCTCGACGGCGCGCATGAACTCGTCGGAGACCCGGACCGAGTTGTTGGCGTTCTGGTACTGGACGGAGACGATGTCCTTGCCGCCGAGGTCCATGTCGAAACCGGCGTCGCGCAGGGCGCGGATCTTGTCCTCTTCGCGCGCCTTGGTCTCGATGAACTCTTCGATGTCGGGGTGGTCGACGTCGAGCACGACCATCTTGGCCGCCCGGCGGGTCGCGCCGCCCGACTTGATGGTGCCCGCGGAGGCGTCGGCGCCGCGCATGAACGACACCGGGCCGCTGGCGGTGCCGCCGCTGGACAGCAGCTCTTTGCTGGAGCGGATGCGGGAGAGGTTCACCCCCGAGCCCGAACCGCCCTTGAAGATCACACCCTCTTCCTTGTACCACTCGAGGATGGACTCCATCTGGTCGTCCACCGCGAGGATGAAGCACGCGCTCACCTGCTGCGGCGAGGCGGTGCCGACGTTGAACCAGACGGGCGAGTTGAAGCTGAACACCTGGTGGATCAGCGCGTGCTTCAGCTCGTGGTCGAAGATCTCGGCGTCCTCGTCGGAGGCGAAGTAGCCGTTCTCGCGGCCGGTGCGGGTGTAGACCCCGACGACCCGGTCGACGAGCTGCTTCAGGCTCGCCTCGCGCTGGGGGGTGCCGACGGCGCCGCGGAAGTACTTCGTGGTGACGATGTTCGCCGCGTTGACCGACCAGAAGTCGGGGAACTCGACGCCACGCTGCTCGAAGTTGATCGAGCCGTCCCGCCAGTTCGTCATGACGACGTCGCGGCGCTCCCACCGCACCTGGTCGTACGGGTGCACGCCGGGAGTGGTGTAGACGCGCTTGATCTTCAGGCCCTTGTGGGGCCGCTTGCCCCCGCGTCCCACTGAGCCGCTCACCGTCTCCGTCATGCTCTCCCCCTTCCGGGGCCCAAAGGAGCCCTCGTCTCGGAAACACATCGTCACGCCGCTGGCATCCCCCGGCGCCGGGGCTACATCTGGTTGTCAAGCCCCGCAGGGCCATCGGGCGCCGCCGGCGGGCTCGCGGCCCGCGCAGGCGGCGCGCTCAGCCTTCTCTGGCGGCTCGCGCCGACCTGAGCTGCTGGATCTCCTCTTCGAAGTCGGCGAGCGTCTCGAAACCCCGGTAGACCGAGGCGAAGCGCAGATAGGCGACCTCGTCCAGCTCGCGCAGCGGCCCGAGGATCGCCAGCCCGACCTGGTGGGCGGGGATCTCGGCCGACCCGGTGCCCCGGATGCTCTCTTCGACGCGCTGGCCGAGCTGAGCGAGGGAGTCTTCGGTGACCGGGCGTCCCTGGCACGCGCGGCGCACTCCGGCGATCACCTTGTCGCGCGAGAAGGGCTCGGTCACGCCGCTGCGTTTGCTCACCATCAGCAACACCGTCTCCTGCGTGGTGAACCGGCGCCCGCACTCAGGGCAGGTGCGCCGCCGGCGGATGGCCGCGCCGTCCTCGGTGGAACGGCTGTCGATGACCCTCGTGTCCGGATGACGACAGAATGGACAATGCATGTCGCCTCCTTTTCCGGCTTCTTCGGCTCCCGCGGGTCACGCCGGCACCGCTCCTGGAAATGACAGGAACCCGAGACGTCCGCCTCGGTAAAAGCCGCCCTAGGTTTGCGCATTCACGAGACGCTTGAGCGCCCTTCCCCGGCGCACGCGAATAGGCTCGCGCACGCGCCGCGGCTGCCCTCGGTGCGTCGACGGAAACACAACCTATGGTGAACCACATCGGTGTAACTACTAGATGTTGTGGTCTAACCGTAGGAGTGACGCACCATGAACGCAAGTCGGCACGGCCGTCGCGCGCAAACCCGCCCCCCAACAGGGCGAACGGCGCCCGGCCCGGCGTGTCGCGCCCCCCTCTCCCCTGGGCCACGCGGGCACCACAGGTCACGGCCGCGCCGCCGTGCCGGCGTGATCGACTTTCCGCACTCGTTCGGCATAAGATCGTGAAGTCGAACACGGTATCGATCGAACTCCCGTACGATGTCGCTCACCGGACGGCTCCCCGAATAGGCGACTCTCGAACAACTGTTTGATGACGATCTTGAACAGGGATATTGTCGCTGTGTGCGACATGAGCGATACGGATGCAGAGCCGGCCGGGCGGTTCGGTGTCAGAGGGCGTCCCGGTGGCGTCCGGCGAGGAGGGCATTGTGAGCGAGCAGCAAGAGATCGGCACGGTTGTCAGCGATCTGGCGGTGCGCCGGCGTGACTCCCTTGGTCTCACCCCGCGGCAACGCAAGATCCTCGAAGTGATCCGTGACTCGGTCCAGCAGCGCGGCTATCCGCCTTCCATGCGCGAGATCGGCGAGGCCGTCCAGCTCACCAGCACCTCCAGCGTGTCGCACCAGTTGACCGCCCTTCAGCGCAAGGGCTACCTCCGCCGTGATCCGCACCGTCCCCGCGCGCTCGAGGTCCGCCTTCCCGGCGAGCCGGCGCTGTGGGTCGACCCGGTCGCCCCGGGCGAGGACGAGCAGCTCGTGAGCCGCCCGACGGCCGCGTTCGTCCCGCTGGTCGGCCGCATCGCCGCCGGTGGCCCCATCCTGGCCGAAGAGCGCGTGGAGGACGTCTTCGCCCTGCCCAAGCAGCTCGTGGGCGAGGGCACGCTGTTCCTGCTCCAGGTCGCCGGCGACTCGATGATCGACGCCGCGATCGCCGACGGCGACTGGGTGGTCGTGCGCCAGCAGCCGGTGGCCGACAACGGCGACATCGTCGCCGCCATGATCGACGGCGAGGCCACCGTGAAGACCTTCAAGCGCAAGGACGGCCACGTCTGGCTGGTTCCGCACAACACCAACTACGACCCGATCCCCGGCGACGAGGCGACCGTTCTGGGCAAGGTCGTCGCGGTCCTGCGCAAGCTCTGACCGCGCCGCCGTCCGTCGGCCACACCGCCTCGCTCCGCGCCTGGGCGCCCACCTCACCGGTGAGCGCTCAGGCGTTTCGCATGCCCGCTCCGCGCGTCTCGTCACCGCCGCGGGCGCGCCACGCCGTCGTGTCAGGCGCGCACGCGCCTGACACGACCGGGCCGAGGCGGCTCAGGGGACGATGTTGACCAGCTTGGGCGCCCGCACGACGACCTTGCGCGGCGCGCCGTCCAGGTAGGTCCGCACCTTCTCGGAGGCCAGCGCCAGTTCCTCCAGCGCGGCGCCGGAGATGTCCGGGGAGACCTCCAAGCGGTCCCTGACCTTGCCCGCCACCTGCACGACGCAGGTGACCGACTCTCGCACCAGCAGTGCCGGGTCGGCGACGGGCCAGCCCCCGCGCACGACCGTCGGGCCGTGGCCCAGCCGCTCCCAGCCCTCCTCGGCCACGTACGGGGTGACCAGCGACAGCATGACGGCGAGCGCCTCGGCGGCCTCCCGCACGGCCGGGTCGGCCGCTCCGGGGCCGGAGTCGATGGCCCTGCGCGCCGCCGTGGTGAGCTCCATCAGGCGGGCGATCGCCACGTTGAAGTGGTGGGACTCGACCAGCCTGGTGACCTCGTCGATGGTGCGGTGGGTGACCTTGCGCAGCTCCAGGTCGCCGGTGGCGGCGTCCGTGCCCGGAGCGGAGGCGGAGGCGGCCTCCGCCATGACGCGGAACGCCCGGGCCAGGAACTTCTGCGAGGCGGCCGGCGAGACGTTCGCCCAGTCGATGTCGTCCTCGGGCGGCCCGGCGAACAGCATCGTCAGGCGGACCGCGTCGACGCCGAAGCTGTCGATCTGCTCGCCCAGGTCGACGCCGTTGCCCAGCGACTTGGACATGCCCTTGCCCTGGTTGATCACCTCGCCCTGGTTGAGCAGGCGGACGAACGGCTCGGTGAAGTCGACCATGCCCATGTCGTGCAGGACCTTGGTGAAGAACCGCGAGTACATCAGGTGCAGCACGGCGTGCTCGGAGCCGCCGACGTACTGGTCGATCGGACCCCAGCGCCTGACCTGCTCGACGTCGAACGGGCCCTCCTCGTACTGCGGCGAGCAGTAGCGCAGGTAGTACCAGGAGGAGTCGACGAAGGTGTCCATCGTGTCGGTGTCGCGCAGCGCGCGGCCCCCGCACTTGGGGCAGTCGACGTTGACCCAGTCGGCCGCGCTCGCCAGCGGCGAGACGCCCTTCGGGGCCAGCGCCTCGCCGCGCAGGTCGGGCAGCGTGACCGGCAGCTGCTCGTCCGGGACGGGCACCTCGCCGCAGTCGGGGCAGTGGATGATCGGGATCGGCGTGCCCCAGAAACGCTGGCGGGACAGCAGCCAGTCGCGCAGGCGGTAGTTGACGGCCGCCTTGCCGGCGCCGCGCTCCTCCAGTATCTCGATGATGCGGGAGATCGCCTCGATCTTGGACAGGCCGTCCAGCGGCCCGGAGTTGACGAGCGTGCCCTCGCCCGGCGTGGCGACGCCGGTCTCGCCGGGGTCGGCCAGGCCGGTGTGCACGACCACCTGCACGGGCAGCTCGAACTTCAGCGCGAAGTCCAGGTCGCGCTGGTCGTGCGCGGGCACCGCCATGATCGCGCCGTGGCCGTAACCCGACAGCACATAGTCGGCCGCCCACACCGGCAGCCGCTCGCCGTTGACCGGGTTGACGGCGTAGCGGCCCAGGAAGACGCCGGTCTTCTCCTTGTCGGTGGCCAGCCGCTCGATGTCGGTCAGTTTGGCGACCTGGGAGCGGTAGGCCGTCAGCTCGGGCAGCCGCTCGGGGTCGCACAGCTCCTCGGCCAGCGGCGCGTCGGCGGCGACCACGAAGAACGTCGCGCCGTACAGGGTGTCGGGACGGGTGGTGTAGACGGTGACCGGCTCGCCGCGGCCCTCGATCTCGAACCGGACGTCGGCGCCCTCGGAGCGGCCGATCCAGTTGCGCTGCATGGTCAGGATGCGCTCGGGCCAGCCGCCCAGCTGGTCCATGTCCTGCAGCAGCCGGTCGGCGTACTCGGTGATCTTGAAGTACCACTGGGTCAGCTCGCGGCGGACCACGTCGGTGCCGCAGCGCTCGCACCGCCCGGCGACGACCTGCTCGTTCGCCAGCACCGTCTGGTCCTTGGGGCACCAGTTGACCAGGCCGCCCTTGCGGTAGGCCAGGCCTCGCTCGAAGAACCGGTTGAACAGCCACTGGTTCCAGCGGTAGTACTCGGGGTCGCTGGTGTGCAGCCGCCGGGACCAGTCGAAGGAGATGGCGTATCGCTTGAACGAGGTCGCCTGGGTCTCGATGTTCGCGTAGGTCCACTCGGCGGGGTGCGCGTTGCGCTTGATCGCGGCGTTCTCGGCCGGCAGCCCGAAGGAGTCCCACCCGATGGGGTGCAGCACGTTGTAGCCGCGCTGGAACCAGTAGCGGGCGACGACGTCGGCGATGGCGAAGACCTCGCCGTGCCCCATGTGCAGGTCGCCCGAAGGGTAGGGGAACATGTCGAGCAGGTACTTGCGAGGACGCGCGTCGCCGGCGTCCTCGTTCGCGCGGAAGGGGTCCAGCTCCTCCCACCGTGCCTGCCACTTCGTCTGAAGCGCCTGCGGGTCGTACTGCTCGTCACTCACGGCCATGTCCCTCGGGTTCGACTCATCGCGGATGGCTTGACCAATAAAGAAACCCCTCGTGGGCACGAGGGGCAGCCGCGTCGACCGGTATCAGCTCGGTCGGCGCGGCCCGCTAAGAAGCAGGGTCCTGCCACGCATGGCTCAAGGGTAGCGCAGCGGGCAATCGGTCTTCATGGCCTCGGGGCGCCTGCCCTGCGTAACAGCGGGAAAACGGTGAACGGCCGCCCAACGGTGATAGATCCGTTGTGACCTCATATGTCCCATTAGTTTACCCTTTTCGCGTGGCGAACTCCTATGAACCGGCGAGCGGCCCGAATGTCGCGGAGGAGGGCCTGCCGATGCAGGATCCTCCGACCGACCCGACGGGCCTGCAGTTCCGGGGAGCTTTCTCTGATTCTCCTGCGGAGACCCCCGCTTCGCATGAGATCATGCCGAGCACCCCCAATCCGGGCATGATGTCGGGAGGTTCGCCAGCAATGGCCCCTGAGCAGACCAGCCGGTCCACGCGACCCCCAGCGTGGCCGGAGATGCCGCCTCCTCCCCCTCCGCCCGCACCGTCGGTGTTCGACCCCGCGCCGTACGGCGCCCGCTCCGCCGACCCCCACTCGCCCGGGAACGGGCAGCAGCACTACAGCGCCCAGTCAGGTCGAGAGGCGACCACCCAGACATCGTTCCCGCCGCCGCCCCCGCTCGCCGACCCGCCGTTCTCCCCGCAGCCCACCGGGCCGCAGCAGTACACCCCCCAGCCCACCGGGCCCCAGCGGTACACCCCTTCTCCCACCGGCCCCCAGCAGTACGCTCCCTCCCCCACCGGGCCCCAGAACCACGTCCCCTCCACCGGGCCCCAGCGGTACACCCCTTCTCCCACCGGCCCCCAGCAGTATTCGGCCGCGCAGGCCGCGCAGGCCACGCAGGCCGCGCCTCCGGCGTACGCCCCTTCGCCGTCCGGAGAGCGGCAGTACGCGCCGTCTCCGACCGGCCCTCAGGGGTACACCCCCTCGCCCTCCGGGCCGCAGCAAGCGGCGCCGGCGTACGCTCCCCCGGTGACCGGGCCCCAGCACGCGCCCGCGGCCGGCGCCGCGTACGTCCCGGCGGGCACCGAGACCACCATGCGCGTGACGGCCCCCGCCGCCCCCGAGCAGCAGCAGCCGGCACGGCGTCACGCGGCGCCGCCCAGCCCCGAGGACCCCTACAAGCCCTTCGTCACCGCCGGGCAGATCAGCGGACCCAAGACCCCTCCTCCCGAGCGTCAGCAGGAGCTGTGGAACACCGTCTTCGGTGACAACTACGAGGCGATCGGCGAGGAGGCCGACGACGCCGGCAACGGCAGGCGCGTGTGGCTGCTCGCGCTGGTCGCCTCGGTGGTCGTCGCCCTGCTGGCGGCCCTGCTGTGGGCGTTCCTGGTGGGGCCGCTGAGCGGCTCCGGCGGCGACGGATCCACCGCCGCCTCCGGCGAGGCCACCCCCAAGAGCACGGCCAAGGCGTCGTCCTCCGGCAAGGGCGGAACCGGCACCGCCAAGCCGCAGTCGATCGGCCGGCTGCCCAAGTACCGCGGCACGGCCTCGCCGCGCACGGGCGTCCTCACCGACCAGGCGGCCGGGGTCGGCATCGCCCGCCTGGGCGGGCCGTGGCGGCTGGACTCGCGCTCCGAGCACATCAAGTCGACCTACGGCTACACGACGCGCCAGTACGTGGCCGCGGGCGTGGACTCGGCGGGCAAGCCGCAGTTCGCCCAGGTCATGACCGGGCCGCTGCCCGAGGCCCTCGCCTCCAAGTACTCCGCGGCCGAGCCGGACAAGCTGGCCCCGGTGATCAGTTCGGTGGCCTTCGCCGCGCGCAACAAGTTCTTCCCGGCGGGCAACAAGGTCGTCAAGACGGCGGAGCAGAAGGTCTCGGCGGGCGGTCACCCCGCGCGCCTGGTGGCCTACCAGGTGATGGCGGGCGACGCCAAGACGACGCTGGTGGTGGCCGCGGTGAGCACCGGGGGCGACCTTCCGGTGGTCGTCTACATGTCGGTGCCGGACAGCAAGAAGGAACTGCTGCCCGACGTCAACACGGTGTTCTCCTCGATCAGGCCGACGACCCCCGCCTCCTGACCGGGCGCGCGAAGCGCCGGGCCGTCACCCACGAGGCCCCGCGCACCGCGGGCCCCGGCCGCCGCCCGGTGCGGGGGCGGCCGAGCGCCCCGAGGTCCGCGGGCGGCGGCGGGCGCGCCCGCTCAGAAGTCGCAGGGCAGGTGCTTGACGCCGTTGATGAAGCTGGAGAACAGCCGCTGCGGCCGGCCGGCCTCGATCTGCGGCACGCGGCCGAGCAGCTCGCGGAACATCAGGGTGATCTCGCGGCGGGCCAGATGGGCGCCCAGGCAGAAGTGCGGGCCGGGGCCGCCGAACCCGACGTGCGGGTTCGGGTCGCGGGTGATGTCGAACCGGTAGGGGTCGGCGAAGACGGCGCCGTCCCGGTTGGCCGACCAGTAGTACAGGACGGTCTTCTCGCCCTTCTTGTACAGGGTGCCGTTGAGCTCGTGGTCGCGGGTGACCTTGCGCCGCATGTAGTTGACCGGCGAGGCGAGCCGGACGATCTCCTCGACCGCCTTGGGCGCGTGGCCGTCGATGTCGGTCAGCCAGCGCGCCTTCTCGGCGGGGTTGCGGGTGAGCAGGAGCAGGCCCTGGGAGATGGCGTTGCGGGTGGTCTCGTTGCCCGCGACGACGAGCAGGATGAAGAACGACCCGAGCTCCTGCATGGTGAGCCGTTCGCCGTCGACGTTGGCGTTGACCAGGGACGAGGTCAGGTCCCCCGTGGGGTTGTCCGCGCGGTAGGCGGCGAGATCTTGCACGAGCTGCTGGAGCTCCAGCCCGGCGTTGAGCAGGGCGGTCACGATCTGGTTCTGGTCGCCCGAGGGCACATACTCGGGGTCGGACGCGCCGAGGATGACGTTCGACCGGTCGAAGACGTATCCGTAGTCCTTCTCCGGGATGCCCATCATGTCGCAGATGATCTTCAGGGGCAGGCGGGCGGCCACCTCGGTGACGAAGTCGCACCCCGGCCCCTTCTCCAGCAGCCCGTCGACGATGCCGGCCGCCGCGGTCCGCACGTCGTCCTCGAACTTCTGGATCATCTTCGGGGTGAAGGCGCGCGAGACGATGCGCCGCAGCCGGGCGTGCCGCGGGTCGTCCATGTTGATCATCGAGCCGAAGTACTCGGCGAACTCGGCGGGCATGTCGACGATGTTGGTGGCGCCGCCTTCACCCGAGCTGAAGACGTCCGGGTTGCGGCTGATCGCAAGGATGTCCGCGTGCCGGACGATCGCGTGGTACCCATCGCCCCGCGGCGCGAACGACAGCTCAGGCTCGGCGAAGAAGACCGGGGTGTCACGCTCGCGCAGGAGCTCGAAGGCGTGCTCGCGCTCGGCGATGGGCCGCGCCCAGAAATCCCAGTCGGAAAGGTCGATCTGCTCGCAGGAGGTGATGGGCTTGCGCTCGGGGGGTGTCTCCACGCTCATACTTCCATGATTGAGAGAAGTGCTCACTTACGTCAAACCGGCCCTCCGAGCGGCGGGCGGCCACAGGGCGGCTCCGACCGCCGTCACCGCGGGCGCGCCTCCGCCCCTCTTCTCAGCCGGACGGCCATCCCGCCTCACCCGCCCAGGATCAGGTCCGCCGCCTTCTCGGCGATCATGATGGTGGGCGCGTGGGTGTGGCCGCGGTTCAGCGTCGGCATGACCGAGGCGTCCACCACGCGCAGCCCCGGCACCCCGATGACGCGCAGCGAGGGGTCCACCACCGCGTCGTCCTCCGTGCCCATCCTGCAGGTGCCCACCGGGTGGTAGAGCGTCTCGGAGCGCTCGTGGACGTACCGGGCGAGCTCCTCGCCGGTCTCCGCGCCCTCGTAGGGCTTCATCGGCGCGCCCGCGTAGGGCTTGAGCGCCGGTGTGGCGAACGCCTCCCTGGCCTTCCTCAGCCCGGCCACCAGCCGCCGCACGTCGGCCTCCGCGGTCAGGTAACGCGGGTCGATCACCACGTCGCGGCCGTCGAGGGTGATCTGCCCGCGGCTCTCGGGCTGGAGCAGGATGACGCCGATGGTGATGCCGTGCCCGGCCGGCGGGGTGAGCCCGTGGTCGGTGAACGGCGCCGGCGCGAAGAGCAGCTCGATGTCGGGGGCGGGCTCCTCCGGCGAGGTCCGGATGAAGGCCACCGCCTCGCCGACGTTGGAGGTGAGCAGGCCGTCGCGCCGGAACAGGTAGCGCAGGAGGTTGCCGGCCGACTCCGCGCCGGCCAGGGTGACCGGCTCGGTGCACTCCAGCATGATCGCCGAGGCCAGGTGGTCCATGAGGTTGCGCCCGACGCCGGGGAGCTCGTGACGCGGCGCGACCCCGTTGGCCCGCAGCTCGCCGGGGTCGCCGATGCCCGAGAGCATGAGCAGGTGCGGCGAGCCGATCGTCCCCGCCGACAGGATGACCTCCTTGGCCGCCGTCACCCGCCGGCCGCCGTACTCGACGCCCGTGGCCCTGCCTTCGTCGTCCAGCACGACGCGGTCGACCTGCGCGGCGGTCAGCACGGTCAGGTTCGGACGGCCCATCGCGGGCCGCAGATAGGCGTCGGCGGCGCTCCACCTGCGCCCGCGATCCTGGGTGACCGGCGTCGGCGAGAAGCCCTCGTTCGAGGCGCCGTTGAGCTCCTCCAGCCGGGTCAGCCCCATCTGTTCGCAGGCGCGCAGGAACGCCCGGGTGGTCACGTTGGGGGCGCGCAGCTCGGAGATGTAGATCGGGCCCTCGGTGCCGTACACGTCACCCCTGTTGGAGCCGACCCGTCGTTCCGAGCGCCGGAAGTACGGCAGGACCTCGTCGTAGGACCACCCGGGCAGGCCCCAGCCGTCGTAGTCGGCCCGGTGCCCTCTGACCCACATCTGGGCGTTGATCGACGACGAGCCGCCCAGAGTCTTGCCGCGCGGCCAGTACAGCCGGCGACCGGACATCTCCTTCTGCTCGGCGGTGGAGAAGTCCCAGTCGTAGGGCGTCTTGAAGAGCTTGGAGAAGGCGGCGGGCACGCGGATCTCGAACTTGCGGTCCGCCCCGCCGGCCTCCAGCAGCGCCACCCGCACGGAAGGGTCGGCCGAGAGCCGGTTGGCCAGGACGCAGCCGGCCGAGCCCGCTCCGACGACGACGTAGTCATATTGCATGGGGGGCCTCCGATGGGGACGTGAGCGGCTCTCCCCGTACTTACGCCCGCCGGCCGTCCCGCGTCCACGCTCGTTACCGATTATTGACGCGGCGCAGAGCAAGGGCTCCAAGCATTCAACCCACCCCAAATCAGGGCAAACCAACAAGGTAGGCGGGTCGGAAGATCTCAGCTTGACTGGAGGCGATGCCATGGACGTCCGCGAGCTCATGCGGCGGGTCCCCGAGCTGGACAGGTTCCCCGGTGTTGACGAGATGCACGCCGATCTCGACGAGGCGGCCGCCCGCCACCCCGGTCTCGTGCGGCTGCGCCGCATCGGCACCTCCCGCCTGGGCGAACCGCTGCGGGTGCTCACCGTGGGCGCCGGGAGCCGCGACGCGCTGATCATCGGCGGGCCGCATCCCAACGAGCCGATCGGCTCGCTCACCGTGAGCCGGCTGACCCGCCTGCTCTGCGAGGACGCGGCCCTGCGCGAGGGACTCGGCTACCGCTGGCACCTGATCCCGTGCGTCGATCCCGACGGCGCCCGCCTCAACGAGGGCTGGTACGCGCGCCCCGGCGACCGGCGCCACTACGCCAGGCACTTCTACCGGCCCGCCTGGCGCGACCAGGTGGAGTGGACGTTCCCGATCTCCGGCGACGGCTACGTCTTCGACCGCAGCCTGCCGGAGACCGAGGCGCTGATGCGGCTCATGGACGAGCTGCGGCCGGCCTTGGTCTACTCCCTGCACAACGGCGAGTACAGCGGCGCCTACTTCTACCTCAACCGCCGCGACCGCGCCCTCGCGGCGCGGCTCACCGAGCTCCCCCGCCTTGCGGGCATTCCGCTGCACCACGGCGACCCCGAACTGCCCGGAGCCGTCACGATCGCCCCGGCCGTCTACCTCACCCCCGGCGGGCCCCAGCAGGCCCGGACCTTCGGCTTCGGAGGCGGCAGCGCCGACTACGCGGCCAGGTTCGGCGCGCTGCACCTGATCACCGAGCTGCCGTACTGGGCCGACGACCGCGTCTGCGACCTCACCCCGACGGCCGCCTCCTACGGCGACGTCGTCAAGGCCGGGCTGGCCGCGCAGCGGGAGGTGATCGACACACTCGGGTCGGTCATGGCGGCGGTGCGCGCCGACCTCACCGTCCGGTCGCCGTTCCGCCGCTCGACAGAGGACATGCTCGACGCCTACCGCAGGTTCGCCGACGTCTGGGAGGACCTGCCGGACGTCGACCGGCCGGCGACCGTCGCCGAGCAGTTCGGCAACCGGCAGACCCTGCACATGCGCCGGTTGCGCCTCTGCGGCACCTTCCGCCGCATGCTGGACGCCGAAGCCGCGGCGGGCAACCTCACCCCGGCCATCCGGGCGCGGCGGGAGCGGCTGCGCGAGCTGTTCGACGTCTGGTGCGAGGAGGCCGAGGCGGAGTCCGGCGGACGCCCGATCGCGATCCGCAAGCTGGTCGCCGTCCAGCTCGCCGCCGCCCTCGTCGCCGCCGAACACCACGCGCGAGGCTGAGCCACGGCGGCCCGTCCGGGCGCCGCGCGCGAGTCCGCGTCGGACGCCGCGCGTGAGCCGGAGAAGGCGGCGGCCCGCCCGGCCTCCTTGCGGGAGACCGGGCGGGCCGCCGTCACGCGATGGCGCCGCAGGGAGATCAGGGCCAGTCGAGCGAGGGCCTCAGCGAGACGCCGGCCTCGCCCTTGCTGCCGAGCTTCACCCCGAGCACCTGGTGCAGCTGCACCTTGTTGCGCTCGAATCCGACGATGCAGCCGGCCATGTACAGCCGCCACACCCGGGCCGTGCCCTGGCCGACCTCCTCGACCGCCTCGTCCCAGTGGGCGTCGAGGTTCGCGCACCACTTCTCGAGGGTCTTGGCGTAGTGCTCGCGGAGGTTCTCCTCGTGCCGGATCTCGAAGCCGGTGTCCTCCATCTCGCGGACGAGATGGCCGACGGACTCGAGCTCACCGTCGGGGAAGACGTACCGGTTGATGAAGCCGCCCTTGTTGATGGTGCGCTCTTTGCCGGTGGGCCGGGTGATGCAGTGGTTGAGCAGCCGGCCGCCCGCCTTGAGCTTTCCGTACAGGAACCCGAAGTAGCCCGGCAGCTGGTCTTTGCCGATGTGCTCGGTCAGGCCGATCGAGCTGACCGCGTCGAAGCCGGTCTCGGTGACGTCGCGGTAGTCGAGGTGGCGCACCTCGGCGAGCTCGGACAACCCCGCCTCGGCGATGGCCTTCTGCGCCCACTCGGCCTGCTGGCGCGACAGCGTCACCCCGAGGCCCTTGACCCCGTAGTGCTTGGCCGCGTGCATGACCATGCCGCCCCAGCCGCAGCCGACGTCGAGCAGGCGCATGCCCGGCTTGAGGTCGAGCTTCTTGGCGACCAGGTCGAACTTGGCGAACTGCGCCTCCTCCAGCGTGGAGCCTTCCTCGGGGAAGACCGCGCAGGTGTAGGCCATCGAGGGGCCGAGCACCCACTCGTAGAACCGGTTGGAGACGTCGTAGTGATGATGGATGGCCTCGGCGTCGCGCTGCTTGGCGTGGCGGCTGCCGAGCCTCGCCATGGCGCTGCGGCGCACCTCCTGCGGCGGCAGCGGCACCCGCATGAGCAGCGGCTTGACGCCCAGCGACCGCGCTACGGAGAGCTTCTCCCTCATCGGCATGTCGTCGAGAGTGATCTGCGCCATCTCCGACAGGAGGGTGTACATGTCGCCCTGCACGTCGATGTGGCCGGCGATGTACGCCCTGGCGAGCCCCATCTCCCCTGGGGACTGCGCCAGGTAGGCCACCGCTATGGGTGACTTCACCTCGATGCGGACAGAAGCTCCCGACGGCCCGGCCTTGCTGCCGTCGTAGGCGGCGAACTCCACGTTCGCCGCCGGCCCGACGATCTTCTCGAAGATCTGGGCGAGTGTCATGCGACCAACCTCCTCAACGCCCCCGTACGCATTTCTCATAGAGGTCGAGCAGCCGGGCGCCCGGATCATAGGCGCGTTTGACCGGCCAGTAGGCGTCTCCGTTGTAAAGACGCCAGAACTCCTCACGGGGGTAGAACGATGTCGAGTACAGGGACTTGTGGCCGCCCAGCTCGTGCACGGAGTTCTCGATCAGCCTGTTGTGATGGCCGTCGAACTGTCCGCGCGGCAGGGCGACCATGCCCCAGAACCCGAAGTTCACATAGAGCTTTCCCGGCTCCAGCGGGTAGAGCGGCCACTGGCCCGTGGCCTTCAGCGGGCACATCCACACGGGCGTCATGCCCACCTTGTCGTGGAAGAACTCGAGGAAGTCGGCGCCTTTCTCGATCGGGATCTCCACGTCCTGGATGACCGACTCCTGCACCGGGTTGCCGCGCCACCGGTCGACGCGCGCGGTCACGCCGTACCTCTGGTCGAGACCGACCAGCTTGCGGTAGACGTCCGAGCGCAGCCAGCGCCGGGGCATCAGCGAGCGCACCAGCGGCTGCTGCACGCCGAAGGCGCGCGAGCACCAGAACCAGTCGGTGTCCCAGCGCCACAGATAGTCGCGGACGGTCAGCCAGTCGCGGGTGCGGGTGCGGATCGACTGGTAGTAGATGCGCATCCCGGTGTAGTCGGATGCGTAGGGCGCCCGGTCGGCGAACTGGCCGACGGTGACGTACATCTCGCCGGGCTCGAAGAACGTGCCGTCGACGAAGTCGACCTTCTCGCCCTCGTAGTGGCCGCTGTCGCAGATCTCCTGCATGGCGAGCATGCACTTGCCGGCGTCGGAGAAGGGGATGTGCGTGAGGCGGACGTAAGGCTTGACGGGCACGAGCTTGATGCGCAGCCGCAGCGCGTAGCCGAGCGTGCCGTAGGAGTTGGGGAACGACCTGAACAGATCGCGGTGCTCGTTGTCGTCCCTGGCCACGATGACGCGGCCGTCGCCGGTCAGGATCTCCATCTCCTCGACCGACTCGTGCGGGAGCCCCTGCCGGAAGCTGGAGGACTCGATGCCGAGCCCGGTGACCGCGCCGCCCAGCGTGATCGTCTTGAGCTGCGGGACCACGTACGGCATGAGGCCGGCCGGCAGCGTGGCGTCCACGAGGTTCTCGTAGGTCGTCATGCCCTGGACCTCGGCGGTCCTGGTCTCCGGATCCACCTGGATCACCTTGTCCAGGTCGCGCGCGGAGAGTTTCGCCGACTTGCCGGCCTCGCGGAACCGGAACAGGTTCGTGGTCGGCTTCGACAGCCGCGGGGAGGCTCCCTCGGGGAGGGCGGTGTAGGACTCCCTGATCTGCTCCACAGCCCTTTGATGGGCTGTCATCTGGGCGGTCGTCCTCACCGTGCGATCTGGCATGCCACCACCCCCTATAACTAAGCGTGGAGATCGACGCTACGACGCTATCTCCTGTCTTGACCATCGACCAGAGTAGACACGTTAAACCCGCGCAAACTCGCGACCCCCCTTCAAAAGGCTGTGGCGCAGGGGTTAGCGTCATGTTCCCAGGTGAGAGGCGGGGTCGCCTGGCCCGTTTCCACCAAGCGTTTGCTTGCTATCGCGATGCGGTCTATCGTCGGCTTCGCACCCGAGGAGAACAGCGATGAGTCGGAACGGCGGCCAGGACCCCGCGGACCACACCCCGCGGGGCGACGGCGACCTCGCGGCCCCACCCACCACGAGCACGAACGGCGCGCCCTCCGCGAGCACGGACGACGCGCCCGCCGGGCCGCTGGCCGGGGTGCGGGTGCTGGAGCTCGCCGGCCTCGCGCCCGGCCCCTTCGCCGGCATGATGCTGGCCGACCACGGCGCCGAGGTGCTCAGGGTCGACCGCGTCGGAGCCGTCACCGCGAACGGCGACCGCCCCCGCCCGGACGTCATGGACCGCGGCAAGCGCACCATCGGCCTGGACCTGAAGTCGCCCGACGGCGTCGCCGCGTTCAAACGGCTGGCCGCGACCGCCGACGTGGTCATCGACGTCTTCCGTCCCGGCGTCGCCGAGCGCCTCGGCATCGGCCCCGCCGACCTGCACGCCGTCAACGAGCGGCTCGTCTACGGCCGCATGACCGGCTGGGGACAGGACGGCCCGCTCGCGGCGACCGCCGGGCACGACATCGACTACATCGCCGTCGCCGGCGCGCTGTCGCTGCTCGGCCGCGAGGGCGGCAAGCCCACGCCCCCGATCAACATCCTCGGCGACTTCGCCGGCGGCGGGCTCATGCTGGCCTACGGGGTGGTGCTCGCCCTGTTCGAACGCGAGCGCACCGGCCGCGGCAAGGTCATCGACGCCGCGATGGTCGACGGGGCCGCCACTCTGTTCGCGATGTTCTACCACTTCGCCCAGAGCGGCTTCTGGGGCCCGCGCGGCACCAACCTGCTCGACACCGGCGCCCCGATGTACGACACCTACGAGACCGCCGACGGCCGCCACGTCGCGGTCGGATCGCTCGAACCGGCCTTCTGGGAGGAGATGGTCACCCGGATGGGCCTCACCGGCCTGCCCGGCCGTGACGACCGCGCCAACTGGCCGGAGATCCGCGAGCGGCTCACCGCCGCGTTCAAGTCCAGGACGCGCGCGGAATGGGAGGCCGTCTTCGAGGGCTCGGACGCGTGCGTCTCCCCCGTCCTGGACATGGGCGAGGCGGCCCGGCACCCGCACAACGTCGCCCGCGGCGCGTTCGTCGAGGTCGGCGGGATCACCCAGCCGGTGCCCGCGCCCCGGCTGCTCGGCAGCGGACGCGGCGGCCTCGCCCAGGCGACCCGCCTGCACGACCTGTCGGCCTGGGGCCTGCCCGACGAGTACGCCAAGGCCTTGCGCGAGGCCGGAGTGCTGGCCTGACACCCCTTGCGGCAACCTGGAGCGGCGCCGGGGTGCGCACGGTCACGCCTGGGCGCGGTCGCGATCGTGGCCGGCGGGGACGGGGGTGTGCCCGGGCAGGACCGCCAGGTAGAGGTCGACCCCGGCCCGGTGATGGACCTCAAGGTCGGTCGTGAACGCCCGCGGCGGGACCCCTCCGCCCTCGGTGTGCCGCCACACCTGCCGCCACGCCTCGATCAGCGACTGCGGCATCGGGCCGTGCGCCTCGACCTTCAGCGCCTGGACCCCCGGCACGCGGACCGCCACCATCCCCTCGGGGAGCCCGGCGGCCGTGCGCACGGCCACGCCGACGACCTGGGTGCAGGCGCCCTTGTGATCGCTCTCGTAGTCGATCATCACCGCGTAGATGTTCTCGTCGATGCGCCCGGGAACGTGGGCGAACGCGCCGGGGGCTCCGGCCCGCGCCCACAGGGCCGGGAGCTGCGCCCGCATCGGATCGGCCTCCGCCGCGTTGCTCGTGCGCACGGCGTACCCGACGACCAGCACCTCCGGCCGCTCAACGATGATCATAGCGCCTCCCCACTCGATGGCCCTCCGCCTGCCCTGCCCGATCGCGCGGTCAATGTAGCCGGACCGGCCGACGACCGTCTCGATCATCGCGCACAGTGGAATCGGCGGAGGTGCCCGATCAGATCATGTCGCACCTAGCACCCGACTGACCTGGGAAGTCCCATTGTTTACCATGAATCGCATAGGCTGGACCAACGTGCGATTCCTCAACGATCAGGCGCCGATCTACGACCTGACCTACAGCGACGTCTTCATGGTCCCGTCACGCTCGGCCGTCGGCTCCCGGCTCGCCGTGGATCTTTCGACCCGCGACGGCACCGGCACCACGATCCCCATCGTGGTGGCGAACATGACAGCGGTGGCCGGCCGGCGCATGGCCGAGACCATCGCCCGGCGGGGCGGCATCACCGTCATCCCGCAGGACATCCCCATCGACGTCGTCGCCGACGTGATCGACTGGGTCAAGAAGCGCGACCTGGTCCACGACACCCCCATCACCCTCACCCCGCACGAGACCGTCGGCGAGGCGCTCAACCTGCTGCCCAAACGGGCGCACGGCGCGGTCATCGTCGTCGACTGGGACAACCGGCCGATCGGCGTCGTCACCGAGGCCGACTGCCATGGCGTCGACATGTTCACCCAGCTCTCCCAGGTGATGTCCGGCTCGCCGCTCACCATCCCGGCCGGCACCGATCCGCGGGCCGCCTTCGAACTGCTGCACAACGGGCGCCACCGCCTGGCCCCCGTCGTGGACGCCGAGGGCCGGCTGGCCGGCGTCCTCACCCGCACCGGCGCGCTGCGCGCCACGCTCTACGAGCCCGCGGTCGACTCCGGGGGACGCCTGCGCATCGCGGCCGCCGTCGGCATCAACGGCGACGTCGCGGCCAAGGCGAAGGAACTGCTGGACGCGGGCGTCGACTGCCTCGTCGTCGACACCGCGCACGGCCACCAGGAGAAGATGCTCTCCGCGCTGGCGACCGTGCGCGCTCTGGACCCTCCGGTCCCACTGGCCGCCGGCAACGTCGTCACCGCGGCGGGCGTGCGCGACCTGGTGCGGGCGGGCGCCGACATCGTCAAGGTGGGCGTCGGGCCGGGCGCCATGTGCACGACGAGGATGATGACCGGCGTCGGCCGGCCGCAGTTCTCCGCCGTCGTCGAGTGCGCGGCCGAGGCCCGCGCGCTGGGCAGGCACGTGTGGGCCGACGGCGGCGTGCGCCACCCGCGCGACGTGGCCCTCGCCCTCGCGGCGGGCGCGTCCAACGTCATGATCGGCTCGTGGTTCGCGGGCACGTACGAGTCGCCGGGCGACGCGCGCACCGATGCCGACGGACGCCGGTACAAGGAGAACTTCGGCATGGCGTCCGCTCGCGCCGTACGGCTGCGCACCGCCGACGACACCCCCTTCGACCGCGCCCGCAAGGCCGTGTTCGAGGAGGGCATCTCCACCTCCCGCATGTACCTCGACCCGGTCAGGCCGAGCGTCGAGGACCAGATCGACGCCATCGTCGCCGGCCTGCGCTCCTCCCTCACCTACGCCGGCGCCACGACCCTGGAGGAGTTCCACGAGCGGGCCGTCGTCGGCGTCCAGAGCTCCTCCGGCTACTCCGAAGGCAAGCCCCTCCACCAGAGCTGGTGACGTCCCCCACCCGTGCCGTCCCGTCGAGCGGCCTCCCGTCCCCGGCCACGGGGACTGGAGGTGACGCCGAGAGTGATAAGTCCTTTTCGCCGGGTAGTCCGGAGCGGCAGGTACCCCCTAGCGCAGAGGCGAGATCTCATGATCGGTTCGTCACCTGAGCTGCCCGCGCCGTCCGCCGTCGACCGGCGGCTCCTGGTCAGCTACGACAACTATCCCGCGGCGCAACGCGCCGTCGACACCCTTTCCGATTCGGGATATCCCGTTCACAACGTGGCCATCGTCGGCAACGACCTGCGCCTGGAAGAGCTGGTCACCGGCCGGCTGACCAACCCTCGCGCCGCCCTCTCGGGCGCCATGAGCGGCGCGGTGTTCGGTCTGGTCGTGGGCCTGTTCCTCGGACTGTTCACGACGACGACCGGCTCGTTCTTCGCCCTGGTGGTGTGGGCGATCTTGTGGGGCGGCGTGATGGGCGCCGCGTTCGGGTTCGCGAGCCACGCGTTCAAGGGCGGCACCCGCGACTTCACCTCGCGCAGCGCCATCGTGGCCGGCCGGTACGACGTCCTCGTGCCCGCCGCCGCGCTGGAGGAGGCCATGGCCGTGCTCGAGGGCGGGACCAAGCCGGCGGACACCGTCGTGGTCGCGCGCCCGCCGTCCAGCGGTCCCCTTCCCGCCTACGACACGCCTCGCCCCGGCACGACCGATCCCGAGGCGACCTCGGTCACGCCGCTTCCGGAGCCGTTCCCGCCGGCCTCCGGCATCCCCTCGGCCCCGGGCGCGGACGTTCCCGCCGGCGCGGAGGCGCCGCCCGTTCAGGGCGCCGGGCCCACCGGGCCCTCGGCTCCGCGCCCCGAACCCGTTCCCCAGCTCGACGCCGAGCACGCCGACGGCCTTCCCGACCCCGCCCACGCCGACCCCGGCCAGGCGGACCCGTCCTCGGCCGACGTGACGCGCGCGGATCCCACCCGGACGGGAACCAGGGAGTCGGCCATCGTGCGGCCGGCCACCAGCCGCGCGGAGGCGATGGAGGAGGCCACCATCGCCATCCCGCTGTCCTCCGTGCCGCTGAAGCCCGCCGCGGACTCCGAGCCCGCTCCTCTCACCCCCGAGCCCGCACCCGTCGCTCCCAGGCCCGCTTCCGGCCCCGTGGGCACCGCGGCGGCTCCTGGGAGCGAATCCTCCGTGACCGAGCCCGCCGAATCCGAGCCCGAGCCCGAGCGTGCCGAGACCGCCGAGCGCGCCATGTCCGCCCAGCCCGCCGCCGTGAGGACGGCCAAGGACTCGTGAACGCCGGGTCGCCTTCCCCGGCCGGGTGACAGGGCGCGGCGGGTTCGCGTACGGGAAGCGCCAAGGGATGCGCCCTCGCCGTTCGCCGGCTCCTGGAACCCCGTAGAGTCGTGCGGTCGGCCGGACGGCGGCCGGCGATCGGTCCAGGCGCCCGTGCGGACAGGCGGGGCGCAACCTAAGCGAGGAGAACACGTGGCACTCGAGAAGCCCGAGATCGACTTTCCGGAGGGCGACGCGCCGGCGGATCTCGAGATCGTAGACATCACCGTGGGCGACGGTGAGGAGGCCAAGCCGGGGCACACGGTGACCGTGCACTATGTCGGCGTCGCGTTCTCCACCGGCGAGGAGTTCGACGCGTCGTGGAACCGCGGCGACTCCTTCAAGTTCCCGCTCGGCGCCGGCCACGTCATCGCCGGATGGGACCAGGGTGTGGCCGGCATGCGCGTCGGCGGCCGCCGCAAGCTGGTCGTCCCGCCGCACCTGGGCTACGGCAACCGCGGCGCGGGCAACGCCATCAAGCCGGGCGAGACACTGATCTTCGTCGTCGACCTGCTCGGCGTCAGCTGACCGGACGCGAGGCCCGGCATGGGCGGGCGGCGCCACGACGAGCGTGGGCCGCGAGCATCATGCCGGGCACCCCGCGGGCCCCCGCGGGCCCTCCGGACGCCCTCAGCGGCTCCGGTAGCTGGTGATGAGGCCGGGCGGCCTCCGCCGGCATCGGCGTTGAGGCGCTCAGTTCGCCCATGACGGCGGACGGCCGCCGCCTGGGGCAGCGGGGCCCGTCGTCAACTGGCACGATGAGACATGTGTTGCTCATCGACCTCGCGCGCACCTCGGCTGCCGTTGCGGCGGACTCGGCCCGCCTCGCCAAGATCGGACATCTCGCCGAACTGCTGAGCAGGGTGCAGCCGGCGGAGGCCGAGATCGCCATCGCGTACCTGTCCGGTGAGCTGCCCCAACGGCAGATCGGCGTGGGCTGGCGCACCCTGCAGGACCTGCCCGAACCCCGCCAGATCGCCAGCGCCAGCCTGAGCGAGATCGACGGCCTGCTCAGCCGGATCAAGGCCCAGACCGGGCCGGGCTCGCAGGCGGCACGCAAGCGACTGGTCGGCGAGCTGTTCCGCTCGGTGACCCGTCAGGAGCAGTCCTTCCTGCTGCGCCTGCTGGGCGGCGAGCTGCGGCAGGGCGCCTTGAACGGAGTCATGGTCGAGGCCGTCGCCAAGGCGTCGGGCACGCCCGCGGCCGAGGTGCGGCGCGCCCTCACGCTCCGGGGGTGGCTGCCGGCCGTGGGGGCCGCCGCGCTCACCGGCGGCGTCGAGGCATTGCGCGCCTTCCACCTGGAGGTCGGCCGTCCGGTGTCCCCGATGCTCGCGCAGAGCGCGCCCAACGTGCCCGCCGCCCTCGAGAAGCTCGGCGGCCTGGCCGCCCTCGAATGGAAACTCGACGGCATCCGGGTGCAGGCGCACCGTTCCGGCTCGGACGTCAGGGTGTTCACCCGAACGCTCGACGAGATCTCCGCCCAGGTCCCCGAGCTGGTGGAGGCCGTGCTCGCGCTGCCCGTCGACGACATCGTGCTGGACGGCGAGGTGATCGCCCTGCGTCCCGACGGGCGGCCCGAGCCGTTCCAGGTGACCGCGTCCCGGGTCTCCAGCAGGATCGACACGGCCCGCCTGCGCGAGACCACGCCGCTGAGCGTGTTCTTCTTCGACACGCTCCGCGTGGGCGGCGTGGACCTGCTGGACCTGCCCGACAGCGAGCGGCACGAGGCGCTCGCGAGGTCGGTTCCGGCCGAGCTGATCACCCCGCGCCTGGTCACCGCCGACCCCGAAGAGGGCATCGCGTTCTTCATGGAGGTCGTCCGGCGGGGGCATGAGGGTGTCGTCGCCAAGTCTCCCAGCACGCCGTACGCGGCCGGGCGGCGCGGGGCGGGCTGGGTGAAGGTCAAGCCCCGCCACACCCTCGACCTGGTCGTGCTCGCCGTCGAATGGGGGCACGGGCGGCGCCAGGGCAAGCTCTCCAACCTGCACCTCGGCGCCAGGGACCCCGGCTCGGGCGACTTCGTCATGCTGGGCAAGACCTTCAAGGGCCTGACCGACGAACTGCTGGCCTGGCAGACCGAGCGCTTCCTGGCCCTGGCCGAGGGCCCGAGCGACGAGCTGGTGGTCAAGGTGCGGCCCGAGATGGTGGTCGAGGTCGCCTTCGACGGGGTCCAGCGGTCCCCGCGATACCCGGGCGGCATGGCGCTGCGGTTCGCCCGGGTGCTGCGCTATCGCCCCGACAAGCGGGCCGAGGAGGCCGACACCGTCGACTCCGTCCGGGAACTTCTCTTCTGACCGATCTCCCCGGACGCCTCCCCTTCCCGCATCCTCCCCCTCCCCCCTCCTCCGTCCGCCGCCCGCGCGGACGCCGCCGGCATCGACGGCCCGGTGGCGGCCGCCTCGGCTCATCCCTCTCCGGAGACGGCGAAGCCCCTGTGGCGCCGTGGGGGGTCACGGCGCCACAGGGGCGTGGGGGGTCGGTGCTGGTGGGTGGGGGGTCAGCGGACGATGCCCTGGGTGTCCTTGCCGTCGCCGTTCCAGTCTCCGATGACGGCCAGGTCGGCGGTGTTGCCGTAGGGGACGTTCATGGTGGTCTCGGTGCCGCTGGTCACCGGGCTGGTGCGCAGGTAGAAGGTGTAGCCCATCCGCACCCCGACGTTGTCCTTGCCGTCGCCGTCCCAGTCACCGGCCAGCGGGACGCTGTAGTCGTTGCCGTACTTGAAGGTGTACTGCGCCTGACCGTTGGCAGGGGTGTTGTTCAGGTAGAAGATGCCGGTCGCCGGGTCATAGGCGTTGGGGCTGTCGATGCCGTCACCGTCCCAGTCGCCCACCACCGGAACCCAGGAGGTGTTGCCGAACCCGAAGCTGGTGGTGGTCTCGGTGCCGCTGGTGATCGGCGTGGTACGCAGATAGAAGCTGTAGCCCATCCGCACCCCGATGTTGTCCTTGCCGTCGCCGTCCCAGTCACCAACGATCGGCACCGAATACCGGTTGCCGTACTTGATGTTGTACTGCGACTGCCCGTTGGAAGGGCTGTTGGACAGATGGAACGTCGCGGTCGTCGGGTCATAGGCACTCGGGGTCTCGGTGCCGTCACCGTCCCAGTCACCCACGATCGGCACCATCGGACTGTTGCCGTACCTGATCACCGGACGGGTGTTCGTCCTGGACGCCAGATCATCGGACAGCGTGAAGTCCAGCACCCCGTAGTCGATGGGTTCGGGGTCGGGGTCGGGGGTGTCGTCGATGCCGAGCGGAGCGGAGTACCCGACGATGTCGCCGTTGCTCCGCGAGTAGCTGTTCTCCTTGATGCGGTCGCCGCTGTTGCCCTCGATGGTGTAGACGGTGCCCGAGGTCGCCGACTTCACGATTCCGACGTGGTCGATCTCGCCGTCTCCGTCCCAGTCGAAGACGACGGCGTCACCGGGCTGCGGTGTGTAGCCGCTCGATCTGGTGTGCCACGTTCCGTACTTCGTCCCGTAGTTCCTGAACGAGGCCGCCCACCCTGTCAGCACACCGCCGTCGCCCTCGGCGATGTTGGCGTTCTTCACGCCGGCGTTCTTCCACACGTACTTGGAGAAGTCGGCGCACCAGTCGCTGTCGCGCCACTGGACCCCGTCGGTGGACGGGCACCCGGAGGAGGGCTTCCAGGAGCGGAAGTATCCCGTGTAGTAGTTGCAACCGCTCCCCATCGGCTGTTCGTGGTTGCGCGACGAGTTGCCGAGCTGGCCCTGCGCGACGGAAACGATGGAGCTGCGGGACACCGCGGCGGCCGGGGTGGCCGTGGTCGCGATCACTCCTGCTCCGAGGAGGGCGGTCGTGGCGAGCCCGCCACCGAGGCGGCGGAAGAAGAGCGAGCGGGTCTTTGCGGCCCTGACGCGGGGGGTGGTCGCACTCATGGGAGTTCCTTTCCGGTGAATCCTTGCCGATCTCCGTGCCACAAGGATCCGGCCGGGCGCTGCAACCTTCCTGTAACTGCGCTATAGCTCTCCCGGCGGCCGGTTACAGGTGTCGGCCCGCCGGTACGAGGAGTGCTGCGCGACGCCGCCCGTCAACGGCGAAGCCCCTGTGGCGCCGTGGGGGGGGTCACGGCGCCGCAGGGGCGTGGGGGGTCGGTGCTGGTGGGTGGGGGGTCAGCGGACGATGCCCTGGGTGTCCTTGCCGTCGCCGTTCCAGTCTCCGATGACGGCCAGGTCGGCGGTGTTGCCGTAGGGGACGTTCATGGTGGTCTCGGTGCCGCTGGTCACCGGGCTGGTGCGCAGGTAGAAGGTGTAGCCCATCCGCACCCCGACGTTGTCCTTGCCGTCGCCGTCCCAGTCACCGGCCAGCGGGACGCTGTAGTCGTTGCCGTACTTGAAGGTGTACTGCGCCTGACCGTTGGCAGGGGTGTTGTTCAGGTAGAAGATGCCGGTCGCCGGGTCATAGGCGTTGGGGCTGTCGATGCCGTCACCGTCCCAGTCGCCCACCACCGGAACCCAGGAGGTGTTGCCGAACCCGAAGCTGGTGGTGGTCTCGGTGCCGCTGGTGATCGGCGTGGTACGCAGATAGAAGCTGTAGCCCATCCGCACCCCGATGTTGTCCTTGCCGTCGCCGTCCCAGTCACCAACGATCGGCACCGAATACCGGTTGCCGTACTTGATGTTGTACTGCGACTGCCCGTTGGAAGGGCTGTTGGACAGATGGAACGTCGCGGTCGTCGGGTCATAGGCACTCGGGGTCTCGGTGCCGTCACCGTCCCAGTCACCCACGATCGGCACCATCGGACTGTTGCCGTACCTGATCACCGGACGGGTGTTCGTCCTGGACGCCAGATCATCGGACAGCGTGAAGTCCAGCACCCCGTAGTCCGGCGGGGGCGGCGGGGCCGAGGCCGCCACGATGGCGTCGACGATGATCTTGGCGTCGCCGGCCTGCGGCTGGTAGCGGTCCGGATACGCCGACACCTGCACGGCCTGGCAGATCTCGCCGATCGGCGCGGTCAGCCACTTCTCGTCCGGGTACTTCGAGATCATCTTGTTGAGGAAGGCGTTGGTCGCCCAGGTCGGGTTCAGCCGCTGGGACACCGTTCCCCACGAGGCCCGCTGCTGGAACAGCCCGAGGCTGTCATGGTCGAGTTCCTCGGCGATGTTGTCGATGCTCGACTCGACGATCGTCGTGGTGACGGCGATGACGGCGGCCCTGGTGTTCAGGCCCCTGGCGCGCACGGCCTCGACGACCATCCGGGCGCAGGAGACGCGGTACGCCGACATGTAGCCCCGCATCTTGGCCTTGAGCGTGCCGTTGAGCTGGGTCGCGAGAGCGGAATCGGAGGAGTTCGTGCCGTCCGGGTCGCACGGGGCGAGGGCTCGCGCCGCGTTGACGTCACTGGCCATCGCACTGGGCCCGGGGGTGGGACCCGCCATGGCGGCGGGCGTGATCAGCAGGCTGCAGGCCACCGCCACGGCGGTCAGGCCGGCGAGCCGGAGGGCGCCACGGGTGGGACGCGAGGGGAGAGCACTCATCGGATGCCTCATTTCGGGACAGGTCGTTCTGACACCGAAAGAGTGCGAGCGAGCGCTTCAACCTCGCTGTAAGAATCTTGTAGCGCCCTCTACAGAGAGAGCTCCCCGTGCTCGCGCGTACCGTACACGCGGAAGATCTCGACCGCCTCGGCCCTGACCGTCTCGGCCATCGCGCGGTGTCCCAGCGCCTCGTACACCAGCATCAGGTCACGCAGGGTCCTCGCGCGAAACAGGGGAAGACCCAGCTCCTCCCACTGCCGTACCGACTCTTTGAGACGGCTCTCGGCCTCTTCGAGCCGTCCGACGGCGAGATGCAGCTCTCCCAGGGTGCGCAAGGTGATCGCCTCGCCCCACCGGTCGCGCAGGGCGCGCACGTCGGCGAGCACGCCTTCCAGCGACGGCAGCGCCTCGTCGCACCTGCCCTGCCGGATCCACGCCTTGGCACGAGTGCGCAGCGCGTAACACTCGAGCAGCCGGTCGCCGATCTCGCCGAAGATCCGCGCCGCCTGCTCGCTCAGCCGCTCCGCCTCGACGAAGTCGCCCCTCGCCATGTGATGGATGGCCATGGTGCGCATGGTCAGCGCCTCGCCGCGGCGGCTCCCCGATCGCCTGTACAGCGCGAGCGCGTGCCCGAGGTCGGTCCATGCGCGGTCCAGGTCGCCCTGCTCCAGGCGGACCGACCCCGACAGCCGCTGCACGTGGGCGAGAGCGGCGTCGTCGCCCTGGTCACGCCACATCCGCTGCGCGCCGTCGAGGAAGTGCAGCGCCTCCGGCAGGTATCCCTGCTCGCGGCAGACGGTGCCCATCCCTGTGAGGGTGGCGCACTCTCCCCGCAGGTCCTTGGCGGCGCGGAACATCGGAAGGGCCTGACTGAAATACTCGCGGGCCTCGGCGTAGCGGTCCTGCTCGTACCGCAGCTGGCCCAGCTCGGCGAGCAGCGTCGCCTGTCCGGTCGTGTTCCCCTTGCGCCGCGCGACCGCCAGGGCGGCGTCATGCGTCCGGCTCCAGGACGTGAACTGGTTCTCCACGGCGAACGCGGAATGGCAGAGCGCGGACGCCAGCTCCACCGCGGCCTCGTCGAGGTCCATCCCCGCCGCCAGTTCGACGCCGGCGACGAGCGGCTCCTCCTCGATGCGGAACCACGTGTGAGGAGCCGCGAGGACGGCCTGCGCGGCCTCCGGGTCGACCGGGACGCTGAGCCGGTAGGACTCTCTCACGGCGATCGTGCCCGAGGGCTCGACGGCGCGCACCTTCTCCAGCAGCCAGAGCCAGCCGCCGAGCACCCTGGTCACCGCGGTCACCCGCGCTTCCATCGGATCCTCGCTCTCGGCGCGCTCGCGGGCGAACAGCCGGATGAGATCGTGGAGCCGGTAGCGCACCTGGCCGATCGCGTCGACGCCGTCGATCTCGACGAGTGAGGCGTCCACCAGCTGCTCCAGTTCCCGCTCCGCCTCGTCGCGGCTCGACCCGGTGGCGGCCGCCGCCACCCAGGCGGGGAAGTGCGGAAGGCCGAGCATGCCGAGGTACCGCAGCGCCTTGCGGACAGAGTCGGACAGCAGCTCGTAGCTCAGGGCGATGCTGGCGCGGATCTCCTGGTCTCCCACGGCGAGTTCGTCCAGCCGGCGCCGCTCGTCGGCCAGGCGGTCGGCCATCAGCTTCACCGACCACTGGCGCCGTGAAGCGAGCCGGGCGCCGGCTATCCGGATGGCGAGGGGCAGATACCCGCACTGCCGCACGATCATCCGTGCCGTGTCGGCCTCCGCGGTGATC
The DNA here is from genome assembly GCF_042654065.1 of Sphaerisporangium dianthi. NCBI lineage: Bacteria > Bacillati > Actinomycetota > Actinomycetes > Streptosporangiales > Streptosporangiaceae > Sphaerisporangium > Sphaerisporangium dianthi. The sequence continues at coordinate 59,549 of NZ_JBHSFP010000008.1, read as the reverse complement.
CGATCGCCGCCGGCGACGTGGGACAGAAGGGCGAGCGCCGCCTCGACGGTCAGCACGCCGAGCTCCGTCGGGACGGCGCCGGCGAGGCTCGGGAGCTTGCTGCGCGAGGTGATCAGCACGGCGCATCCCGCCGACCCGGGCAGCAGCGGGCGGACCTGGCGCTCGGTGGCCGCGTCGTCGAGCACAACCAGGATCCGGCGGCCGGCGAGCAGGCTGCGGTAGCGGTTGACCCGCTCTTCCAGGGTCGCGGGGATATCCGGCGCGGGTGTGCCCAGCTCGCGCAGGAGACGGCCCAGAACCTCCTCGGGGGTCGCCGGGAGTGCGGTCGTGCCGCGCAGTTCGACGTAGATCTGGCCGTCAGGATAGAGGCGGGCTATCTCGTGGGCCACCCGCAGGGCGAGGGTCGACTTGCCCGTGCCGCCGGCTCCGAGGATGACGCAGACCGGCATGGCGGACGGCCTGGCCAGGGCCGTCCGCAACAAGGCGATCTCTTCGGTCCGGCCGGTGAAGTCGGGCGTGACGGAGGGCAGCTGGTAGGGCCTGCTCTTGCCGGAGTCGGCCCATCCGGGGTCGGCCTTCCCGGATTCGGGCCTGCTGGATTCGGGCCTGCCGGGCTTCGGGGGCGCGGACTCACCCGCCCCTGCCGGGCCATCGGCCGCGGGAGGCTGAGGCCGCCGCGGCGGGCGCGAGCGCTGCTCGGGCGACAGGCCAGGGTCCCCCCGCAGGATGCCCTCGTGTAACCGCCGTAACTCCGGACCCGGATCGATGCCGAGTTCCTCCGCGAGAGCCTCCACACCCTGCCGGTAGACCGCGAGCGCGTCGCCGCGCCGTCCGATGCCGTTGAGCGCGACCATGAGGTCGTAGCGGAGGCGTTCGTGGGTGGGATGACGTGTCACCAGAGCGGTCAGCTCTCCGACGACCTGCTCGTGCAGACCGCTCTTGAGGTCGGCCGAGATGCGCTCCTCGGTCACGGTCAGCCTCAGCTCGTCCAGGCGCCTGGCCTCGGCGAGCAGGAAGGAGTCGCCGATCCCGCCGAGGGCGGGGCCGCGCCAGAGCTCCAGGGCCGCGCGCAGGCGCTTGCTCGCGTCTTCGTGGCGTCCCTCGGAGGCCTCGCGCCGCCCTTCTGCCACCAGCGTCTCGAACGCGACCCGGTCGACGGCCTCGGCGGGGACGTCGGCCAGGTAGCCCGCGCGATGGGACACGATGATCGCCGGCATTCCCGCGCGTTCGAACGACCTGCGCAACGACGCGATGTAGGTCTGCAACACGGCCCGGGCGGTGTCGGGGGGCTCCTCGTTCCAGATCGCTTCGATGAGCCGCTCGGCCCGGACCACGTGCCCCTGGTCGAGAAGCAACGCGGTCAGCAGGGTTCGCGGCTTGGCCCCGCCCAGCGGCACCTGACGACCGGCGCTCCAGACCTCTACAGGGCCGAGGAGGCGGAATTCCATGTACTCCTCCAGCGAAGGCTCCCCTGCGGCTCGGAAGTACTGCGACCATGGACGGCTCTGCCCACTGAACGGTGCGACACGGTCCGGGAGTTCCATCCTCGATGTGGGCACCTGCCACGCGGTGGGTGTCAGCGTAGATGATCCTTCCTCGCGGACAACAGGGCCGAGTCGCGCGGGGCGATCGTCCTCGACCGCCTCTGTCGGCGGCCCGGCCACGACGCGCGCATGCTCCTCGCGAGGTTTCTCCAGGTGGAGACCGCGAAGGACCGCCGGCTCCGTTCGGCGGACCAGGGCGCCGGGCCGGTGGCGCGATGTTCCCCCGGCTTCCCCACCGTCCCCGCTGCACGGGCGGCGGCACCGCGCGGCTCCTCGCGCGAGCCTCTGGCGGACGACCCTCCGACGGAGGCCGGGGCGGCCAGGACGTGCGGTGATCACAGAGCGGCGTCGGACGATCACTCCTTGAGTGACTTATGTCACTTTACCTGTGCTTTATCTCCCTTTACTGCCTGTTTGTCCCATATGGTGCTGCGAATTACGTAGTGGGCGGTTCGCCGCTCGCCGCGTGATGGGACGCCGGCACGGCCCCCCGTCGTGCCTCCCGCGCCGCCCCGCGCGGGACGTCCCGTGCCCTGTCGCCTATCAAGGACCGTGGTTCCCCTTGGGCCTGCACGCCTCCCCCACCCGCTGGTACGAGAAGACCCTCCCCCCGTCGAGGAGCGGTGCGAAACGGCGCCGGACCTCGCTGACCGTCGCGGTCACCATCACGGTCGCCGCCACCGTCGTCGTGACCGCCGCCTCGACGAGTGCCTGGATCGCCCTGAACGGCGGCGACGTGACGTCCATGACCACGAGCGCCGCCCTGCGCCCGGCCGCGCGGATCACCGCCGGGCCGCCGGCGAACGCGGCGGACTCCACGACCATCGCCGCCTCCGCTCCGTTCGGGGTGGCCACCCCGTTCGGCCGGCCCGCGTCGGCCGGCTCGGCACCGGCCCTCCTCACGCCTCCCGCGGCCGCACCTCCATCGCCGTCGGCCCCGGCCCCGTCCACCGGCACGGGCACGGACGACGCACGGCGTGCCGCCGCGGCCGGGGAAGACCACCCCGCCGGCGGCGGAGCCACGGCGAAGGCGGCCAGCAAGGCCGGCGACGCCCCGAAGGCGGCCGCCGCGTCCCGCAAGGCCGCCAAGAAGCGCAGAGAGGTCAAGATCATCGCATCGGGCCGGTGCGAAGCCTCGTACTACGACGAGGGCCAGATGACGGCCAGCGGCGAGCGGTTCAACCCGAACGCCATGACGGCGGCCCACAAGACCCTTCCCATGGGCAGCAGAGTGCGCGTCACCAACCCGGGCACCGGCAAGACCGTGACGGTGCGCATCAACGATCGCGGGCCTTATATCGGTGGCCGTTGCCTGGACCTGTCGCGTGCCGCCTTCGACGCCATCGGCAACCTGGGCACCGGCGCGATGAGCGTGAGGTACGCGGTGCTCGCGCGCTGACGCCCCGCCCCTGCCCTGTCGAGGCCGAACGGCCCGGGTGGGGCCCACGGGCACGGTGACGTGGCCGACTACTTGATCAGGCGGAGGGTCAGGGGGTACCGGAACGAGTTGTCGTTGAGCGCGGCCGCCGCGCCGACGATTCCCAGCACGAACGCCGTGATCCAGATGACCGGGATCAGGACGACCCCGATCACGGTGAACGGCAGCACTATGGTGGCGCCGAGCATCGTGAGGTGGAAGTTCAGCGACTCGACCGCGTGCCGCCGGATGAACGGTGAAGTGCGCCCCCCGGTCAGCAGCATGATCAGCGGTCCGATCACCGACAGCCCCAGCAGGGGGAGCAGGTGCGCGGCCGCGGCGCCCAGACGGTCGCCGCCCGTCAGCGCCCCCGGGTACCGAGCCGGCGCGCGGAGAGGTGGCGCCGGAGTGCGCGGCATGCTCTGCGACGGATACAGGTCGCGCATGACGGGGACGAGGTCGGCGTGGGTGCGCGCGGTCATCGCGTGGTGCAGACGGTCGTCGAACTCGTCCTTGTCGAGCCTGCCCTCCGCGTAGGCGGCGGTGACGTGCTCGACCACTTGGTCGCGGTCGTGGTCGGTGATCCGGAGCTGGGAGTGCGGAGATGGCTCCCACCCTCCGGTGGACGGTGTCGCCTGAGGTCTCACTACCCCTGCCATCGGTGGCCGTGCCTTTCCCGTAGAACGCGTCGTCTTCGCCATTCTTCGCCGCCGCTCGCAGCCGGTCTATCCGGAACAACCCCGGCACGACCCCGATGTGGCCCCGAGGTACGCATTCGGCGTCCAAGCCAGGTATATAAGGGTTATGGGATGGCGAGATCGCTATGGAATTCGTCGGCTGCGCGGCGTCAGGATCGCCAAGTTCGACCGCGAGGCCAACGACGGCGACATCGAGGCATTGATCGCCTTCGCGAAGTCCCGCGTCGGCGTGGAGTTCTACGTCGAGCCGGAGACCTTCGCCACCGACACCACCGCGGTCGCCGTCGCCCATGACGGCGAGTGGACGCGCCGCAGGGTCGGCTCGCCCGCGGTCATCATCAAAGTGGCCAGAAACCTCGCCCTCCCTGTCTACGACGTCCAGCTCACCGGGTATCCGAAGAGGATGCGTGCCTACAACGAGCGGCGCAGGACCGACCCCGCGCAAGAGTGAGCACGGCCCCCGGAGACGCCGGGGAAACCCCCGTCTGATCGCCACGGCCACGCCCCCGCGCCACTCCCGCACGCGCACGACACCAGCCGTAACAGCCTCCCGCCACCGCCGGACCCACACAACACCGGCCGTCATGGCGTGCGCAGGGTGTGGTCGTCGAGGAGGCCGAGCATGGGGTGGAGCCACTCCATGCGTGGCGCCCCCATGCTCGCGTCCAGCTCTGCGGGGGTGGGCATGCGGTGCCGGAGGATCTCTGGGCTGACCAGTTGCTGGAGCCCCTGCGCGAGAAGGTTGGCCATCGAGTAGGACGGATCGGCGGCGAGCGCCCGTTCGACGGCGATGCCGGCCAGGGCCGAGTCACCGCGCCGCCAGGCGGCCGCGCCCAGCAGGGAGGCGACCGGAGGAACGAACGAGGGCTCCAGCCGGCGTGTGAGGTCGGCCCAAAGCGCGACATGGGTGTCCTGCGTGTGGTCGTCCATCAGCGTCCACGCCTCGTCGCGGACGCGGATCACGGCGAGGTCGACGCCGAGCCTGGCCGCCTCGTGGTCGGGCAGCGGCCCGGACGCGCCGAAGGCGTCGAGAGATCGGCGCACCCGGGCCAGCCCTTCGGCGACGAACGCGCCGGGCACCTCGTGCGGCTGCGCCGCGGCGACGAGCCTCGCGCGCACGTCCGCGGCCACCGAACGGGTGGCCTCGCGCATCTTGGCCCGTGCCGCTCCCCCGGCGGGCGCGAGCGAGCCGCGCAGGCTCTCGCGGTCGGGCAGGGCGACCAGCCCGCCGAAGGTGGCCTGGGCGGCGACCTCCCCCGCCAGCGGGTCGTACGGCCGCCCGTCGGGTGGGCAGCACTCGACCCGTGTGCAGACATAGGACCAGTAGCGAGCGCCCTCGGCGCGCAGGGCCTCGATGACCTTGATGCCGGCGGTGGAGAGCAGCAGCCTGACCTCGTCCATGGCCGGTGTCACGAGCGCGCCGTCACCGAACCCCGCCAAGATCGTGTGCGTGGCCTCCTCTCGCTGGAGGAGAGGGACGAGGCGGTCGAGGGCGCCCGGCGGGAGCGGGAGATCCCAGCGCGTGGTGACGCGCAGCCGGCCGCGCACCCCTCTGCCCGCGAAGGCGATGACCACGAGGCTGTCGGCCGGGTGGAAGCCCAGGATGTAGGGCACGGCCCCGAGGATGTCGTCGGGGGAGGTGAGGAGGATCGGTGTCGGCGTCATGCACCGGAGAATCGCCGGTCGGCGATTCGCCCATCGAACCGAACGCGACTCTGTGGGCTACGAACCGAACGGCATTCAACGAGCACTCGATGGGACGGAAGCCGCCTTCGGGAAAACGAGATCGCCATATCAGCATATGAGGCCGCTATTCGCCCAGAACGAATGCCCTTTATCCCACATATGAAATGCGCCGGACAGATGCGATGACCGGTCCGATGTCCACAGGCAGGGAACGGGCCGCCCTGCGGGCACGCGGGCTTCCGCGGCTCCGCCGGCCTGCCCGCTCCCGAGGTCACCAGAGACGGCGATGGCCGCTCACCGCAGGGGCGGGACGGCGGGGGCAAGGCGTGTGCGGACCATGATGGTGGCGCCGGCCACGGCGGCCGGCATCGCGACGACCGCGCCCAAGGGGATCAGGAAGATCAGGAAGACGAGCACGCCGAACCCCAGCGTGGGGGCGCGGTCACCGCGCAGCACCGCGAAACGCTGTTTGCGCGCGAGCCCTCTGCGCTCCATGGCCAGCGCGGTCAGCTCCACCGTGAGGAAGAACCCCGACACCGCCGCGCCGAGCACGGGAACCACCGTCTGCCCCACCACCGGCACGAAGCCCAGGACGAAGAGCGGGATGGTGAACATCAGCACGTACGCCAGCGTGATCAGGCTGTCGCGCACCGATCGGATGATCGACCGCCACAGCGGGATGTCCGCGGACTCCACGCCGCCGCCCATGTCCTCCTCCACGCGTTCGGAGAGCTTCTCGTAGAAGGGCTCGCCGATCGCCAGCGTGGCGGCGGTGAAGGTGACCACGGCCAGGACCAGCCCGAGGGCGAAGGCCACCAGGCCCAGCAGGAACCGCAGGGTGTCGCGCAGGACGGGCTCCCAGTCGCCCGCGAACGGCGTGGCCCAGGAGGCCAGATCTCCGGCGTAGTTGCCGAGGAGGACCAGCGCGACGATGTAGAGCACCATCGAGATCAGTGCGGGGATGAGCCCGAAGAGCCACTGCCGCGGATGCCGCGCGACCCAGCCGAGCCCCTGGAAGAAGTATCCGATGCCGTCGGCGAAGCCACCGATCCCGCGGCGGATGGGCTGCCCGATGCTGTTCATGCCCGGCAGGCTAACGCCTCACGTGCGCATGGTCGCAACATCACCCGAAAGATCAGCGTTTCCAGAGAGATGTCACCTCAACGCCCAACGTGGCGAAGAGGCGGCGGAGCAGGGGCAGCGAGATGCCGAGGACGTTGCCGTGGTCGCCGTCGATGCCGTCCACGAACCAGCCGCCGAGACCGTCGAGCGTGAAGGCGCCCGCCACCCGCAGGGGCTCGCCGCTGCCGGCGTAGGCGGCGATCTCGGCGTCGCTCGGCGTGCCGAAGCGCACGACCGTCGACCCGACCTCGGCGACCTCGGCTCCGGTCGCGGCGTCGATCACGCAGTGACCGGTGAGGAGCCTGCCGGTGCGTCCGCGCATCGACCGCCACCGGGCGACGGCGTCCTCGGCCGACACCGGCTTGCCGTACGCGCGCCCGTCGAGTTCGAGCACGGAGTCGCAGCCGATCACCAGGCCGGCGGACAGGCCTTCGGCGACCACCGACGCCTTCGCGCGCGCCAGGGTGAGGCTGAGCTCGGCGGGCGACGCGGCGGTGACGGCCTCTTCGTCCACGCCGCTGACGATCACCTTGGGATCGAGCCCGGCGCTGCGCAGCAACGCGAGCCGCGCGGGCGACGAGGAGGCGAGAACGATCTCTGTCATGGCTTCCGCGCCCACGATCTCCGTCATCTCTTCCGATCTTCCGAGCCCATGATGTCCGCTACGCCTCCCGAGCCTAATAGGCCCCCTGAGCTCCCCGGCCCGCCCGCCCCGCGGCGGTCAGAGGGGACGGATGCTGCGGACGAGGGTGTTGATGTCCGCCCAGCGCTTCTTCTGGACGTCGGGGACGGTGATCAGGACCATGGCGGGCTTGCCGTCCGGGACGTCGATCAGAGCGACGGCCGCGGTGGCCACGTGCTTCTTGCCTCCGGCCTTGTAGTTCACCCGGTAGCCGAGCAGCCAGCCCTCGCGCTTGCCGGCCTTGAAGCCCTGCGAGGCGGTCCAGGTGATCGTGGAGCCGGCCGGGTGGTGGTTCAGCGACCAGCGTGCCGCGAGGTAGGCCGTGTCCTTGAGGTCGTCCTGCACCGCGATCGGGACCGGGCAGGTCGCCAGCAGCCCGCGATGCCCGGCTCCCTTCGCCGCGGGGAGCACCCGCCGCGTGGCGAACGGCGAGGACCTGGTGAGCTTCCACGCCTTGACGAAGCGCGTGAAGGAGATGCCGGACCTCTTGTCCTTCACCCGGCCCTTCGTCGGCGTGCCGTGCCCGGGGAAGTTCGCGAGCTTGCGGTCCGCGGGCGGCGCGGGGACGCGCGGGTCGGCCTCGGCCGCGGCGAGGGCGCTCTTGCCGGGCAGTGGGGTGGGAACCGGCGTCGCGCCCGCCTGGGCGGTCGTCGCCGAGACGCCGGAAGCCGCGGACGATCCGGGCGCCGAGGGCGCACCGGCGGTCGCGGACGATCCGGGCGCCGCCGAGGGGCCGGGCACGGCGGGGTTCGCGGCGGCGGAGCCGGCCGGATCCGCCGGAGCGGACGTGGCCGGGACGCCGGACGGCGAGGCGGTGGCCGTCTCAGGGGCGGTGCTCCGCGCCGCCGGTGTGGGCAGCGGCCGGGTCGCGACGGGACCCGCGGCCGTCTGCCCGCCCTTGCCCGAGTCGTTGACGTAGAAGAAGGCGGCGACCGCGGCGACGATCGCCGCGGCGGTGACGCCGACCACCAGCCGGTAGATCACGCGCATCGGCAGGTCGCCCAGCCGGGAGATCGGTGAGCGGCTCCGGGCGGGCGAAGGCGGCGGCGGAGGCTCCTCGATCGTGATCTTCGGCAGCGGCGCGGTCTCCGCGTCCGCCATTACGTACGTTGGGACGGCCTTGGTCCCGTAGTTCCCACCCACCCCATTTGGCACGTTGGGGAGCGTACGGCAAATCGCCCAATCGTGCCCGAGTTCCCGATCACACTTCGGGAACGAGTCCCTACCGCATCGGCGTTTCCGTATGCTCTGACCTTTGCTTTCATCCGTCTGTCAACGGACGGCGCGAGCGGATCGGGCGATGCGAAAGGGCCCCTTACCAGCCGGTATGATCATGGAGCGGGGGCTAGCGCGACGGGTCGCGCAGCGGACCCCAACCGGCCGGGCGGAGACCGCCGGCCCTCAGCCACGGCGCGTCCGCCACGACCGTGCGCGAGCCGGGCTCGACCTCGGTGAACCCGGCGTCGCGCACGACGGGGAGCCCGCTGTCGACCAGCGCGGCCCACCGCCACGGCTCGGCCGTGCGGACGGCGACCGGCAGGCCGCCGGCGTGCCAGGCGGAACGGGCGGCCTCGCCGGTGCCCCACCAGGCGAGCTGGACCGCGTGGCCGGCCTGGGCCATGGCCTTGCCCGCCGACATCGGCAGCGACGGATTGAACCACAGCACGACGCCGCCGGGCGGCGGCGGCCCGGGGGGCTCGGCGTCCACCAGATCGGTGCCGGAGACCTGCAGGCGGGACAGTTCCTTGGGCCAGGAGTCGAGCGGGATCGGCGGGTGCAGCCGCACCTCGGCCGTGCGCAGCGTGACCGTGGCGCCGGGGAGCTCGTGCACGCGACGCCACTCGGCGCCCCTGGCCCGGCGCACCACCTTCCTGATGCCGATGGTCTCCCACGCCTGCACGGACTCGGCCCACTCGCCGCTCACGGCGCGCTCGTCGGTCAGCAAGGTGAGCACGGCCAGCGCCGCCGCCTCGAGGGCGTCGGTGCGCTCGGGCGGCGTGGCGCGCTCGATGCGGACGACTAGGGGGAGCACTCTCTGGTCTGGCGCGTTCACGCCCCAAGGATCTCATCGCCCGCCGGCGGGCGCGGGACGCGGGGGCGCTCCGGAGAAGGCCCCTCGTCAGGGAGGTCCCACGGGGTGGAGATGGTCAGGAGGTGGTCGCGGGCACCGGTCCGGGGCTGGTGGCCGCGCCGGGGGTGGAGCCCCCCTTGGCGGCGACGCGCAGCGACATGACCGCGGCCAGGGCGCAGAGCAGGCCGGCGCCGTACCAGGCCGCGTCGTAGTGGCCGAGGTGGTCGCGCGTCAGGCCCGCGGCGACCGCGGCGATGGCCGCGCCGATCTGGTGCGAGGCGAACACCCAGCCGAACACCACGCTGCCGTCCGCCCCGTAGAGCTTCCGGCACAGCGCCACGGTCGGCGGCACGGTGGCCACCCAGTCGAGGCCGTAGAAGATGATGAAGACCAGCATGCTCGGCTCGGTCGTCGCGGCGAACAGGGGCGGCAGCACCAGCAGCGACGCGCCGCGCAGCGCGTAGTACACCCCGAGCAGCACCCTGGGGTCGACCCGGTCGCTGAGCCATCCCGAGAAGACCGTGCCGGCGATGTCGAAGACGCCGATGAGCGCGAGCAGTCCGGCGGCGGTGGTCTCGGGCATGCCGTGATCGTGCGCGGCGGGGATGAAGTGCGTGCCGACCAGGCCGTTGGTGCTCGCGCCGCAGATGGCGAAGCCGCCGACGAGGTACCAGAACGACCGGGTGCGCGCGGCCGACCGCAGAACGGTGATCGCCCGAAGGGCCGCGCCGCCGGATCCGCGGACCTCCGCCGCCTCGGTCACGCCACCGGGGGCGGACGCGGCGACGGTGGCGGACGCGGCGACGGTGGCGGACGCGGCGACGGTGGCGGTGGCGGTGGCGGACGGGGCGCCGGCCGGGGGTTCCGCGCCGAGGGCCGTCAGGCCTACCTCCTCGGGGCGGTCGCGGAGCAGCAGCCACACCAGCGGGACGACGGCGAGCGCCGCCGCGGCCACCACCAGCGCGGCCGTCCGCCAGCCCGGCCCTTCGGCGATCCACGCGAGCACGGGCAGGAAGATGAGCTGGCCCGTCGCGCCGCCGGCGGTCAGCACGCCGATGACGATGCCCCGGTGCCGTACGAACCACCGGTCGGTGACCGTGGCGACGAAGACCAGCGCCATCGACCCGGTGCCGAGCCCGACCAGCACGCCCCAGCACAGGACGAGCTGCCAGCTCGCCGTCATGAAGATCGTGAGCCCGCTGCCGAGGGCCACGAGCAGCAGCGCGCACGCCACCACGCGGCGCATGCCGAGCCGGTCCATCAGAGCGGCGGCGAACGGCGCGGTCAGGCCGTACAGGACCAGGTTCACCGAGACCGCGGAGGAGATCGTGCCGCGGGACCAGCCGAACTCGGCTTCGAGCGGCGTGATCAGCACTCCGGGGGTGGCGCGGAATCCGGCGGCTCCGATGATCGCGACGAAGGCGACGGCCGCCACCGCCCAGGCCCGGTGCGGCCACCGCCTGCGTGTCACGTCTTGCATCAACATCATGCGGACAATACTGATTGCCCGATTCAGCGGCGACGAGTGGCTCGATAGCCAATATATGAAAGGATCGGGCCATGGTTCACCGCATCGCCGTCCTCGCGCTCGACCACTTCTCCACTCTGGACCTCGGCATCCCCGGCCAGGTGTTCCGGGTCGCCGAGGACGCCGAGGGCCGGCCGCTGTACGAGATCGTCACCTGCACCCCGGGCGGGCGGGCGGTGCGCGGGCCGGCGGGGTTCAGCGTGGTCCCCGACCACGACCTGTCGGTCCTGGCCACGGCGGACACGGTGATCGTCCCGGGAATCCACGACGGGCCGCCGCTCGAGGACGGGACGATCGACGGCGAGCTGCGCGACGCCCTGCGCGCGGCGGCCACCCGGTCGCGGCTGGTGTCCATCTGCACGGGAGCGTTCGTGCTCGCCGCCGCGGGCCTGCTCGACGGGCGGCCCGCCACGACCCATTGGAGGGAGTCCGGCCTGTTCCGCTCGCTGTTCCCCCGGGTTCTGCTCGACCCCGACGTGCTGTTCATCGACGACGGCGACCTGCTGACCTCCGCTGGCGTCGCGGCGGGCATCGATCTGTGCCTGCACGTGGTCCGCCGCGACCACGGGAGCGAGACCGCCAACCGGGTGGCGCGGCGCTGCGTCAGCCCACCGTGGCGGGAGGGCGGCCAGGCGCAGTTCATCGAACGCCCGCTGCCCGCCTCAGGAGACACCACCACCGCCCCCACCCGGGCGTGGATGCTCGAACGGCTGCCAGAGCCGCTGGACCTCACCACCTTGGCCGAGCACGCGCGCATGAGCGTGCGCACCTTCACCCGGCGTTTCCGGGAGGAGACCGGCCTCAGCCCGGCGCGGTGGCTCAACCGGCAGCGGGTCGAGCGCGCCCGCCACCTGCTGGAGACCACCGACCTTCCCGTCGACCGGGTGGCGGCGCAGGCGGGCTTCGGCACGGCGGTCTCGCTGCGCCAGCACCTGCACGCCACCGTGGGGGTGGCTCCGCTGACCTACCGGCACACCTTCCGCACGGACGCGCCGCCCTCCTCCCGCCCGGCCTGACACGCCCGCCGGCATGCGCCTTTCGACCCTGTCCTACGGCGGACCGCTGAGTCATGATGGCGGTCCGACCGATTGGCAGGTGACAGGGAACCATGTCGTACGCGGACGCCTTCGCTGAGAGCATCGACGATCCCGGCGCGTTCTGGGGCCGGGCCGCCGAGGCCGTGACCTGGGATCGCCTCCCTGAAAGGACACTGGACGCCGATGCGGCGCCGTTCTACCGGTGGTTCGCCGGCGGCGAGCTCAACACCTGCCACAACGCCCTGGACCGGCATGTGGCCGGCGGGCGCGGCGCGCAGGCCGCGCTGATCTACGACAGCCCCCTCACCGGCTCGGCCCGCACCTACACCTACGCCGAGCTGCTGGAACAGGTGGCGCGGTTCGCCGGAGTCCTGCGCGGCCTCGGCGTGGGCAAGGGCGACCGGGTGGTCGTCTACATGCCGATGGTGCCGGAGGCCGTCGTCGCCATGCTCGCCTGCGCCCGCCTCGGCGCCGTGCACTCGGTGGTGTTCGGCGGCTTCGCCCCGCGCGAGCTGGCCGTGCGCATCGATGACGCCCGCCCCACCGTGGTCGTGTCCGCCTCCTGCGGCATCGAGCCGTCCCGGGTCGTCCCGTACAAGCCGATGCTCGACAGCGCGCTGGAGATGGCCGGGCACCGGCCGGCGCACTGCGTGGTCCTCCAGCGCGAACAGGCTCCCGCCGCCATGGTCGCCGGCCGTGACGTCGACTGGCACGAGGCCATGGCCGCGGCCGACCCGGCCGGGTGCGTGCCGGTCGCGGCCACCGACCCGCTCTACATCCTGTACACCAGCGGCACCACGGGCAGGCCGAAAGGCGTGGTGCGCGACAATGGCGGCCACGCGGTCGCGCTGCTGTGGAGCATGCGCAACGTCTACGACATCGCGCCGGGCGAGGTCTTCTGGGCGGCGTCGGACGTGGGCTGGGTGGTCGGCCATTCCTACATCGTCTACGCCCCGCTGCTGCTGGGGGCGACGTCGGTGCTGTACGAGGGCAAGCCGGTTGGCACCCCGGACGCGGGGGCGTTCTGGCGGGTGATCTCCGAGTACGGGGTGAACGCGCTGTTCACCGCGCCGACGGCGTTCCGCGCGGTCAGGAAGGTCGACCCGGAGGGCGCTCACCTGGCCAAGTACGACATCTCCTCGCTGAGGACGCTGTTCCTCGCGGGCGAGCGGCTCGACCCGGACACCTACCACTGGGCCACCGAGAAGCTCGGCGTTCCCGTGGTGGACCACTGGTGGCAGACCGAGACCGGCTGGGCCGTCGCCGCCAACCTGCGCGGCCTTGCGCCCATGCCGATCAAACCGGGGTCTCCCACGGTGCCGGTCCCGGGGTACGACGTGCGCGTCCTTGATCCCGACGGCAGGCCGTGCCCTCCGGGAGTGGACGGGGCGATCTGCGTGCGGCTGCCGCTGCCGCCCGGCACGCTGCCCACGCTCTGGCAGGACGACGAGCGCTACCTCGCCTCCTACCTCTCCGCCTTCCCTGGGTACTACCTGACCGGCGACGGGGGGCACCTCGACGAGGACGGCTACCTGTTCGTCATGGGGCGCACGGACGACGTCATCAACGTGGCCGGGCACCGCCTGTCCACCGGCTCGATGGAGGCCGCGCTGGCCGGTCATCCGGCCGTCGCCGAATGCGCGGTGATCGGCGTCGCCGACGAGCTGAAGGGGCAGGTGCCGCGCGGGCTGGTCGTGCTCAAGAGCGGCGTCGACGCCGACCCCGCCGAGCTGCGCGAGGAGCTGGTGCGCCTGGTGCGCGACCAGGTCGGCGCCGTCGCGGCGCTGAGGCGGGTGGACATCGTGCCCGCGCTGCCCAAGACCCGCTCGGGGAAGATCCTGCGGAAGACCATGCGCGGCATCGCCGACGGCGCGGACGAGCCGGTGCCCTCCACCATCGAGGACGCGTCGGTACTCGACACCCTGCGCTCGGTCCTGCGGAACAGCCCGTGACCGGCGCTTCACCCGAGCACCGCCGCTACGCTGCGTGAGCAGAGCACGGGCGGCGGTGCGTGAGTGGAGCTATGGGGATTCGAACCCCAGACCTCCTCCATGCCATGGAGGCGCGCTACCAGCTGCGCCATAGCCCCTGGTCGCGTGACGGACGGCCTTGCGGCCTCGCCATGCCCCGTCAGTGTATCGGAATTCGCCTGCTGCGCCGAACCGCCGAGGGCCCCCGCCCCTCCCGGTGCGGCGGGACGTCCGCCGGCCACCGGGCCGCCACGGACCCGCCGAGCCGTCACCCGCCTCTGGCCTGCGGCGACGCACCTCGACATGTTCTGCCGCCCGCCCCGGTGCCGCCCGTCTTCCACCCGCACAGGGGCCGACCGCCGTCTCGCGCCTCCGGCGAGGTACCTGGTCACCAGGTTCGTTCGCGTTGACAGCGTCGCTCACGGAGGGTAACGATTAGTCGCCCCGCGTAACCGCCCGCTAGGAGCCGAGATGCATCGGAGCCCCCACGCGCTCAACGCCGGATCCGCATTCGACACGAGCGACGTCGATCAGGACGGCTACATCGACAAGGAGGACATGCGCCTGATCGGTCTCCACCTGGCCGACCGCCTCGGCCTTCCCCCCGACGCCCCGGCCCGCGCCGGCCTGCTCGCCGCCTACGCCCACGTCTGGTCCAACGTCGTGGCCGCCGTCGGCACCGACGACGGCGGCCGCATCAGCCGGCAGAGGTACATCGAGTACGCCGTCTCCCCCACGCTCGACCGCACGCGGTTCATCGTGGCCATCGTCTGGCCCATCACCGACGCCCTGTGGGACGCCCTGGACGCCGACGGCGATCACAAGCTCAGCATGCGCGAATACCTGCGCCTGTGGTCGGCCTACGACGTCGAGACGGCCGAGGCGCGCGAGGCGTTCATCCTGCTGGACACCGACGGCGACGGCCACCTCGGCAAGGACGAATTCGCCCAGGCCATGTACGACTTCTACTTCAGCGACGACCCTCAGAAGGCCGCCATCCCCATCCTCGGGCGCTCCTGACCCACGGCGCGGTCCGAGTTGCACCGCACCGGCGGGACCGGCGGCCGCCCGCCCCGGTGGACGGACGGCCTCGCCGCTGACCGCCCGGCCCGCCCGTCCCGGCGAGCCGGCCGGCTCAGTCCAGCGAGCCCGCCCGGCGTATCAGCTCGGCCAGCTCGGTGACCATGGGGTCCTCCGTCGCCGCCGCCAGCCGCTCCGCGTGGCCGGCCAGGGCGCCGAGGTCCTCGGTGAACATCTCCTCCTCCGCGCGCCTGAGCCGCTGGGCGAACACCGCGACCACCGCGTCCACCTGCAGGCGAGGCGGCGCCTCCTCCCACAGGCGGTCCGACAGCCCCGCCACCTCCAGCGCGCGGCTGGTCTCGGCGGGCTCGCGGGTGTCGGGGTCCTGCCAGCGCACCGTCGCCATCGCCAGCTGCCCGGAGGTTCCCGGACGCAGGCGCACCGAGTACAGCGCGGTGACCGCGTGGCCGGGCCCGACCTCGCCGCCGTCCTTGGCGTCGTCGCGGAAGTCCTGCGCCGCCAGCGCGCGGTTCTCGTACCCGAGCAGCCGGTAGGAGGCGACGGTGGCCGGGTTGAACGCGACCTGGGCCTTCGCGTCGCGGGCCCGCAGGTCGAGGTTCGCCGGCAGGCGGTCGACGAACACCTCGCGCGCTTCCTCCGTGGAGGCGACGTAGACGGCCGCGCCGTCGCCGTGGTCGGCGAGCTGCTCCATCAGCGTGTCGCCGTACTCGCGGCCGACGCCCACGCACAGCAGCGTGATCCGACGCCCGGCGGCTTCCTCGACCCGGTCGAGGATGCCCTGCCAGGTGGTGTCGCCGGTGTTGGCGAGGCCGTCCGACAGCAGGATCACCCGGTTGGTCGCGACCGGGCGGAAGGCCCGCGCCGCCTCGGCGTACCCGGCGACCAGCCCTGCGGAAACGTCGGTCGACCCTTCGGTGGCCAGCGTGTCGATGGCGGCGTGCAGCTCGCGACGCTCGCCGGCCGGGGTCATGGACAGGCGCAGCCTGGCCTGGTCGCTGAAGGAGACGATCGAGACCTGGTCGCCCGGCCCGAGCTGGTCGACCAGCGTGTGCAGGGCGTCGCGCACCAGGTCGAGCCGCCCGGGGTCGCCCATGGAGCCCGAGACGTCGACCACGAAGGTCAGGTTGGCGGGCCGGCGCGCGGCGGCGTCGGCGGTGCGCGTCTGCAGCCCGACCCGCAGCAGCGCGGTGCCCTCGGCCGGTCCCCTGGCCCCGTCGAGCTGGACCGCGAACCCGTCTCCCGGCGGCTCCGGGTACCCCTGCCGGAAGGCGTTGACGAACTCCTCCGGCCTGACCTGCGCCGGGTCGGGCAGCCGGCCCGCCTTCAGGGTGCTGCGCGCGTAGCCGTAGGAGGCGGTGTCCACGTCCAGGGCGAAGGTGGAGATCTCGTCCGCGGGTTCGGCTCGCGCGGTGGGCGCCGCCCGGCCGGTGGCGCTTCCCTCGGGCGCGTCGTTGCCCGAGGCGTCGCCCTCTCCTTGCCCCTGCCGGGCCGTGCCGCCGGCGGGGTGGGACGGTTCACGCGCCGCCGTGGTGTCGTTGGAGCTCGCTCCACAGGCTGAGGCGAGCAGGGCGAGCGCCGCTAGGACGCAGATGAGGATTCGTGACTTCACAGGAGGCCGCCTCTCGGTGTCACCTCCTACGACGACTCCACCGCCGCCGGCGCCGGACCCGTCACCCAAGCGACGATGAACCGTGCCCGCGGCGTGACCGGAGAAGGCCGGCGCGCCCGCGGCGCCGGCCCGCGGGCCGGCGAGCGCGCGCCCGTTCGGCGGCAGGTCAGAAGGTGTTCCTCCGGCAGTTGAAGAACAGCTGCATCTCCAGGGACTCGTCTTCGGTCGCGGGGACGTACGCCAGGTCCATCTGCTCGCGCACGCTGAAACCGGCCTCTTCCACGACGGCGCGCAGCGCGTATCTGGCGTAGCCGGTCATCCGCAGCCAGGTGTCGAGGACGCGGACCGGGGCGTCGTCGATGTCCATCTCCACCATGCCGACGGCCAGCCAGCCGCCGGGGACGAGCAGCTCGTGCAGACGGAGCAGGGTGACCATGATCTCGTCACGCCGGAGCATCGACAGCGAGAAGTAGGCCACGATGGCGTCGAACCGGCCGAGGGTGTCGTCGATGTCGACGACGTCCAGCCGGCGAATGTCGGCCTCGGGGACGTTCGCGGCGGCGAGGGCCAGCATCACCGGCGAGATGTCGATGCCCGTCACCTCGCACCCGGCGTCCGCCAGTTGCCTGGCCGTCGGCAGGCCGGTGCCGCATCCGACGTCGAGCACCCGCGCGCCCGGCCTGAGCTTGCGCAGGATCCATTCGGCCGAAGCGATCTGACCGCCCTTGTAGGGGAAGGCCTCGTCGTACCGGCCGCCGATGCGGTCGAACGCATCAGCCTGGGCGGCCCGGTGCGCCGGGCGCGAGCGTCTCGCTGTCATCTATCCCACCCAACACTGAGCCGTCATCTTCGCTCTCAATTAGATAGAGCGATACCACTCTTCAAGTCAAGACTAGTCAGGAAATGAGTTGATGCGGTTAATGTGACATATCGCATTCAGCCGGTATTGGCACATGTGAGGGGCATGACGCCGTTTTCCGGCCCTGTCAAAGCGCCGTTTCCTGCTGTCTCTCCCACTCCCGGCACCTCCCGCGGGCCTCCGGGGGACGACGCGCGCCCGCCATGAGGTGGTGGAACTTTCAGGAGCGACGACAGGGCTCAGGCCGACGACCTGCGAAACCGCCCGCCATCGCACGCCGGCACTGTTCGCTTTCTCCGCGGGCGACTTAGGGTGACCCCGCCCCGCGTGGGAAGCCGGGCCGGTCGGTTGGCCGGGCGACGGCGTGGAGGAGGCGGCGATGAGGAGTCTGTACCGCGCTCGACCGGTGGGTGCGGCACCCGGCGGCGGGAGGCGGCTGAGCCGATCGCGCCTCACCATCGCGGTGCTGCTGTCGGCCCTGGTCGTGATCCAGCTCTCCGCGCGGGCGCTCGCGCTCGCCGACCCGCCCGCGCCGGTGACCGGCAGCGCCACCTATTTCGACGCGCTCGGGTCGCCCTACGGTGGGTGCGGCCTGCCGCAGTCGGTGCTCGAGAGCCAGGACTTCGTCGCCCTCAACGTGTTCGACACTCCGGGCGACTACGGCTTCTATGCCCGGCCGCTGCCTCCCTCGATGGCCGACAAGATCGGCATGTGGGACAACGGCCACAACTGCGGCCGGTGGGTGCGGGTCTCGATCGCCGACTACTGCACCGGGGTCAACGACGGGGCGCAGGGCCAGGCGTTCTGCCGCAACGGCTCATGGGTGGCCGACGCCTACAACGGCGCCACGCTGACCATGCTGGTGGCCGACAGCTGCGGCGACACCAACGCCTGGTGCCGCGACGACCGCTACCACCTGGACCTGTCCAAGGGCTCCCTGAACAACTTCGTCAAGAACGGCGCCCCGGTCGGCGACCTGTATCCCGGCCACTGGAACAACCGCCATGTCACCTGGTCGTTCGTCCAGGCGCCCGGGTACACCGGCGACATCCAGATCGGGTTCATCCAAGGCGCTCAGCGTTACTGGCCGACGATAGTGGTGTCCCGCCTGCGGGACGGCATCCACGGGGTCGAGTACGAGGCCGCGGGCACCTGGCAAGAAGCCCGGATGAACGGCGACATGGGCCAGTCGTACATCCTCGCCCCGACCGAGACCGGCGGGACGCGCTACCGGATCAGGGTGCGCGACGTCTCGGACACGCTGATCAACGGGGGCCGCGTGTACGAGTTCTCGCTGCCATCCGGATGCTCACCGTGCGGCGCGGCGTACACCAAGGCGACGTACACCACCGTCACGCCGTCCGAGACCCCCACGCCGACCCCCTCGGCCACCCCCACGCCCACGCCATCGGCGACCCCGACCCTGACGCCCACCCCGACGCCCACGCCCACCCCGACCCCGACGCCCACGCCCACCCCGACCCCGACGCCCACCCCGACGTCGCCGTCCTGCACGGCCCGGTACACCACGCAGAGCCAATGGCCGGGCGGGTTCGGCGGGCAGCTCTCCGTGACCAACGGGCGCCAGGCCCTGACGAGCTGGACCGTCACGTTCACCCTCCCGGCCGGGGTGACGGTGAGCCAGGGCTGGAACGGCACCTGGACGCAGTCGGGCACCACCGTGACGGTGCGGAACGCCGCATGGAACGGCACGGTCGCGGCCGGAGGCGTCATCACGCTCGGCTTCAACGGCGCGTCCGCGAGCGCCGCGCCGGCGCCGTCGGGGTTCACCCTGAACGGGGCCCCCTGCGCCTGACCGCGCCCTCCGCCACCCTGGAAGAGCGGCGGACGGGCACGGCCGTCACCGGGAGCGGGCGGCAGAGGCCACGGCCGTCGCCGAGGGCGTGCGCGCGGGAACGTCAGGCCCGGCCGGCCAGCGTGATGGACAGGTAGTCGGCGACCGGCTGATAGCCGAGCGCCTTGTAGATCGAGTTGGACGTCGGGTTCGCCAGGTCGGTGAACAGCAGGAGCAGATCGGCCCCCGCCTCCTGGGCCGCACGCGTCGCGCCGTGGGTCACCACCGCGCCGTACCCGCGCCGGCGGAACTCCGGCGGGGTGTACACCGGCCCGATGCGCGACATCCCGATGATCGGCAGCGAGAAGGCCGCCATGGCGACGGGCCGCCCGCCGTCCTCGAGCAGGACGAACTCGCCCTGGCCGACGCGATGCTCGACCTGGGGCGAGGGGTCGTCGTGCCCGATCTCGGGCTCGGCCTCGGCGAGGAAGGCCCGCATCCACCGGGCGACCAGCTCGACGTCGCGCTCGTCCGCGACCCGGGCGGCGCCTTCGCGCGGCGGCGGCCGCAGGGCGTCCAGCCGGTAGAGCCGCATCGACATGCGCGAGGTCTCGGTGCGCCCGGACGCCTCGGCGAACGCCTCGGCCTGGCGCGACGGCCCGTTCACGCCGGCGGTCCCGTGGTCGCGCAGCGCGTGGGCGAGGGAGCGCACCGTGTCGAGCGGGATGTCCCCGAGGAGCAGCGGGCTCGGCGGCGTGTGCAGCATCGCCGCGCGCACCTCCCCTCCGGCCGTGAACCAGCCGAGCAGGGGGCCGTCCTGCCACAGTCCGTGGCGCATGCGGCCGAGGACGGTCAGCGGGACCGTGTTGCGCACCGGATCGCGGCGCAGCCACGCCTCGGCCGCGTCGGGGAAGTCGTCAAGGGACGCCGTGAACCTCCACACCATGCGGGACAGTGTGCCAACGAGCACCGCGCGCGGGCGAACCGTTTTGCCGGCGCCGCGTACGCGGGCGTCCACGCCGGTTCCGCGCGGACGGCGACGAGCCGTTCGCCGCTGTCTCTAGAACTCGTCGGCGCCGGCGACCTGGCGGACCGGGAACACGTGGCGGGAGGCGGCGCAGACGGTTTCCAGCACGTGGACGGGCGTGCCGTCGGTGGCGTACCCGGCCCGCACGATCTGCACGACCCACTCTCCCGGCGACAGCCGCAGCGTCTCGTCTTCGAAGGGGGTGGGCCTGCGCGCGAGCAGTTCCTCCTCGGCGTGGCCGAAGCGGTGGCCGAGGGCCTCGATGCCCGCCTGCAGGCTGGGCAGGACGAAACCCGGGGACGCGAGCGGGGTGCCGCCGAACAGGTCGAGGCGCAGGTAGCTGGTCGCGACGCGCACGGGGACTCCGTCGGCCAGCAGCAGCTTGCGCCGCGCCAGCACCTCGGCGCCGGGCTGGACGCGCAGTGCCTCGGCGACGCGCTCGCTCGCGGGCTCGGGCCCGACATAGAGCATGCGCCGGTCGGCGCGGACCCCCTGCCGCTCGGCCTCGGCCACGAACAGCGACGCCGAGGCGCGGACCGCGGGCTCGGTCGGCAGCGTGCGCCGCACCACCACATGAGGGACATCGGACGCCTCGGAGGCCGCGTGCGCCGCCGCGTCGAGTTCCACGCGCAGTCGCCCTTCCCGATCTCGGCGGTGGCACACCGGGCGCCGTCGTGAGACCCGACGGCCGTCCACCACGTCTCGGGCGCGACCCGCGCCCGCGTAAACGTCAGGTGGAGCTATGGGGATTCGAACCCCAGACCTCCTCCATGCCATGGAGGCGCGCTACCAGCTGCGCCATAGCCCCTTGCGATGCGCGGACAGTCTATCGGAACCCGGCCACCGCGCGGTACCGAGATCACGGCCACCCCGCGTACCGAGGACGGCCCATAGATCGCATGTCACGATATGAGGGTGCCGAGGCGTCGGGTAAGACATGTCCGTTGAGATATTCGAGGAGAACCGCCGGGTGCTGGCGGGAGTCGCCTATCGCATCCTGGGCAGCGCGGCGGACGCCGAGGACGTGGTGCAGGAGGCCTGGCTGCGCTGGTCGCAGGTCGACGCGGCGCGGGTCGAGGACCCGAGGGCCTACCTGGTGCGGGTGACCGGCAGGCTGGCCATCGACCGCCTACGCCGGCTGCGGGCCCGCCGCGAGTCCTATATCGGGCCCTGGCTCCCCGAGCCGATCAGCACCGAGCCCGGCCTCGCGGAGCACGCCGAGCTGGCCGACTCCGTGGAGCTCGCCCTGCTGGTCGTGCTCGAGACGCTCTCGCCGCTGGAGCGGGCGGTGTTCGTCCTGCGCGAGGCGTTCGGCATGGCCTACACCGAGATCGGCGAGGTGATCGGCCGCTCGGAGGCGACGACCCGGCAGCTCGCCCACCGGGCGCGCGACCACGTGCGCGAGCGCAGGCCGCGCTTCGACGTGGACCGGGCCGAGCGCCGCCGGGTGACCGAGCGGTTCATCGACGCCGCCGGCCGGGGTGACATGGACGGCCTGCTGGAGCTGCTGTCCGGGCAGGCGACGCTGGTCGCGGACGGCGGCGGCAAGGCGAGGGCGCCGCAGCGCGTCATCGAGGGGGCCGAGAAGGTCGCGCGGTGGCTGGCGGGGGTCAGCTCCGACGAGGCGACCCGGCGCTTCCTCGTGTCGATCGGCCTGCCGGGGACGGCCACGACGGGCATCGAACTCGCCGAGGTGAACGGCGCCCCCGCGGCGGTCGTGACCCTCGGCGGCCGGGCGATCACGGTGATCTCGCTGGTCGTCGCGGACGGGGTCGTCCAGTCGGTCTACCTCATGGCCAACCCCGACAAGCTCGCGCACGTGGCGACCTCGTCCTGAAGCGGCCGCGCCGCTCAGGCGGGCTCGTCCTCCAGGTAGCGGTCGCCCGCCGCGTGCCAGCCGGTGACGATGTGCGCCGCCACGACGGCGAACAGCAGCGCGAACGGCAGCGTCCAGCCGCCGGTCGCGGAGTACAGCACGCCCACCGCGAGCGGCCCTGCGCCCGCGATGAGGTAGCCGGCGCTCTGCGCGAAGGCCGACAGGGCCGAGGTGGCCTCCGCCGTGCGGGTGCGCAGGGCGAACAGCGTCAGGGCCAGCGGGAAGGAGCCCATCGCCACACCGGTGAGCAGCAGGAAGACCCACAGCGCGGAGGCGGGCGCCCACAGCATGCCGGCGAAGCCCACGGCGTACAGCAGGCCGAGGCCGACGACCATCGGACGCTGGCCGGTCACCCGCGCCGCGATGACGGGCACCACCAGCGAGACCGGGATGCCGAGCGCGGTGAAGACCGCCATGCTGAGGCCCGCCTGGCCGTCGGTGAACCCGCGGTCCTGCAGAAGCCGGGGCAGCCAGCCGAACATCACGTACGCGATGAGCGACTGGGTGCCGAAGTACCCGGCCACCGTCCAGGCCAGCCGATTGCGCACCAGTCCCCGCGTGCCGGCGTTCTCTCGCCTGCTGTTCCGCTCCGGCTCACTGCGCGACAGCGCAAGCCACGGAATGGCGGCCACAGCGGCGAGTGCCGCCCACACACCGAGGGCGACGTGCCAGTCACCGTCGGCGGCCCGTTCGATCGGGACCGTCGCGGCGGCGGCGAGCATGGTGCCGACGGCCAGAGCCGTCGCGTAAAGGGTGGTCATGGTCCCGGTGCGGTGCGGGAAGTGCCGCTTGATCAGGGCCGGGATCAGCACGTTGCCGATGGCGCCGCCCGAGAGCGCGAGCACGCTCGCGGCCAGGAACACGGCGCTGGAGCCGGTCATGACCCGCACGAGCAGCCCGGCGCAGAGGAACAGGAGTGCCCCGAGCAGCAGGCGATGCTCACCGATGCGCCGCCCGAGCCAGGGCGTCACCGCGCCGAACACGGCGAAGCAGAGCACCGGCAGGGTGGTCAGCAGGCCGGTGACGACGCCGGACATGCCGAGCGTGCCGCTGACCTGGTCGAGGACGGGCCCGATGCTGGTGACGGCGGTGCGCAGGTTGAGCGCCGCGAGCACGATGCCAAGGGCCACCAGCCACGTCAACCGGACCGCGGGCGGGCGGCCCGGCGCGGTCGTGGCGGGCGGGGCAGTGGCGATCATGCTCATGGCGGGGGTCGGCCTCCGTAGGTCAAAGGGACATCGAGTCATGGGATGACTGGATGACGTTCATGTTAACAGACCTGCGGACGATCCCTTTACCTGGGTGACGGGCGGACCATAACCGCCTTTGGGGCGCCGATGACCTACCGGCCGCGCCTCGCAAGACGCGGGCGTGAAAGAGGGGGCGGGCCCTGCGGGCCCGCCCCCTCCGCTCCGGCGCCGTCAGGCCAGGCGCTCAGGGCGGTCGGGCGCGAGCGGCGGCTCCTCGTCCCACCGCGGGGTGCCCTCCGGCGAGACCGGGCCGCTGCCCGGGGCCGGGAGCGAGGGCTTCGGCGGGTAGTCGCGCTGGATCGGCTGCGGCGGCATCGGCTCACCGGCGGCGTACGCCGTCCCCGTTCCGGCGGCCGCCCCGGGCGCCGGGGTCGTTTCGAGCCCGGACGTGGTTCCCGTGCCGGTCAGCACGTCGGCGTCCGGCGCGGTACGTGCCGCAGCGGCCGAGTCGCCGTCGATCGGCGCGGGCACTTCGCCGCGCCAGCCGCCGGTCTCGCGTCCCCGCGACTCGATGAACCGCTTGAAGCGCTCCAGGTCTCCGTGGACGCGCATGCGGACCAGTTGCAGCTTGTCGCCGACCGTCTCGACGATGCCCTCGGGGTCGAACTCCATCTGGAGCATGACCCGGGTGCTGTCGGCGTCGAGGGGCTGGAAGGTCACCACGCCGCCCTGGCGCGGCTCCTCCAGCGACCGCCAGGCCACCCGCTCGTCGGGGTGCTGCTCGGTGATCTCCGCCTCGAACTCACGGTGGACGCCGGCGACCTGGACGTTCCAGGCCAGGCGCGTGTCGTCGATCTGCTTGACCGACTCGACCCCTTCCATGAACTCGGGGAAGCTCTCGAACTGGGTCCACTGGTTGTAGGCCGTCCTGACGGGCACGGCCACGTCGACCGAATGCTCGATGGTGCTCATTGGCTTCCTCCCTTTTTCTGGGTTCGGAAACCTGCTCTGCCCATCGATGGACGGCCTATTCGGACTTTGACCTAGGTCGACGCCGATATGGGATGATCAGGCATCGCACCAGGGGTGCCCCGCCCGAAATTCCGCCGCGCTCTTCCCGGCGGAACCGCCGGGAAGAGCGCGCTCGCGACGTCAGTGACAGTTCACCAGCACGATGGAGACGACCGTGCAGCGCACCTGGGCGCCGTCGTTGGCCGCCACCGGGTCGGTGGGGCTCGAACTGGTGCGGGCGGCCGTGAAGGTGTAGGGCACGCCGATGTTCAGCAGCCCGACCGGCACCGAGAACTTCCTGGTCACCGTGGCGCCCGGCGCCACCGGGCCCACCGTGCACGTCACCGCGCCCGAGCCCGCGGCGCAGTCGCCGGAGGTCGCGCTCAACCCCGGCGGGAGCGTCGTGGTGATCGCGGCCGTCCGCACCGCCCCCGGCCCGTTGCCGGTGACCCGCACCGTGAACTCGATCTTCGGGACCAGCAGGGCGAGCTTCGGCGTGGCGGTCAGGCCGACGGCGGCGTCCGCCTCGTCCACGATGGTCAGGACGGGTCCGGTGACGATCTCGGAGGCGTAGTTGGAGCCGCCGAGCTGCCCCTGGAAGGTCTGGTCGCCCGCCTGCGCGTCCTGGGCGACGTCCAGCGTGAAGGCGACGGTGGCGGAGGCCCCGCCGGACAGGGCCCCGACCGGGGCCTCGAAGCCGATGGGCCCGCCGGGGCCGGGGATGGCGGTGCACGACCCCAGCGCTCCGGCGCACCCGGTGAGCGAGGCGTAGGAGGGCAGGCGGCCGGGGGTGGTGAACAGCCTGGCGGTGGCGTTGAGCACCGAGAAGGCGTGGATGTTGGTGACCTTGACGGTGACCGTGACCGCGTCCCCGGTGTTGACCTGGGACGACGACAGCGTGATCGCCACCTCGGGCTCATCGGCGGAGGCGGGCGCGGCGAGCAGGGGGGACAGGACCATCGCGATGGCCGTGACCACGAGGGCGAGGGGGTGCCGGAGGGCTCTCATCGCAGCCTTTCAATCGGAAGACCTGGACCTTCCGACTATCGCGGTTGATATCCCGCTAGGCAGCCGATTGCGGTAATTAGTCGACCACTCAAGGTGACCGGTTGTGGACGCCGCCCGCGGGCCAACGCGCGGCTCCCTCCGGGCGTCCTACACGATCGGCTCACGCGCGGCCGGCCGGCCTCGCGGCGCGCCGTCGCCGTCCACGCCCCCCATGCCCTCGCGGCGTGCCGTCACCGTCCGCGCCCCCGCGGCGGGCATGTCACCGCCGCGGCCGGTCAGGACAGCGGCAGCTCGGCGGCGATGCCGTCGAGCAGCCACTTCAGACCGCGCTCGAAGTTGTCGTCCGCGGGACGCAGCCCGCCGGTGAGCACGGGCGCCAGGTTGGGGTACTCCCCGCCGGCCAGCAGCTCGGTCAGGTACGAAGGCAGGGAGACCTCGCGCTCCTCGGCGACGTCCCGGCCGCGACGGAACGTGTCGAGCTCCACGACCTCGCGCACGACGTGCCCGAGGGTGTAGTCGTCCACCGCGATGAGGATGCGCCACTTGACCTCGTCGTCGACCTCGAGGCCGGAGAGCGCGGCCAGCGACTGCTCGACGTGGCGCAGCCCGTTCGGCCCCGCCTTCGGGCGCCGGCCGGCGAGGTCGACCACCCACGGGTGACGCAGCGACGCCGCGCGCGTGGCCCGGGCGATGACCTCGGTCGCCTCGCGCCATCCGCCCGGCAGTCGCGCGGTGACGCAGCTCTCGTGCGCGACCTGGTCGAACATCAGGTCGAGCAGGTCCTCTTTGCGCTCGATGTGGCTGTAGAGGGTCATCGTGCGCGCGCCCAGCTCGGCGGCCACCCGCCTCATCGAGACCGCGGCCAGCCCTTCGGTGTCGGCGATGGCCATGGCGGCCTCCACGATCGCCTCCCGGGTCAGCGCCGGCCGCCTCTTGCCGGCCTCTCTGGCCCACACCGAGCCTCGCGCACGCTCTGGCACCTGTTCCACGCGCCAAGTGTAGCGGCGCGGGATACACCGTACGGTCTTGCGCTACACCGTACGACCGGCGCTACGCTGTAGCGGCAAGCGATACGGTGTACGAAGGGACGCGAGCTCATGACGACCACACAGGCGGCCCCCACGGGGTTCGACCCCGCGTTGAGGCGGCTGGCGCTGGTGGTGGCGCTCGGCGCCATCATGACGATCCTCGACAGCACGATCGTGAACGTCGCGATCAACACCCTGGGCAGGGACTTCGGGGCCTCCCTGTCCACGATCCAGTGGGTCGTCACCGCCTACACGCTCGCCCTGTCCATGACCATCCCGATCACCGGATGGGTGATCGGGCGCTTCGGGGCCAAGACGATGTGGCTCGTCTCGCTCGCGCTGTTCCTCGCGGGCTCGGCGCTCTGCGGCGCGGCCTGGTCGGCGCCCAGCCTGATCGCGTTCCGCGTCCTGCAGGGCATCGGCGGCGGCCTGCTGATGCCCGTCGGCCAGAGCATGCTCGCCCGGGCGGCCGGACCGCACCGCATGGGCCGGGCCATGGCCGTCATCGCCGTGCCCGGCATGCTCGCGCCCGTGCTCGGCCCCGTGCTCGGCGGCGCGCTCCTGGACCATCTCTCCTGGCACTGGCTGTTCTACGTCAACGTGCCGTTCTGCGCGGCGGCGCTGGTGCTCGCCGTGCGGATGCTCCCGCCCGACGAGGAGCGCCGGACAGGCGACAGGCTGGACCTCATCGGCCTGGCCCTGCTCTCCCCCGGCCTCGCCGCACTGGTCTACGGCCTCTCCCTGATCGGCGGGAGCCCGGGCGCGGGAGCGCCGGCCGCGATCACGGCCGGCGCGGCGCTGACGGCGGCGTTCGTCGTCTGGTCACTGCGCCGGGGCGAGCGGGCGCTGCTGGACCTTCGCGTGTTCCGGCACCGGGCCTTCGCCACGGCCACCGGGTCGCTGTTCTTCTACTCCGCGGCGCTCTTCGGACTGATCGTCCTGCTGCCGCTGTACTACCAGATCATCAGGGGCGAGAGCGTGCTCGACTCGGGCCTGCTCATCGCCCCCATGGGGCTCGGCGCGATCGTCACGATGCCGCCGGCCGGGCGGCTCACCGACCGCTTCGGCTCCCGCGGCCTCGGCGTGGCGGGCATCTGCCTGGTCTTGGCCGGCATGCTCGCCTACACCCGCATCGACGCCGGCACCCCGCTCCCCTGGCTCGCCGGCGTGCTGTTCGTCGTGGGGCTCGGGCACGGGCTCGTCGTGCCCTCGATGTCAGCCGCGTTCTACCAGGGGATGCCCAGGGCCGCGATCCCCGCGGCGACCACCACGAGCAACATCGTGATCAGGGTGGCCACCTCCCTGGGCGTCGCCGTGCTGGCCGTCGTCCTGCAGGCGCGCCTGCGCGCCGGCGTCCCGGGCGCCGACGGCACCCTGGCGGACGCCGCCGCCCACGGCCGGGAGGCGGCGGCGTCCGTGGCCGAGGCGTTCTCAGGGAGCTTCTGGTGGGCCCTCGCCATCGCCGCCCCGGCCGTGCTCGCCGCCGTCCTGGTGCCGCGCAAGCCCGCCCCCGCCCCGGCGCCTCAGGACTGAACGACCGGCGCCGCCCGCACCTCGTTCAGAGTTGACACAGATGTCACTCGAGGCACCCTCCGAAGAAACATTCCGGAAGGACCTTTATCGCGAGGGCAAAATCGCATGTCTCCACGGGAACACGTATGGCGACGCGCTCGCTGCCGAGGCTGGGGACGCCTCGGATCGGCGAACGCGTCGCCATACGCCTGCCCAGGCGACGTCGGCAGCCCCGGCGATCACCACCACACGGCCCGTTCGCCTCTCCGCATGGCCGTCGGCCGCTGGTTCAGGACCGAAGAGCTGGCCTTTCCCGTCGACGGTGGCCAGATCGCTCGACTCATCACCATGGACAACTTCCGCAATCTAGCGCAACGCGCACGAATCGATGTGGACCGCGCCACGCACGTCGTATCCCACACGGTCCAGGTTCTTGCCGACATCTGGCCGCAGGTCAAACGCGAGGCTCCGGTACCGGCGTTCGTGAGAAGCCATATCGACCACCGGCTGAGTTCGCTCCCGCTGATCAGGAATTCGCCCCGCTGAAACGCGGACCGGCCGGGCGCGACGGCGAAGCGGGCGGATCTCCGGCGCCGTCGCTCAGGCTCCGGCGAGGACGTGCTCGGTGACGAAGTCGTTGGCGAACTTGGCGGTGGGGTCGTACCGCTGGGCGAGGGCCTGGAAGTCGTGGAGGCGGGGGTAGCGCGCCTGGAGGGTCGCAGGCGGGACGGTGAACAGCTTGCCCCAGTGGGGACGAGGGGCGAAGGGGGCCAGGCGGTCCTCGATGAGACCGAGAACGGGCAGCACCGCGGCGGGGTCCTTGATCCAGGTGAAGTGGAAGGCCACGGCGTCGCGCTCGTAGAAGGGGCTCAGCCACTGCCGGTCCGCGGCGATCGTGCGGATCTCGGAGATCTGCAGCACGGGGGCGATGTGCTCGCGCAGTTCGCCGAGGGCGTGCAGCGCGGCCACGGCGTCGTGCCTGGCCACCATGTACTCCGACTGCAGTTCCTCCCCGCTGCTCGGGGTGAAGTCGGGGCGGAAGTGCGGCAGCCGCTCGAACCACGGCCCGGGGACGCCCAGCTGCTGGGTGCAGTGGACGGCCGGCATGCCCGGCACGGGATGGCGGGGGCCGCCGGCGGGCGTGGCGCCGAACAGACTCGGGAGGGGCGCGGGATCGGTGACCTGGCCCACGCGCTCCTTGACCCACACCTGGTCGATGCGCGAGGCGCGCCAGTCGGTGAACATGCTGACGCTGTAGGCGCGCGAGACGATGTCCTCGAAGTGGTCGTCCAGCGCCTCGACGGGCAGCGAGTCGTAGACGTACTGCCGCACCTCGAAGGCGGGCACGACGTCGAGGGTCAGGCCGACGACCGCTCCGAGGGCGCCGAGCGCCACGACGGCCCCGTCGAACGCCTCGCCGCCGCGCTCGAGGGCCACCAGGTCGCCGCCGGCGGTGACCATCTCGATGGCCGAGACGGAGGTGGCCAGGCTGCCGTTGCCGTCACCGGACCCGTGGGTGGCCGTGGCGCAGGAGCCGGCCACCGAGATGTGCGGCAGGGACGCCATGTTGGGCACCGCGTACCCCTTGTCGTGCAGCCGTCGCCCCAGCTCGGCGTACCGCACGC
The DNA here is from genome assembly GCF_042654065.1 of Sphaerisporangium dianthi. Taxonomy (NCBI): domain Bacteria; kingdom Bacillati; phylum Actinomycetota; class Actinomycetes; order Streptosporangiales; family Streptosporangiaceae; genus Sphaerisporangium; species Sphaerisporangium dianthi. Next base: position 30,213 of record NZ_JBHSFP010000008.1, on the reverse strand, counting down.
TGCCGGAGACCCGGACGGTGGCCGAGGCGGTGTCGATCTCGACGACCTGAGGAAGCCCGTCCAAGGAGACGAGGGCGCCCGGCGAGTCGGCGATCCGGTTGAACGAGTGCCCGCTGCCCAGCACCCGCACCTTGGCGTGCCCGGCGATCAGCCCGCGCAGTTCGTCCAGCGACGAGGGCGCGTCGATGCGCTCCGCCGCGAAAGTGATGTTACGCGCCCAATTCGTCAGCTTCTGCGTCAATTGCGGCTTCCCTCTACTTTCACGGCAAGTGCTCTCTTCGACCGCTGTCTGCACTCTAGACGCAGCGGCCCGGCACGATGCCCCCGCCCGACCGCGGGCGGGCCGGGGCGGCGGTTCACAGGGCCGGGCGGGCGGTCCAGTCGGTGGCGAGGACGGACATCACGATCGCGTCGTGCCAGGCTCCGTCCCAGCGCAGCGCGTCGCGCAGCACGCCTTCTTCGACGAAGCCCGCCTTGCGGTACACGTGCCGGGCGCGCTCGTTGAAGTCGAAGACCTCAAGGGAGACCCGGTGCAGTCCCACCGTCGTGAAGACGTGCTCCAGGACCAGCCGGATCGCCTCGGAGCCGTAGCCGCGGCCGAAGGCCCGCGGGCCGGCCAGGGCGATGCGCATGCCGCAGGACAGGTTGTCGGCGTCGAGCTGGTTCAGCACGATCTCCCCGACGTAGTCGCCCTCCTTCACGTCGCAGATGGCGAGGTCGAGCCGGTCGTCCTGCTCTCGCCTGGTGGCGTACCACTTCTCCAGGGCCGCGCGGGTGAACTTGGCGTGCGAGCCGGTCAGGCGCACGGTCTCGGGATCGTGGACGAGCTCCCAAAGGCCCTCGACGTGCTCGGGACCGGCCGGGCGGAGCACGACGCGCTCACCCGTCAGCGTGGGTTTGCTGGCGAACATCACCCGCCAGGGCTACCAGCCGCCCTCCCACCGCGACAAGCGGTTTTCCGTCCGGCGTGTCAGCCGGGACGGACGGATCGGGGCCGGCGTCCGCCCGGCCTCCGCGTGATCACCGCACCGGGCCGGAGTCGAACGCGCGGCGGGCGTGCGCGAGCAGCTCACGAACCGCGGGGCCGGGCGTGCGCTTCCAGACCAGGGCGAGCAGGGCCGGTGTCCGGACGTCGTCGATGGCGAGGGCGGTGAGCCGGTCGCGGTACCCCTCGGCCATCGACTCGCTGAGGACGGCGACGCCGAGCCCGCGCCCGGCGAGACCGGCGATGGCGTCGGCGGCGCCCGCCTGCAGCGCGATCTCCGGCTGGAGGCCCTGCGCCGCGCACGCCTGGTCGAACACCGCGCGCAGGCCGGTGCCGGGGGGCATGGAGATGATCGGGTGGCCGCCCAGGTCGCGCAGCCTGACCCGGCCCAGGGCGGCCAGGGGATGCCCGGGCGGGACCACCGCGACCAACCGCTCGCTGATGATCGTCAATGCCTCCAGCCCGTCGGGGGTGGTGGTCGCGGTCCCGACGAGGGCCAGGTCGATGGCGCCCTCGCGCACGCCGTCGGCGAGCCGGTCGGAGTTGTCCTCCAGCAACGAGAGCTCCACGCCGGGATGCGCCCGGTGGAAGGCGGCGAGGGCGTCGAACAGCGGCGTGATGGTGCAGCCGATGACCATGCCGACCGTGAGCCGTCCCCGGATCAGGTCGGCCACCTCGCCCACGGCCTGGCCGAGCGCCACGGCGGCGGCGAGCGCGGCGCGGGCGTGCCCGAGCGCGGCCTTGCCCGCGACGGTGAGGGTGGCGGACCTGCCCGACCGGTCGAACAGCTCGGCGCCGAGTTCCCTTTCCAGCTGCCGGATCTGCGCGCTCACGCCCGACTGGCTGATGTGCACCCGCTCGGCCGCCCTGGTGAAGTTGCGTTCTTCGGCGACCGCGACGAAGTATTCGAGCTGCCGCAGTTCCATGACCGTTGATTCTAGCTTCTATGAGAACCATCTGTTGGACTTCTGATCGCACGCCGAGCCAACCTAGGAGAAGCGAACGAGACCCAAGGAGGAGACCATGACGGAATACGAGAAGGCCATGCGGCCCGAGGACATCACCCGCCTGTTCGTCGAGCGGTCCAACGCCGGCGACGCGGCCGGAGTCGCCGCGCTCTATGAGAAGGACGCGGTGCTGGCCTACCCGCCCGGCGGGCGGACGGTGGGACGGGAGGCGATCCGCGCACTGTGGGAGAAGGTCCTGGCCGGACGCCCTCGCTTCGAGCAGGAAGAGCCCCTGCCGACGCTGGTCAGCGGCGACATCGCGCTCACCTCCACCGCTCCCAAGGACGGGGCCGGCGCCCGCGCCCAGGTTCTGCGCCGGCAGCCCGACGGCAGCTGGCTCCGTCTGCTCGACCAGCCCGAGTTCACACCCCCGGGCAGCTGACACCACCCCCACCGTCGAGCGCGGCGCACGGCACGGCGGCAGGGTGCTCTGAGCGCCGGGCCGCAGGCCCCGGAAACGGCGGAAGCCGCCTCACCGGTCGTGGTGAGGCGGCTTTCCGAACCGCTGTGGAGCTATGGGGATTCGAACCCCAGACCTCCTCCATGCCATGGAGGCGCGCTACCAGCTGCGCCATAGCCCCTGGTCACCGCTCGGGGTGTTCCCCTTGCGGCGCTCGGAGAGCATATAGCGACAACCCCCCGTTGACCTAATCGACACCTTCCCGCCGCCTGGGACGCCCCCGGCCACCGCGCCGCCGGGCCGCCGGGCCCGTCCGGGTCAGACGGCGGCGGGGGCGGAGTCGGGGCGGTCGTCGCTGTTGACCGGCTCGGGCAGTGTGCCGGCGTTGTGCTCCAGCAGGCGCCAGCCCTTGCGGCCCTCCTGGAGAACCGACCAGGAACAGTTGCCGAGGCCGCCCAGGATGGGCCACAGCTCCTCCGGCAGGCCGAGCAGGCGCGCCAGCCCGAGGCGGATCGCCGCGCCGTGCGAGGCGACCACGAGCAGCCCGCCCTCCTCCAGCCGGGACACCCATCGCCGGGTGGCGGCGGCGACGCGGTCGGCGACGTCGGTCACCGTCTCGCCTCCGGGCGCCTCCCATTCCGCGTACTGGACGGGCCAGCCCGCCGCGATCTCGGCGCGGGTGAGCCCCTCCCACTCGCCTCCGCCGCGCTCACGCAGATCTTTGTCGACGAGGACGTCGAGCCCGGCGAGAGTGCCGAGGGCGGCGGCGGTGTCCTGCGCGCGCCGCAGGTGCGAGGAGACGATCAGGGACGGCCGCAGCGACGCCAGCAGGGAGGCGGCCCGCTCGGCCTGCGCGACCCCGGTCTCGTCGAGCGGGATGTCGGTGTGCCCCTGGAAGCGCTGCTCGACGTTCCACAGCGTCTGGCCGTGGCGCCAGAACACGATGCGGCGGCCTCCACGCCCGCCGTCACTCACCTGCCGTCCCGCGGGCCCGTTGAGCTCGGACCTGTGTCACGCTGTCGGGAAGGGCGATGACGGGGCAGTCCTTCCACAGACGCTCCAGGGCGTAGAAGGTGCGGTCCTCTTCGTGCTGGACGTGCACCACGATGTCCAGGAAGTCCAGGAGCACCCAGCGGCCCTCGCGCTCGCCCTCGCGGCGGACGGGCTTGGCGTGGGCCTCGATGCGCAGCCGCTCTTCGATCTCGTCGACGATGGCGCGGACCTGGCGGTCGTTGGACGCGGAGCAGAGCACGAAGGCGTCGGTGATGACCAGTTGCTCGCTCACGTCATAGGCGATGATGTCATCCGCCAGCTTCTCGGCCGCGGCCTCGGCGGCGAGCCGGACGAGCTGACGTGATTTCTCGGATGCTGTCACGATGTGGCTTGTTCCTCCTGTGAAGGGTACGAGGTCCAGCATTCCCATTATCAGGATGCCCGGTAAAGGCCCCGCTTGTTGATGTACTGAACAATCCCGTCGGGAACCAGGTACCAGATCGGTTCCCCGGAGGCCACACGCTGCCGGCACTCCGAGGAGGAGATCGCGAGAGCCGGTATCTCGATGAGGCTGACCTTTCCTTCAGGGAGCCCCGGATCCTGCAGGAGGTGCCCGGGACGAGTACAGCCTACGAAATGGGCCCTGGTGAAGAGCTCATCGACATCACGCCAGCTCAGGATCTGTGCCAGCGCGTCGGCACCGGTGATGAAGTACAGCTCCGCGTCGGGCTCGTACATTCCCGCGATGTCGCGGAGGGTGTCGATCGTGAAGGTCGGCCCGGGACGGTCCACGTCGATGCGGCTCACGGAGAAGCGCGGGTTGGACGCGGTCGCGATGACCGTCATCAGATATCGGTCCTCCGCCGCCGAGACCGTCTGCTCGGCCTTCTGCCACGGCCGGCCGGTCGGGACGAACACCACCTCGTCCAGGTTGAAGTGATGGGCGACCTCGCTCGCCGCGACGAGGTGGCCGTGATGGATCGGGTCGAACGTCCCGCCCATGATGCCAAGCCGCCTGGTAGGAGCCCCATTTCTCATGCGAGGGACCCTAACGTGCCGCTCAGGGCCCTGCGGCCTCGCCCCCCGCCCTTCCCACGGCCCCCTGGTACCCCCTTCGGGCGCCACGGCGCGCAGGAAGCATCTTCCACAGGCCGCGCGCACGCATCCGCCCCGACGTAGCATGCCGACCATGACCACCACCACCCCGGATCGCAACCGTGTCCAGCTGCCCGGCATCAGCTCCCGGGCCTACGAGCATCCAGCCGACCGGTCGGCTCTCGTCGCGATGCGCTCCCTGTCGGGCTTCGACTCGGTGCTCAAGCGCATGTCCGGCCTGTTCAGCGAGCGCCGCCTGCGGCTGATGTTCCTGGCCTCCTCGGTGCGGGCCAGCGAGACGCAGTTCCGCAGCCTGTACGACATGGGCCGCGACAGCGCCTACCTCCTCGACCTGCACCGCATCCCCGAGGTCTACGTCCAGCAGGACCCGCGGCCGAACGCCATGGCCATCGGCTTCGACGACCCGTTCATCGTGATCAACACGGGCCTGCTCGACCTCATGGACGAGGAGGAGCTGCGCTTCGTCGTCGGGCACGAGACCGCGCACATCCTGTCCGGCCACGCCGTGTACGGCACGATGCTGGCCATCCTCACCCGTCTCGCCACCCGGGTGGCGTGGATCCCGCTCGGCTACATCGGGCTGCGCATCATCGTCACCGCCCTCGAAGAGTGGCACCGCAAGGCCGAGCTGTCGGCCGACCGCGGCGGCCTGCTCTGCGGGCAGGACCCCGAGGCCGCCATGCGCTCCCTGATGAAGCTCGCCGGCGGGTCCCGGCTCCACGAGATGAACATCGAGGCCTTCCTCGACCAGGCCCGCGAGTACGACACCGCCGGCGACGTGCGCGACGGCCTCCTCAAGGTCCTCAACCTCCTCGGCTCCACCCACCCGTTCGCGGTGATGCGCGTGGCCGAACTCGACAGGTGGCGGCGCGACGGCGAGTACTCCGCGATCCTGCAGGGCGACTACCCGCGCCGCGAGGACGACGCGAACGCCAAGGTCTCCGAGGAGGTCAAGGCCGCGGCCCGCTCCTATCGCGAGTCGTGGGCGCAGTCCCAGGACCCGTTCATCGGTGTCCTGCGCGATGTCGCCGAGGGCGCGGTCAACGCCGGCGAGCGCATCTTCAACCGCTTCGCCCGCCGGGACAACTGACCCGCGCCGCGTGGTCCACGGCCGGCGACGGCCGCGGCCGGGCCGCGGCATTCGGCCCGTACGCCGTCGAGCTGCGCACGGGGGCGGGAGCACAACGCCCCGCCGCAGCTCACGGCCGGCGAGAACGGGCCGGCACGGCCTGGTCAGAAGGCGTGCGGCAGCACCCACGCCAGGACGCGTACGGCCGCGGCGCACACGGCGACGAAGCCGCCGAGGACGGCCAGCGCCCGTAGCCCTTCCCTGCGCAGGTCGGGCACGTGGACGCCGGCCCGCTCGACCTCGCGGCCGACGATGCCGCCGCACACGACGCCGAAGACCACCCCGGCCACCGTCATGGGGCCCGCCTGCAGCCACCACTCGCCTTCCATGCCGCCGCCGTCCGCCACCCAGAACGCCGAGGCGGCGATCGCCGAGGCGGGCACCCCGGGCCACACCGCCGCGCTGAGGACCGAACCGGCCAGCGTCACAGGGAACGACGCCACGCGCAGCACCCCCCGCACCCGGGACGACCGGCGGTTCCTCACCAGCCAGTGCCCGGTCCACCAGGCGCGGGCCAGCACGCAGAAGGACGCCGTGATGATGAACGTGGCCGGCGGCCAGATGACCGACGCCACCACGCACGGCACCGCCAGCATGGCCAGGACGATGAGCACGGCGCTGCCCGGCGGCGAGGAGATCGACGTGGCGTGTGCCGCCTCGGTGGCGAGCGTGGACTCCTCCACCTCCGCGGCGGCCCGCCGGACCTCGGCCGCCCCCTTGACGCGGCGCCCCGCGGCGCCGGCCCGCACCCGCCGCTCGGGAGACTCGGCCTTCGCCCGCCGCTCCAGGCCGTCGGCCTTGACCCGCCGGTCGGCCGCCTCGGGCTTGACCCGCCGGTCCGCCGCCTCGGGCTTGACCCGCCGGTCCGCCGCCTCGGGCTTGACGCGCCGGTCGGCGGCCGCGTCCGCTTTGGCCGGTCGGACGCGCGCGCGCTCGCCCGGCGTGTCGTCCTGGGAGCGACTCGCTGCGGCCTCCTCCGTCCTCGGCCGGCCGCCCACGGGCCCCTCGGCCTTGGCGCGGACGGCGGCGGCGCCGTCCGGCCTCACCCGGGCGACGGCGGCGCCGTCCGTCTTCTGCCGGCCGCTCGCCTGCCCGTCGGCCTTGGGTCGGGGGCCCGCCGCGCCGTCCGTCCTGGCGCGGGCCGCCGCCGGGTCCTCGCGTACGGCGCCCGCCGCGGGCGCCGTCGCCCGGGCGAGCCGGGCGAGCCGGTCGGACAGCAGCGCCGCGGTCGGGCGCTTGGCCGGCTCGCGGTTCAGCGCGGCTCGCACCAGCGGCAGCAGCGAGCCCGGCACGCCGGCCAGGTCGGCCCGGCCGTTCAGGACGGCGTACATCTGCGCCTCGACCGTGCCCCGGCCGAACGTCGGGCGCCCGGTGGCCGCGAACGCCACCGTGGCCGCCCACGAGTGGACGTCCGCGGGCTCGGCGACGGCCTCCTCGGCGAACACCTCGGGCGCGGAGTATCCGGGCGTGCCGAGGAAGGTGCCGGTCATGGTGACCCGGGTGGCGTCGGAGACCTGCGCGATACCGAAGTCGATCAGAACCGGGCCGTCGGGGCCGAGCACCACGTTGGCCGGCTTGACGTCGCGGTGGACGACCCCCGCGGCGTGGATGATGGCGATCGCCGTCGCCAGCCCCCGGGCGAGGTCGACGAGCTGTGGCCCGGACAGGGGGCCGCCCCGCCGCACCGCGTCGAGGAGGGTCTCCCCCTCGATGTGCTCCATCACCAGATAGGGCCGTTCACCGGACAGGTCGGAGTCCAGCACACGCGCGACGTAGGGGCTCTCGACCCGGCGCAGCGCGCGCACCTCGCGGTCGAGCCGTAATCGCGACTCGGGATCGTCTCCGATCAGGTCATGAAGGATCTTGACGGCGACCTTCACCCCGCGCCGGCCGACGGCGAGATAGACCTCGCCCATGCCACCACGTCCGAGGCGCTCCACAATGGTGTACGGGCCGACTCTCCCGAGCCCGCCCACTCGCCGTCCGCCCATAGGGAACGCCACCATAGCGCCCAACGGCCCCCGCGCGTCGGCGACGCGCCGGAAACCGGGACGAAGGTTGCCCGGAATTCACCGTGAGGAGGCATCCTCCAGGAGGGTGTCCAGCCGGACCCGCGGCACCGTGGACAGCGTCTTCCTGCCGGTGCGCCGCCAGTTGAGGTGACCGCGGCGCTCCAGGCAGAGCATGATCTGGTCGGCGGCCGCCACGACCAGGCCGGCGTACCCGAACGCGAAGACGAGACCCATGGCCCCAGTCAACCGCCCGGGCACGCCGTTGACGCGGAGCGACACGCGCGACACTCTAGGTAACGACAACGCAGGGCGCCCGCTGAGTCGCCGGGCCGGTCAGGAGCCGGCGATCACCGTGCCGGACGACGTGCGCAGGTGCCCTTCGCCGGTGTAGACCCACTTGGTGGAGGTCAGCTCGGGCAGCCCCATCGGGCCCCGGGCGTGCAGCTTCTGCGTGGAGATGCCGATCTCGGCGCCGAACCCGAACTCGCCGCCGTCGGTGAACCTGGTGGAGGCGTTCACCGCGACCGCGGCCGAGTCGACCCGCGCCACGAAGCGCCGCGCGGCCTTCTGCGAGCGGGTGACGATGGCATCGGTGTGCGCCGAGCCGTACCGGCGGATGTGCGCGACGGCGTCCTCCAGCGAGTCCACGACCGCCGCGGCGATGTCGAGAGAGAGGTATTCCTGGCCGAAGTCGTCCTCGGTGGCCGGCACGACGGCGGCGTCGTAGGCGGCGACCCGCTCGTCCCCGTGCACGGTCACCCCCTCGGCGGCCAGCCGCGCCAGCGCCGCCGGCACGAACGTCTCGGCGACGGCGGCGTGCACCAGGAGCGTCTCGGCGGCGTTGCACACCGAGGGACGCTGGGTCTTGGCGTTGAGCAGGATCTCCATGGCCAGGTCGAGGTCGGCGTCCGCGTCCACGTACACGTGGCAGTTGCCGACGCCCGTCTCGATCACCGGCACCGTGGACTCCTCCACCACCGAGTTGATCAGCGAGGCGCCGCCGCGCGGGATCAGCACGTCGACCAGTCCCCTGGCCCGCATCAGGTGCTTCACCGACTCGCGGGTGGTGCCGGGAACGAGCTGGACCGCCCCGGCGGGGACCTCGGTGCCGCCGAGAGCGTCCTGCATGATCTGCACCAGGGCGGTGTTGGACCGGTAGGCGCTGGAGGAGCCGCGCAGCAGGACGGCGTTGCCGCTCTTGAGGCACAGGGCGGCGGCGTCCACCGTGACGTTGGGACGGCCCTCGTAGATGATGCCGACGACGCCGAGCGGGACGCGCAGCTGCCGCAGCTCCAGGCCGTTCGGCAGGGTGCTGCCGCGCACGACCTCGCCGACCGGGTCGGGCAGGTCGGCCACCTCGCGCACCGCGCCGGCGATGGCCGCCACCCGCGCGGCGTCCAGCCGCAGACGGTCGATCATGGTCTCGGCCGTGCCGTTCTCGCGGGCGGCGGAGACGTCCAGGGCGTTCGCCTCGACGATCTCGCCGGTGCGGGCAACCAGCGCGTCGGCGACGGCGCGCAGCGCGGCGTCCTTGGCGGCGCGAGCGAGCGGCGCCAGCTCGGCGGCCGACTCGCGGGCGGCGTGGGCGACCTTCAGGAAGTCATCGACCTCAGACATGCCTCGCGCTCCTGCTCTCGATGGTGGAGTCCAGTATGACGATGTCGTCGCGGTGAATCAGCTCTCGCTCGTATTCGGGCCCGAGGGTCGCGGCCAGCTCGCGGGTCGAACGGCCGAGCAGTTCGGGGATCTCGGCGGCGTCGAAGTTCACCAGCCCGCGCGCCACCGGCGTGCCGTGCGGGCTGTACAGGTCGACCGGGTCGCCGGCCGTGAACTCGCCCTCCACGTGGGTCACCCCGGCGGGCAGCAGCGACTTGCGCCGGCCCACCACGGCCTCCACCGCGCCGGAGTCCAGGTGCAGGCGGCCGCGCCCGGTCGTGGCGTGCGCGAGCCAGAGCAGGCGCGTGCCGGGGTAGCGGCCGTCCGGCTGGAAGAAGGTGCCGACGTCCGCCCCGGCGAGCGCCTGGGCGGCGTGGGCGGCGGCGGTGAGCACGACGGGCACGCCCGCTCCGGTGGCGATGCGCGCGGCCTCCACCTTGGTGATCATGCCGCCGGTGCCGACCCGGCCCGACCTGCCGAGTTCCACCCCTTCGAGGTCTTCCGGCCCCCGCACGTGCGGGATGCGGCGCGAGCCCGGCTGGCGGGGGTCCCCGTCGTACAGCGCGTCCACGTCGGACAGCAGGACCAGCGCGTCGGCGTGGATCAGGTGGGCCACCAGGGCGGCCAGGCGGTCGTTGTCGCCGAAGCGGATCTCGTCGGTGGCCACCGTGTCGTTCTCGTTGACCACCGGGACGATGCCCAGCTCGAGCAGCCGCAGCAGCGTCCGCTGCGCGTTGCGGTGGTGGGAGCGGCGCATCATGTCGTCGGCGGTGAGGAGCACCTGCCCGACGCGCCGGCCGTAGCGGGCGAAGGAGGAGGTGTAGCGGGCGACGAGCACGCCCTGGCCGACCGAGGCGGCGGCCTGCTGGGTCGCGAGGTCTCGCGGGCGGGCGGACAGGCCGAGCGGGCCGAGGCCGGCCGCGATGGCGCCGGAGGACACCAGCACGATGTGGGCGCCACCGGCGCCGCGTGCGGCGAGCACGTCGACCAGCGCGTCCACCCGGTCGACGTCGATCGTGCCCTGCGGGGTCGTCAGGGAGGACGACCCCACCTTCACGACCAGGCGGGAGGCGGCCGCCACCCGCTCTCGGCCGGCGCTGTCCATCACGGTCGCTCCCCTCCACTCGCGCGGGCCCGGCCCGCTTCACTCGTGCCGTTGTACAGGCCAGGCCGCCGGCCGGGCGCTAGTCGTCCGCCTGGCCCTCGTCCCTGGCCCCCTCGGCCATCCAGAGGCGGTCGTCGGACCCGCGCGGGCCCTGGGTGGCGCCGGCGTCGAGGGTCGGCTGCCAGTCGAACAGGTAGCCGCCCTCCATCGAGCCGATGACGACCTCCGCCCCTTCCTTGGCGCCCGCCTCGCTGAGGGCCTTCTCGATGCCCAGCCGTTCGAGCCGGTCGGACAGGTAGCCGACGGCCTCGTCGTTGCTGAAGTCGGTCTGGCGGATCCACCGCTCAGGCTTCTCGCCGGTGACCTGGAAGGTCGTGTCATTGATGCGCTTGACCGCGAACCCTGCGTCGCCGTACTGCTTGGGCCGGATGACCAGGCGGGTCGGCTCCTCGACGGGCTTGGCCGCTCTGGCGGCCGCCACCATCTCGGCCACGGCGAACGACAGCTCGCGCAGCCCCTCGTGCGTCGCCGCGGAGATCTCGAAGACCTTGAGGTTGCGCTCCTCCAGCATCGGCCGCACCATGTCGGCCAGCTCGCGCGCCTCGGGCACGTCGACCTTGTTGAGCACGGCCAGCCGCGGCCGGTCGTCCAGCTCGCCGTAGGCCGCGAGCTCCGCCTCGATCACCGAGAAGTCGGTCAGCGGGTCGCGGCCGGGCTCGATGGTCGCGCAGTCGATCACGTGGACGATCGTCGAGCAGCGCTCGACGTGGCGCAGGAACTCGTGCCCGAGGCCCCGCCCCTCGGAGGCGCCCGGGATCAGCCCGGGGACGTCGGCGACCGTGAACACCGTCTCGCCCGCCGTGACGACCCCGAGGTTGGGCACCAGCGTCGTGAACGGATAGTCGGCGATCTTGGGCCGGGCGGCGCTGAGGGCCGCGATGAGCGAGGACTTGCCGGCGTTCGGGTACCCGACGAGCGCCGCGTCGGCGACCGTCTTGAGCTCCAGGACGACCTCGCGCTCATCGCCCTCCTCGCCGAGCAGCGCGAAGCCGGGGGCCTTGCGCTTGGCGGAGGCCAGCGCGGCGTTGCCGAGCCCTCCGTGTCCGCCCTGGCCCACGACGTAACGCGTGCCGGCGCCGACCAGGTCGATGAGCACCTCGCCGGTCTTGGCGTCCTTGACGACGGTGCCGTTGGGCACCTTGAGCACCACGTCCTCGCCGGTGGCGCCGTCGCGGTTGGACCCCGAGCCCTGCTTTCCGTTGGACGCCTTGCGGTGCGGCCGGTGGTGGTAGTCGAGCAGGGTGGAGGTGTTGGCGTCGACCTCCAGGATCACGTCGCCCCCGCGCCCGCCGTTGCCGCCGTCGGGGCCGCCGAGCGGCTTGAACTTCTCACGGTGGACCGAGGCGCAGCCGTTTCCCCCGTTGCCGGCCTTGATGTACAGGACCACCTGGTCCACGAACTCCGCCACCGTCACTCCTTATCACCGGCCGTGCCCATTCGGCCACGCCGTACCACCGCCGCGCTGGGCCGCGAACCCATGCCGCCCCCCTCACGACGATGAGGCGGATCGAGAAGTCGATCCGCCTCATCAACGTTCTGTCTCGGCCGCGTCACCACGCCTTACGCGTGGCACGGCGGCCCGTCTCGCGACCGGCGGAACTACTCCGCGGCCGGGACGATGCTCACGGCACGACGGCCGCGCTTGTTGCCGAACTGCACGTGGCCCGCGATCAGCGCGAACAGCGTGTCGTCCCCGCCACGGCCGACGTTGTCGCCCGGGTGGAAGTGGGTGCCGCGCTGGCGGATGATGATCTCGCCGGCGTTGACGAGCTGGCCACCGAAACGCTTGACCCCGAGCCGCTGGGCATTGGAGTCACGGCCGTTCCGGGTGGACGATGCGCCCTTCTTGTGTGCCATGGTTCGCTACCACTACTTCCCGGGGTTGATGGCGGTCACCTTCACCTGGGTGTACCGCTGGCGGTGCCCCTGGCGCTTCTTGTAACCGGTCTTGTTCTTGTACTTGAGAATGTGAATCTTGGGGCCCTTGGTCTCGCCGAGAATCTCGGCGGTCACCTCGAACTTGCCAAGCGTGGCAGCGTCTGTGGTGACGTCGCCGTCGTTGACGACGAGCACCGGCGCCAGCGACACCGTGGAGCCGACCTCACCGGCGACCTTGTCTACCTCGAGGACGTCACCGACGGAGACCTTCTGCTGCCTGCCGCCGCAACGAACGATCGCGTACACCGCGGAACCCTTCTTCTGGCTAATTGCTCGCTGAACGCTGCGCCTCTGCATCCAGCTCCCGTCGATACACACGACCGGCGAACCGGGTAGGCGCGCGAAGCTAGGCGCGCCACCGGACGCACCGATTGACTAGGATACCGGATTACAGGTGCCCTGGTCGAACCGGACGGAACGCCGGGTTGCCGACCTATTCGGCCGGCCCTGCCGGTCTGGTCGCCTTGCGGGAGCGTCGCCGACCCCGGGCGGAAGCCTGTGCGGCTTGCCCGTCATCGCCCGCAGAGCCGTCGAGCGCATCGGTCACACTATCACGACCGCCCTCGCCCTTCGCCGCGACCGCGACCCCGCCGTCCTTGATCGCCTTGTCGGCGGAGACGGCCTTCTCGAGCTTCTCGGCGACGGCCTTCTCGACCGCCATCTTGCCCTGGGTGGGCCTGGGCTCGATGGTCTTGGACTCCACCGGCTCGGTCGAGACGATCAGACCGCGGCCGTTGCAGCAGTCACAGGGCGTCGAGAAGGCCTCCAGCAGGCCCTGGCCCACCCGCTTGCGGGTCATCTGCACCAGGCCCAGCGAGGTGACCTCGGCCACCTGGTGCTTGGTGCGGTCGCGGGCCAGGCACTCGAGCATCCGCCGCAGCACAAGGTCGCGGTTGCTCTCGAGCACCATGTCGATGAAGTCGATGACGATGATGCCGCCGATGTCGCGCAACCTCAGCTGGCGGACGATCTCCTCGGCGGCCTCCAGGTTGTTCCTGGTGACCGTCTCTTCGAGGTTGCCGCCCTGGCCGGTGAACTTGCCGGTGTTGACGTCGACCACGGTCATCGCCTCGGTGCGGTCGATCACCAGGGAGCCGCCGCTCGGCAGCCACACCTTGCGCTCCATCGCCTTGGCGATCTGCTCGTCGATGCGGTAGGCCGCGAAGACGTCGCCGTCCTCCCACTTGGTGAGGCGGTCGGCCAGGTGCGGCGCCACATAGCGGACGTACTCGTCGACCGTGCCCCACACCTCGTCGCCGGCCACGACCAGCGAGGAGAAGTCCTCGTTGAAGACGTCGCGCACCACGCGGACGGTCAGGTCGGGCTCGGAGTACAGCAGCTCGGGCGGGCTGGCCGACTTGGCCTTGCGCTGGATGTTCTCCCACTGCGCCGAAAGGCGGGCGACGTCGCGGCTGAGCTCGTCCTCCGACGCCCCCTCGGCGGCGGTGCGCACGATCACGCCGGCGTTCTCGGGCATGACCTTCTTCAAGATGGCCTTGAGCCGGCTGCGCTCCTTGTCGGGGAGCTTGCGGCTGATGCCGGTCATCGAGCCGTCGGGCACGTAGACCAGGTAGCGGCCGGGCAGGCTGATCTGGCTGGTCAGGCGGGCGCCCTTGTGCCCCATCGGGTCCTTGGTGACCTGGACGAGCACCGACTGGCCGGACTTCAGCGCCGACTCGATGCGCTTGGGCTGGCCCTCCAGGCCCGCGGTGTCGAAGTTGACCTCGCCGGCGTACAGGACGGCGTTGCGGCCCTTGCCGACGTCGATGAAGGCGGCCTCCATCGACGGCAGGACGTTCTGCACCTTGCCGAGGTACACGTTGCCGACGTAGGACTGGCTGGCCTCGCGGTCGACGTAGTGCTCGACGAGCACGCCGTCCTCCAGCACCGCGATCTGGGTGCGGCCGCCCTGGCGGCGTACCACCATCACCCGCTCGACGCTCTCGCGACGGGCCAGGAACTCCGACTCGGTGATCACCGGCGGACGGCGGCGGCCCTGCTCGCGGCCTTCCCTGCGCCGCTGCTTCTTGGCCTCCAGGCGGGTGGAGCCGCGGAAGCCCTGCACCTCGTCCACCGAGACGGGACGACCGGCCCGGGGCGCGCGGATGCGCACCACGGTGTTCGGCGGGTCGTCGACGGTGGCCTCGCCCTCGTCGCCGCCCCTGCGGCGGCGCCGGCGGCGCCTGCGGGAGGAGCCGGAGTCGTCGTCGTCCTGGTCGCCCGCGTCCCCGGCCTCGGCGGCCGGCTGCGCCTGGTCGGCGGACGCGCCGCGCGCGTCCTCCTCGGCGTCCTCCGCCTCGTCGGTCTCGTCGGTGCCGCGGACCTTGACCCGGCCGCGGCCGCCCCGCCGCCGGCGACGGCGGCGACCGGCGGCGTCGTCCTGGTCGTCGTCCTCGTCGGAGTCGAGATCGGTGACGTCGGCGGCGTCCTCGGCCTCGGCGGGCTCCGCTTCGGGCTCGGGCTGGACGTACTTGCGGGGCTCTGGCACGACGGGCGGCACGGCCGCGCGCGGCTCGGGAGCCTGGAAGATCGGCTGGAACACCGCGGCGGGCGCCTGGAAGGTGACGGCCGGCGCGACGCGCGCCTCGGTGACGGCGCTCAGGCCGAACGGGTCGGCGAACACCGCGCCCTGCGGACGGGGCTCCTCGGCGAGGTCCTCGCCCGCGGGCTCGTCGTCCAGCGGCTCCTCGGCCGGCAACGACTCGATGATCTCGGGTGTGACCTGCTCGGACACGGCCGGCGGCTCCTCGTCCGCCGGAGCGGCGGACGGGCTCGCGGCGCCGGGGCGCTCGGTCACGGCCTCCGGAGCCTCGGCGGCCTTCCTGGTGCGCCTGCGCCGCGTGGGGGCGGCCTGCTCGGCGGCGGCGGCCTCCGGGGCGGTGACCTGCGGCGCCGGGGCGGCGGCCTCGGCCTCGACCACGGGCGCCGCCTCGGGCGGCGCGACGTGGTCCGCGGCTTCCTCGGCCGGCGCGGCGGCCTTCTTCGTCGTGCGGGAGCGCCGCGTGGCCGCGGGTGCGGCGGGGTCCTTGGCGGTGACGCGGCGCGACCGGGTGGCGCACTTCGCCGGCGCCTCGGCCGCGTCCGCCGCCTCGTCGGCCCGCACGGCGGCCTCGGCCGCCTCGTCGGCCCGCACGGGCGGTGCGATCTCGGCGCCGACCTCCGACCGGGGCGCGGGAACCTCGGCGACCGGCGCCGCCGGGGCCTCCGGCGGAGCGGTAGCAAGACCCGCGGCGCGCTCGGCCTCCTCGGGCGGTGGGCCCGCGGGGCGGCTCGCCGCCCGGCGCCGGCGGACCGGCTTGGCTTCCTGCTGCGCTGTTGTATCCCCGTCAGAGCCGTAGGCCCCGACAATGGGCTCGTTGTCGAGCATGCGGGCGTTCTCCCGTCAGGCTCCCGGGCGCGTCGCCGCGCCGCGCGGGAGCTCTCGTCTCTCGCTGTGCGCCGGACCGCCTCGCGGGGTCCGACGCCAAGTCCTATTTGTGGTCAGCGACGTGCCGCACAGCCGGTCCCGGCTCGCCGCCGCGAACGTCGCGGTCCAGGTCGAGCGGGTCGGCGGTCCCACCGGTGCGCGCGTCGAGCGGCCCCTGCGCCAGCCTGGTCACCGCGGGGGGTGACGGCGGCGCGAAATCAGCCACAAGTCGCAGACCCGTGAGCACGTCGTCGGGTCGAACGGCGGGCGTAACGTGCCGTACAACCATACGAAGTATCGCACATGGCGAGCTCGGCTCCCGGCCCGCCGCTTCTTCCGTCCCATCATGGGCCGTCAAAGCGATGACGGCCTCTCGCGCGTCGAAGCGGCGCAGGCCCTTCTTGGTCAGGCGTTCGACCTCGACACGCTCGGCGGCCAGGAACTTCTCGGCCGCGTCCTTGGCGGCCTCCGGGGCCGCCCCGGCAACGCGTACTTCCCAGACGGAGCACTCGAGCCGGTCGGCCAGGCTCCCTGCTCGCGCCTCGACGACGTCCAGCACGTCGAGCCCGGGTGGCAGCGACGCGTCGAGATCGTCGCGCAGCCGCGTGGGCTCGCACGGCGACACGACGCCGATCTCGAGATATTCGGCCTCGCTCGCCACCCCCGTGGGGGCGGCTCCCGCGTAGGAGATCTTCGGATGGGGACTGAATCCCGCGCTGAAGCCGACCGGAATGCCGGCCCGGCGCACCGCTCGCTCGATGGCGCGCGAAATGTCTCGATGACTGGTGAACCGCAGCCGGCCGCGCTTGGCGTAGCGCACGCGAAGGCGCTGCACCACGGGCGGGGGCGGAGGCCCATCAGGGACGGGGTTCTTCAGTTACGTGATCCTTTCTGGATGTGACCGGATGTCTCTACTGGTCAACGACGACCACCGGTGTTCGCTTCCATCGGCCGCGGCCGGCCGCCGCCGGCGGGGGGCCCGGGCGGTCAGACGACCGTGAGCGGAAGCAGCTTCCTTCCGGTGGGGCCGATCTGGATCTCGGTCCCCATGGTGGGGCAGACACCGCAGTCGTAGCAGGGGGTCCAGCGGCAGTCTTCGACCTCGGTCTCGCTGGTGGCGTCCTGCCAGTCCTGCCACAGCCACTCGCGGTCGAGGCCGGCGTCCAGGTGATCCCAAGGGAGCACCTCGACCTCTTCGCGCTCGCGCGTGGTGTACCAGTCGACGTCGACCGGCTCGCCGGCGAAGGCCTGCTCGGCGCCGGACATCCAGCGGGCGTAGGAGAAGTGCTCGCTCCAGCCGTCGAAGCGGCCGCCGTCCTCCCAGACGGCCCTGATCACCGCGCCGACCCGGCGGTCTCCCCGCGACAGCAGGCCCTCGACGATGGAGGGCTGGCCGTCGTGGTAGCGGAAGCCGATCGCCCTGCCGTACTCCTTGTCGGAGCGCATGGAGTCCCTGAGCTGCTTGAGCCGCCGATCGACGGTCTCATGGTCGCACTGGGCGGCCCACTGGAACGGGGTGTGCGGCTTGGGCACGAACCCGCCGATGGACACGGTGCAGCGGATGTCGCGGGAGCCGGTGGCCTCGCGGCCCGCCTTGATGACCTTCTTGGCCAGGTCGGCGATGCCGAGCACGTCCTCGTCGGTCTCGGTGGGCAGCCCGCACATGAAGTAGAGCTTCACCTGCCGCCAGCCCTGGCTGTAGGCCGTGGTGACGGTGCGGATCAGGTCTTCCTCGGTGACCATCTTGTTGATGACCTTGCGCATGCGCTCGGACCCGCCCTCGGGGGCGAAGGTCAGACCGGAGCGGCGGCCGTTGCGGGAGAACTCGTTCGCCAGGTCGATGTTGAACGCGTCGACGCGGGTGGACGGCAGCGACAGGCTGGTGTTGGTGCCCTCGTAACGATCGGCCAGCCCCTTGGCGACCTCGGCGATCTCCGAGTGGTCGGCGCTGGACAGCGAGAGCAGGCCGACCTCGTTGAAGCCGGACTCTTTGACGCCGGCCTCGACCATGTCGCCGATGGTGGTGATCGACCGCTCGCGGACCGGGCGGGTGATCATGCCGGCCTGGCAGAACCGGCAGCCGCGCGTGCAGCCGCGGAAGATCTCGACGCTGAACCGCTCGTGCACGGTCTCGGCCAGCGGGACCAGCGGCTTCTTCGGGTACGGCCACTCGTCGAGATCCATGACGGTGTGCTTCTGCACCCGCCACGGAACTCCGGACCTGTTGGGGGCGACCCTCTTGATGCGCCCGTCGGGGTGGTACTCGACGTCGTAGAACTTCGGGACGTACACCCCGCCGGTCGACGCCAGCCGCATGAGCAGCCCGTCGCGCCCTCCCGGGCGGCCCTCGCCCTTCCACTCGCGGATCACCTCGGAGATGGCGATGGCGATCTGCTCGCCGTCGCCGAGCACCGCGGCGTCCAGGAAGTCGGCGATCGGCTCGGGGTTGAACGCGGCGTGGCCGCCGGCCAGCACGATCGGGTCGTCCTCGCCGCGGTCGGCGGCGCTGAACGGGATGCCGGCCAGGTCGAGCGCGGTCAGCAGGTTGGTGTAGCCGAGCTCGGTCGAGAACGACACGCCGAGCACGTCGAACGCCCGCACCGGGCGGTGCGCGTCGACCGTGAACTGCGGCACGCCATGCTCGCGCATGAGCGCCTCGAGGTCGGGCCAGACGGCGTAGGTGCGCTCGGCCAGCGTCTCTGGCAACTCGTTCAGGATCTCGTAAAGGATCTGCACACCCTGGTTGGGCAGGCCGACCTCGTAGGCGTCCGGATACATCAGCGCCCAGCGGACAGATGCTTCATCCCAGTCCTTGACGGTCGAATTAAGCTCACCACCGACATACTGGATCGGCTTCTGCACGCTGGGCAGGAGCGCTTCCAGGCGGGGAAACAGCGACTCGACAGACATGCGTCTAAGGTTAGTTGCTGCCCGCCGCCCCTCGCACCAGCACACCCCTCCCGGCGCCTCCCATCGCGGTTCCCACGCCGCGCTCGGGACCCTCCCAATCGGGGCGGAAGGGCGGCTCAGAAGGGGCGTTCGCGTATGTGCACCGCCTGCAACAGGCCGAGGGCGAGCATGTTCGCGAACGTGGCGGTGCCCCCGTACGACACGAAGGGCAGCGGCACCCCGGTGATCGGCATGATCCCGATCGTCATGCCGACGTTGACGAAGGTCTGGAACGCGAACCAGCACACGATGCCGCCCACCGCCATCGCGCTGAAACGGTCCTCCGACCGGCGGGCGATGCGCAGTCCGCGGATCAGCACCACGCCCAGCAGCGCCACCACGGCGACCGCGCCCAGGAACCCGAACTCCTCCCCCACCACCGTGAAGATGAAGTCGGTGTGCTGCTCGGGGACGAACCGGCCGGTCGTCTGGCCGCCGTGGAACAGCCCCTTGCCGAACAGCTCCCCCGAGCCGATGGCGATCAGCGACTGCGTGCTGTTGTACCCGGCCCCGCGCGGGTCGTTGGCCGGGTTGATGAACGCCGTGAACCGGGCGATCTGATAGGGCTTGAGCAGGCCCAGCAGCCAGACGGCGGCCGCCCCCGCCAGGGCCAGCAGCGCGAGTCCCGCGATGTAGCGCTTGCGCAGGCCGGCGAAGATCATGGCCGCGGCCGTGATGACGGCCAGCACCATGGTGGTGCCGAAGTCGGGCTGCAGCATGACCAGCCCCATCGCGATGGCCGCCGCGGCGGCGCACAGCAGAAGGTCGAGCGGGCGTGGCCGGTCGGTGCCGGGCACGGGCTCGGCCAGCAGCGCGGCGAGCATGAGGATCAGCGCCGGCTTGGCCAACTCGGACGGCTGGACCGCGAACCCGCCGCCCAGCAGGATCCACGAGTGGGAGCCGTTGATCGTCGACCCGAGCGGCGTGATCACCGCCAGCAGCCCGAGCAGCGAGACCCCGTAGATCGCCGGCGCGTAGATGCGCAGCGTGCGCTGGTCGCCGAGGGCCGCGATGCCGAACAGCACCCAGCCGATCGCCAGGTTGAGCATGTGCTTTTTGACCATGCCGGTCGGCGCGCCCGCCGCCCAAGATCGCGTGGACGACCACACCAGCAGGGTGCCGATCACCGACAGCGCCATGACGGCGACGAGCAGGACGCCGTCGACGCGCCACACCGCCGACCGCGCGCCCATGGCCCGGCGCATGAACGACCGGCTCCGCGGGACGAGGGTCTGGCTCACTGCACCACCGTCCCGTCTCTGCTGATCTTCGGCAGGCGCTCGACGGGCTTGCCGCCGGGCAGGGCGGCCTTGCCCTTGATGCCGTAGATGCCCTCGTAGATCTCGCGGGCCGCCGGCGCCGCCGCCATGGCGCCCTGGCCGCCCTGCGAGACCGTGACGACGACCACGAACCGGGGGTCGCTCGCCGGAGCGAAGGAGGCGAACCAGGAGGTGTCCTCCTTGCCGTACACCTCGGCGGTACCGGTCTTGCCGCCGATCTTCACCACGTTCATCGGGAACCCGCTGAAGGCTCCGGCGGCCGTGCCGTCGGAGGTCACCTCGCTCAGGGCCGCGCGGATGTAGTCGCGGGTGCCCTTGTCGATCGGGAGCCGGCCGGTCACCGGCGCCTTGATCTCCTGCACGTGGGTGCCGTCCGGCCGGACGACCGCCTTGGCGATGCGCGGGCTGCGCAGCCGGCCGTCGCCGACCAGCGCGGCGTAGGCGGAGGCGAGCTGCAACGGCGTGACCAGCACGTCCCCCTGGCCGATGGAGAGGTTGGCGGCCTCCGCGGCCTTCCACTCGAACCCTTCCAGGCAGTTCTCGTTGGCCAGCCTCTTGAGGTACGCGGCGCGCCCGGGGTCCTTCTTCTCGACCTCGGGATAGCCGGTCTTGGCCCGCGTGCAGCTGAGGTGCCGCATCGCCGCCCACATCTCCTTCTTCCAGGCGCGGCCCGGAATGCGTCCCGGCACCTCCCCCGGCAGGTCGATGCCGGTCTTCCTGCCGAACCCGAACGCCTTGGCGGTGCTCGTCATCGGTTCCTTGGGGTGCTTCACGGGCTTCAGGCCGCCGTCCCGCCTCCACATCTCGTAGGCCGCCTTGTAGAAGATGGTGTCGCAGGACTTCACCAGCGCCGTGTGGAGGTCGAGCACGCCGAGGCCGATGCCGCGGAAGTTGTGGAACGCCGTGCCCGCCACGTCGAAGACGCCCGGGCAGTCGTACTTCCCCTTCAACGGGTAGCCGTCCCTGACCATCGCCGACACCGAGGACACCTTGAACGTCGAGCCCGGCGCGTACTGGCCGTGGGTGGCCCGGGAGATCAGCGGCAGCCCCGCCTTCTCCGAGAGCAGGTGCTGGTAGTCCTTCTCCGAGATGCCGCCCGCCCACACCGCCGGGTCGTAGGTCGGCACGCTGCCGATCGCGATCACCCCGCCCGTCTTCACGTCCAGGACGACGGCGGCGGCCCCGTCCGCCTTGGGGGCGTTCTTCATGGCCTTCGCCAGCGCCTGGTCGACGACCTTCTGCACGTTGGCGTCCATGTTGGTGATCAGGATGTCGCCGGGGACCGGGGAGGTCTGTCGCTCGACCCCGAGCACCTTGCCCATGCGGTCGACCTGCATCCGGCGCAGCCCCGGCGACCCGCGCAACGCCTCGTCGTAGACGAACTCCAGACCGTCCCGGCCGACCAGGTCGACGCCGGAGAAGTTCGCCTTGAGCTTCGACCGCTTCTTCAGCTCATCTTCGGTGACCGGCTGGAGATAGCCGAGGGTCTGGGACGCCCCCGCGCCGAGAGGGTATTCGCGCACGGCCTGCACCTCGGCCATCACGCCCGGGAAGTCCTCCTGCCGCTCCAGGATCTGCAGCGCCTGCCGCGGGTCGACCTTGTCGTCGATGGGGATCGGCGAGTAGAGCGACCCCGGCCAGCACGGGCGCGTCACGTGCGGTCCGCACGGCCGGATGCGCTCGCGCAGCTCCTTCACCGGCCGGCCGAGCACCGCCCCGAGCCGCTTGAGCACCGCCACGCCGCCGTCGGGCATGCGCTCGATCTCCGCGCGGTCCACCGAGACGACCAGCGCCGTGCGGTTGCGGACCAGAGGCCGCCCGCTGGCGTCCAGGATCGGCCCCCGCACGGCGGGAACGATGACGTCGCGCGTGCGCGTCTCCGTGGCCGCCACCACGAACTTCGGGCCGCGCACGACCTGCACCTGCCACAGCCGCACGGTCAGCACCGCGAGCAGCGTCAGCACGAGGAACTGCACCACCACGAGCCGGGCGCGGACGCGGTTCACACACGCCTCCGGACCGGGTAGGCCCCCGTCGGCACGGCCTCGCGCCTCCCGCGTTCCCCGGTGGCGCGGGCCACCACCCAGAACATCACCGCCGCTATGGCGAGGTTGTACATCACCATCGACGGCCACAGGCCGAACAGCACCGCCCAGTCGACGCGAGGATCGCCCAGCAGGCCGCCGATGCCCGCCGCCAGCAGAGGCGCGAGCATCACCATGAAGATCATGACGACGGCCCCGAAGCCGGGCGCCCGCTCGGCGGCCCGGCCGACCGTGTACCCGACCAGGCAGAACACCAGCGCGTACTGGCCGATGACATGAGCGGCCGGCGGCAGGATGTCGGCGACCAGACCTGCGGCGAAGCCGATGCCCGCACCGGCCACAGCGCCGCGGGCCAGGGCGAGCGCCACCACGCCCATCAAGATCAGATCAGGGCCCCCGCCACCGGGCAGGGGCAGGCGGTTCACGACCGTCACCTGCACGATCATGATGAGGCCGGCGAGCAGCATCACCGCCATCCCTCGCATCACGCCTTCATGTCCTCTCGCCCACCGGTTCCCACCCGTTCAAGCCCCGCCCCACGCCCCGGGCGGCTACCCGCCGCGCGGCGGCGTCGCGCCGTCAGTCATGCCTCTTGGCCGCCCTTTCCTGCCCGCCCGTCCTTTCGGACGCCCGCGCCCGCCCGGTGGCGCCGCCCGGCGGGTGCGGGCCGGCGCCCGCCCGGCGGGCCGCGAGCGCCGGCCCGGCGTGCCCGGCGGGCGCGTGGGCCGGACGCCGGTGCATGCCGCGCTGTTGCTCGCGAGCGACGTCATTGTCCTCGTCGGCGTCCTCCCTCTGCCGTGCCCGCGACGACGGCGAGGAGGACGGGGCGGACGACGCCCCAGGCGCCGGCGGTGTCACCGCGGGCGGGGCGGACGGCGGCGGCGCCGCGGGAGGAGCGGACGCGCGGGCACGGGCCGCCTTCGGGGGCGGCGGAGGCAGCATCGCGTCCCGGGGGTCGCGCTGCGGCGCCCGCACCACCACCCCGACGACGTCCAGGGCCGTGAAGTCCACGAACGGCTTGGCGTACGCGACGCGGGTGAGCTCGCCCGGGGTGGGCTCCACGCGCTCGATGACGCCCACCGGCAGGCCGGGCGCGTACGGGGTGCCGTGCTGGGAGCCGAAAGTGACGATGCGGCGGCCGACCGCCAGCGTCGCCGTGGAGTCCAGCACCCTGAAGCGGACGAGACGCCCCGCCGCCGGCCCCAGCCCGGTGACCACGCCGATCTGGTTGCCGCCCTCCAGCCGCGCGCCCGCCGCCGAGGCGGGATCGGTCAGCAGGACCACCGTCGAGGTCGACGGACCGGCGTGCACGACCCGGCCGACCAGGCCGTCCCCGCTGAGCACGGTCATCTCCCTGCGAACGCCGTCGTCGCGGCCCGCGTCGATCTCGACGGCGTCCTCGAACCCCGGCACACCCCGCCTGGCGATCACCTGGGCGGCGACCACGCGGTACCCGCCGAGCCCGGACAGCCCGAGCATGCCGGCCAGCTCGGCCGACCTGCGCCGGTCGAGGCTGTTGGCGGTCGCCTCGCGTCTCAGCCGGGCGTTCTCGGCGCGCAGCGCCACGAGCTGCCGCTTGTACTCCGGGGCGGAGGAGAAGGTGCCGACGAACTCGCCGACGGGCCGCGTGACCCCCGTCCCCGCCTCTTCCGCGACGCCGAACAGCGACGACGCCACCGTACGGACGGGCTCGAACAAGGAGTCCTCGCGCTGCCGGTGATCGATGGTGATCAGGACGAGCGCCGCGGCCAGCAGCAGGCCAAGGATCAACCGCGCACGGCGGGTATCCCTCATCAGTGTCCCTGCTCCATCAGTGTCTCGGCTCCGGCACCAGCACCTGCTGCAGGACCTCGAACTCCTCGACGCACTTGCCCGAGCCGAGCGCCACGGAGTCCAGCGCGTTCTCCACGAGGTGGATGGGCATGCCGGTCTCGTCGCGCAGGCGGTCGTCCATGCCCTTGAGCAGGGCGCCGCCGCCGGTGAGCGCCACACCGCGGTCCATCAGGTCGCCCGAGAGCTCGGGAGGGCACTTGTCCAGAGTGGACTTGACCGCGTCGACGATGATCTTGAGGGGCTCCTCGGTGGCCTTGCGGATCTCGTCGGCCGAGACGACGATCGTCTTGGGCAGCCCGCTGACCAGGTCGCGCCCCCGGATCTCGGCATGGCAGTCGTCACCCGTCGGGCACGCCGAGCCGATCGCGATCTTGATCTCCTCCGCGGTGCGCTCCCCGAGCATCAGGGAGTATTCCTTCTTGGCGAACGCGATGATCGCCTGGTCGAGCTCGTCGCCCCCGACGCGGATGGACTGGCTCGTCACGATGCCGCCCATCGAGATGATCGCCACCTCGGTGGTGCCCCCGCCGATGTCGACGACCATGTTGCCGGTGGGCTCGTGAACGGGCAGCCTGGCGCCGATCGCGGCGGCCATCGGCTCTTCGATGATGTAGACCCGCCGCGCCCCGGCCTGGTAGCCCGCCTCTTTGACGGCGCGCTGCTCGACTCCGGTGATGCCGCTGGGGACGGCCACGATGATGCGCGGCTTGGCGAAGTGACTGCGTTTGTGCACTCGTTGGATGAAATAGCGCAACATGCGCTCGGTGACGTCGAAGTCGGCGATCACGCCGTCCTTCAGCGGGCGTATCGCCACGATGTTGCCGGGCGTCCGGCCAATCATCCTCTTGGCCTCGATGCCCACTGCCACGATCTTGCCGGTCGTCGTGTTGATCGCGACCACCGACGGCTCGTTGAGCACGATGCCGCGCCCGCGCACGTACACCAAAGTGTTGGCGGTGCCCAGGTCGACGGCCATGTCACGGCCGAGGAATGCCAGCTTGCTGCCCATGGGGAAGGAAACCTTCCTTCAGGTCGTTCGCGAGAGATTACGATTCGCATTCGAATCGTAACGTGACGTACCCACTCGTGAGGGCAACGAGCCACGCGACCGGAGAAAAATTGGTGTCCTTTACCGGGCGGCACCGCTTCGACCTGCACTGATACCCCGGCAACGCGCGAGGCCCCGGCGCGTCACGCACCGGGGCCCCGCGAAGCCGCACATGAGCCACTCGACGCCGACCTCGCGAGACGGCCGGAGACCGAACCGCGGAGACGTCGGGGACCGGACCTCAGAAACGGTCAGGGAAGAAGATCTTGACCTCACGGGCCGCCGACTCCGGCGAGTCGGAACCGTGGACGATGTTCTCGCCGATCTCCAGGGCGTGGTCGCCGCGGATCGTGCCGGGAGCCGACTTCACCGGGTCGGTGGCGCCGGCCAGGGCGCGAAACGCCTCGATGGCGCGCGGGCCCTCCAGGACCAGAGCCACCAGCGGGGCCGAGGTGATGAAGTCGACGAGCTCGCCGAAGAACGGCTTCTCGGAGTGCTCGGCGTAGTGGGCCTTGGCGGTCTCGACGTCGAGCGTGCGGAGGTCCATGGCCACGACCTTGAGGCCCTTGCGCTCCACGCGGGCGATCACGTCACCGATGAGGCCACGGCGGACACCGTCGGGCTTGATCAGGACAAGCGTGCGCTCGGACACAGATATCTCCTTCGTTGTGTTCGCCGGCCGGCGCGCATGGCCACCGGCGAATAGGGGAAGCGTGTGCGCAGCTTACCGGCCCACCCCGCCGTCACCGTCCTTCGGCTTCCGCCGCCCGCCACGGACGCCCTTGACCGTGCGCCCGTGCGCCCGCAGGCCCGCAGGCCCGCAGGCCATGGTCGCCGAACCGGCGGCCTCAGCCGCGGCAGCCTGGTCACCGAACCAGCGGCCTCAGTGGCAGCCTGGTCACCGAACCAGCGGCCTCAGTGGCAGCCTGGTCACCGAACCGGTGACCTCAGCGGGCGGAGTCCGGGTCACCGTCCGTTCCCCGAGTGCGCTCGGGAGAGGGACCGGACGACGGAATGACCGGGAGCACCGCGGTGTCAGAGCCGCCGGTCTGGGGCCCCGGCTCATCGGCCGGAGGATCCACGGGCGGAGTCCGAGGAAACGCAGGACGCGGAGACGCCGGAGCCGCAGGAAGCGCCTCCGAGGTCGAGAAGTCCATGGCCTGGAAGGGCATCGTGTGGGCGTCCCGCTGTGACGCGACCTTGACGTCGGACCCCCGTGATGTGGATCTGCGCGGCGACCTCGACACATCGTCGGCCTCGCCCGGGGCCATGGAGGGCGTCTTCACCGGCATGTCCCGGGGCACGGCGAGGTCGCCGTCGCCGTCACCGACGGTCGTGGCGACCGTGTCGTACCCCCGGCGTGCGAGCACGGCCCCGAGGACCAGCGCGATGACGACGGTGAATCCGGCGACCAGCGCCCAGATGTGCAGCGCCCCGACGAACCCGTCGACCATGGCCTGCGGGGTGACCTGGCCCGACGAGCTGACCGCACGCAGCCGGCCGACCTGGATGCCGGTGCCCAGCAGGAACCCGCAGAGGACGGCGGGGAAGCATAAGGACAGGCCGAACAGCGCGGCTCGGTACCCCGCGCCGCGTACCGCCGAAACGACCGCCACCGCCGCGCCCGCCGCGAGCAGTGAGAACGGCATGACCAGCGGCATGCCCGACGTGGAAGGGACGAACAGCCGCACCGCGCACAACCCGACCACCATGGTGACCAGGCCGACTCCGACGAGCTTCTGCGCCGACCCGAGCCCGGCCCGTCCGGCAGCCGACGCGGCCACGAACGCGATCACGGTGGCGAGCCCGAACGGCACCCACAGCCCTGAGAGCCCGGGACCGCCGAGACCACCGAGTTCGACGTACGTCACCTGGGCGGCGGTCGGCAGCACGACCAGGCCGACGGCGATCATGACGAACGAGACGACGCGGCCACCTGGGCCTTCGACCCGGCCGAGCCCCGCCATCGCCAGCAGCGTCACCACCGCGATCGCCGCGGCGGCCAAGATGACGCCGGAGGGCCAGTCGAAGGTGGTGCCGAAGGCCAGCACGGCGATGCCCGCCGACAGCCCGGCGGCCGGCCCGAGATGCGCGCGTCCCGCGGAGTCAGGGCCCGCGGAGTCAGGGCCCG
Organism: Sphaerisporangium dianthi; assembly: GCF_042654065.1. Classification (NCBI taxonomy): domain Bacteria; kingdom Bacillati; phylum Actinomycetota; class Actinomycetes; order Streptosporangiales; family Streptosporangiaceae; genus Sphaerisporangium; species Sphaerisporangium dianthi. The sequence goes on along the minus strand of NZ_JBHSFP010000008.1, from coordinate 3,120 downwards.
CAGAGTCAGGGCCGGCGGAATCCAGGCCGGCGAGGTCGAGAGCCATGATGTCCGGACCCATGGAGTCGGGACCCGCGGACGCGGCGGTGGACGCGGTGGACGCCGAGGGCTCCCGCACCGACCGGAGCGCCCTGCCAGGACCGTCGTCATCGGCCCCAGCGGGCCCCCCGGCCTCGTCCATCGTGCGCGAGGACATCCGCAGGGGCGGCACGGCGTCGGTCGCCGCACGCCAGAGGACGAGGTGGATCGCGGCCAGGGCCAGCGCCACACCGGTCAGCAGCGGATAGGGCTGAAGGGTCACTCGCCAGGACGTCACCGCGTCAAGGGGCCAGAGCGCCAGAGCCTGCGCCGCCAGCAGGCTGACGGCCAGCGCCGCCGCCCAGAACGGCACCAGGACGTCACGGGAGGCGCCTGGGCGCTGATACCCGGCGGCGAACGTCGCCGGGATCAGCACGCCCGCGCCGACGCCGTGCAGGACGCGCAACACACCGACGGCCGCGGTCGAATCGGCGAAGCCGCCGGCCACATCGGCCAGGGCGAGGCACGCCAACCCCGCCAGCAGCATCGAGGCCACGCTGAACCGTCTCAGCGCCACCCCGGCGAGCGGCACCGTGCAGAGCATCACGGGAAGGGCGAGACCGTGGGCTCGCAAGATCCACACCCCTGCGAGATCGGCCGGGAGCAGCGCGGAGACCACGGAGATGGTGTTGGGCACCACGACGATCGCCAGCGGAAGCGCGATCGCGGTGAGGAGCCCGACGACGACGTCGAGCACCAGCGGCAGACGATTGATCCGGCCAAGTGTCGAGAGACCTGCGGCCTGAAGGGGGGGTACGGCCATACTGGCCGACTTTAGCGCTAAGTCACTCCCTCGACACGACGAGCGACGAAGATTGCCGTGGCCCAAAGTGCCGTGAAGATCAGACCGAGAAAGAACATCATCGGGACCAGGAATCCCGTGGCGATGGCCAGCACCTGCAGCGCGCTGCCCGCGATGTAGGCGAAGGGGCGTTTGAGCAGGCCCGTCACCACCACGCATGCCAGCGCGAGCCCGATGCCGACCGTGACGGCCACGGCGGGAGGAACGTCGTTGACCATGATGGCCACCGGCGTGATCAGCCCCAGCACGATGGCCTCCATGCCGAGCACGCTGGCGCACAGCCGTCGCATCCCCGGCGTGACAGCGATGTTCACGCCCCGATCCCTTCCACGACTCCGCGGCTCACTGCTCAGCGCCGGCCTTCAGCAGCAGGCGGGCGTCGCCCACGGTGACCACGGAACCGGTGATGAGCACCCCCGCTCCGGCGAACTCGCCGGTCTCTTCCGCAAGCCCCATGGCGGTGTCGATGGCGTCGTCGAGCCGGGCGGCCTGGTGGACGCGCTCGCCGCCGAAGACGTCCTCTGCCAGCGCGGCCAGCTCGTCGGGGTCCATGGACCGGGGTGAGGAGTTACGCGTGACGACGATCTCCTCCACGATGGGCTCGAGCAGCTCCAGCACGCCGGCCACGTCCTTGTCGGCCATCACCGCGACCACGGCGATGAGCCGGGTGAAGCCGAACGACTCCTCCATGGCCTGCACGACCGCCTGCATGGCGCCGGGATTGTGCGCGGCGTCCACGATCACCGTCGGCCCGCGCCGGACGACCTCCAGGCGCCCCGGTGAGGTGACCGTGGCGAACGCGCGCCGCACCAGCTCGCCGTCGAGCGGATCGTCCCCGCCGGTGAGCGCCTCCACCGCCGCGAGGGCACAGGCGGCGTTGCCGCCCTGGTGCTCCCCGTAGAGCGGCAGGAAGATGTCCTCGTAGACGCCCTTGAGCCCCTGGAGGCGGAGCATCTGACCTCCCATGGCCAGCTCTCGGTGCACCACCCCGAACTCCAGGCCCTCACGGGCCACCGTCGCCCCGGTCTCGGCCGCGCGGCGCATGAGGATCTCGGCCGCCCCGAGCGGCTGCTGCGCCAGCACGGCCGTCGAGCCGGGCTTGATGATGCCGGCCTTCTCTCGTGCGATGGCGTCGATGTCGGGCCCGAGATATTCAAGGTGGTCGAGCGAGATGGGGGTGATCACGGCCACGGCCCCCTGTGCCACGCTGGTGGAATCCCAGGTTCCGCCCATGCCGACCTCGATGACGGCGACGTCGACCGGCGCGTCGGCGAAGGCCGCGTACGCCATCGCCGTGAGCGTCTCGAAGAACGACAGCCGTCCTTGCTGCTGGTCGACGAGTTGCAGGTAGGGCAGGACATCCTCGTAGACCTCGGTGAAGCGCTCCTCGCTGAGGGGCTCACCGTCGAGCGTGATGCGCTCGCGCATGGACACCAGGTGAGGGCTCGTGAACCGGCCGACCCGGAGGTTGCGCTCACGCAGCAGGGTGTCGATCATGCGTGCCGTACTCGACTTGCCGTTGGTGCCGGTGATGTGCACGACCGGATAGGCCTGCTGGGGCTGGCCCAGCATGTCCATCAGGACGTTGATCCGATCGAGAGTGGGGTCGATATCCCACTCCACACCCCGCTGCAAGATCGCCTTTTCGACCGCCTGGTATTCCACACCAGAAGCCTACTGACCACACCCCACCACCCACGCAGCCCCCATCATCCAGGCACTCCGCCGGGCGCTGCGGACACGCCAGGACGGCGACCGGTTCGCCGGCCTGGCGTGCGGGCGGAAAGCCGACGACCACAGGCCCCGGAGCGAGAACGGAAGGAGGGGAGACCCCGCGGTCCAGGCCCCGAGAAGCGAAACCCTGACCCGGGAACCGTGGGCGGGAAGCGGCGTGGAGCGGGAGGCGTGGAGCGGGAGGCGTGGAGCGGGAGGCGTGGAGCGGGAGGCCGCCGGAGCGAAGAAAGGGATACAACGGGAAGATCCCGAAAGCACAGAAAAGCCGAAGAAGGCGAAGGAAACCGAAAAGGCCCCGGCGACAGGGATCAGCGACCGAGAAGAGCCCTGAAACGCAGGAAAGCCACCCACACCGTGGATGGCTCTCCCTGCATACTGTCTACCTATAAAATTTTGTCCGGCGGTGTCCTACTCTCCCACACCGTCCCCGGTGCAGTACCATCGGCGCTGGAAAGCTTAACTTCCGGGTTCGGAATGTAACCGGGTGTTTCCCTTCCGCTATGACC